>JBEVKW010000019.1:0-21589 GCA_040509495.1 Chitinophagaceae bacterium | reverse complement strand
TTTTTTTTGTGCAGGTGACACCCTCCCATTTTTAGCCATTTTTTCCTCAGCCTTGATTTTTTTTTGTTACTTTTTTTGCATCAAGGCAAAAAAAGTAAACAGAGACTTCGACCCTTCGTCGAAAAAAAAGCGCCCTTGCCCGCCCGGCAAAAACTAAAGGGACCCTCCGAGCCCCCTCGGAAAAAAGCGCTTTGCCCGCCCGGCAAACGGCCCTCAGGCTCTCCAGGTTGAAAACCCCCGCAAAACTCATTACATTCTCACTACTTCTCGCTCTCCACTGCTCGTTACGACACCGTCAGTGCCATGAAGAACCTCCTCTTCCTTTACAGGTCTCCTTCTCCAGTAGTTCGCCAGTAAGCTTCCGCTGATGTTCATCCACGGACTAAAAACTGCGGCAGCCAGACCGACTGTTCCCAATTTGCCCATCGCGCCGGCAAGTCCGCTTGCCATACCGCCATTCTGCAATCCTACTTCAAATGCAATCGTTCTGCTTGAATTCTTATCCATTCCAAACAAACGGCTTAACCAGTATCCGAAGAAATAACCGGCAGCATTATGTATCACCGATGCAATGAAGAGAAGAAAGCCGACACGGAGCAGGTTATCTCTTCCCGCCGCAGTAGTCACCGTAGTGAAATAGATGATGCCGAACATAGACAGTAAAGGCATCAGGTTATCGATCCCCGGATAGCGCCTGTAAAGCTGGTGATACAATATTCCGGCAAGCACAGCGCCGGCAAAGAAAGAGAGCATGGTCGTACTTTGCTGCATTGCCACGGATGTATTGGCGGCTATCCAGCCGGATAGACCTGATAACAGTATCGCCAGCCATATAGCACAAGCAATGCCCGTGATATAGATCTTTTTCTTTTGAGCGGATGAAGCGGTTTTGAGGAAGTCATGCAATAAGGCAGCTCCGATGGGCACCAGCACGATCTTGATGATCTCCATCATCATCTCAATGAATTTCACGTCAACCAGTGTGCCTGCCAGTAATTTCATCAGCAATGGAGTCAGAAAGGGTGCCACGAGCGTTGCCATAGCCGTAACAATCACAGACAGTACAAGATTCGCCCTGGCCAGGTAGACCATTACATTTGAAGCCAGCCCGCTGCTGCAACTGCCAATGAGGATAATGCCCGCGGCGATCTCCGGTTCAAAATCAAAAACATTAATGAGCAGCAAACCCATCAACGGCATTACGGAGAAATGGCAGAACAATCCGATCAATACCCCTTTGCCTGTTGTGGCAAATCCTTTGAAATCCCGGAGGCTCATATGTGTTCCCATGCCGAACATCACCAGTTGTATGATGACAAGGATCAGTGTTTTGTCGCGCAGATTGATATCTCCCCATTGCAGAAAAGCCTGCGGGTACATCATGCCCGCAACAACCGCTGCAATGATCCACGCGGTGTAACGATATCCTTTGAGCGACTCAACGGATCCAAGTCCTACGGCCAGCGTGATCGCTGCTATCAGAGCTGCCGGTTGAAATATGCGCGCATTTTGCAGGAGTATGCCTGCGATCACGGTAATCGCTGCAATACCGGAAATGAGCAGGCTGAGCCGGTTGAGATTTTTCATATGGCAAATGGTTAAAGGAGGGAAGCAATATGTTGTATGGCAATAGCCGGACTTGCGAGGATAGGCACGCGCCTGTCCTTACCGTCGAGCGTATCCACTACACGGGCCATTGACGCCTGGGCCAGCAGTATTACATCCACATCTTTTGAGAGTTCGATCAGGGCTTCTCCTACTTTTTTATCATGTGTTGCAGCGTCTCCATTCATCAGCGCATCAAAAGCACCTTCGCAAAGTTTTGATGAGAGTTCGATCTCTTTGCCTGCTACAATAGCCCTTCTTCTTACAAGGTCACTGGTAGGTTGTAGTGTTGTTGGGAGTGTTGCGATCACACCGATCCGCCTCCCTGTTTGTACGGCTATGTCCGCCATCGGTTGATCTACTCTCAGAACAGGGACATCGCTCAGGGTCGCAGCGGTTTCCACCGCCGGACCGATAGAAGAGCAGGTGAACAGGATGAGATCGGCGCCTGCTTCCTGTGCGGAGCCTGCATAATTTACTACCCGCTTTGATGTAGCAGGTGTAAGCTCGCCGCAGGCAATCGTATTTTTAATAAGGCTGTCGTCAACAATGTTGAATACTTTTACCTGGGGCAGATACCTGTTACAAAGCTCCGCAAATACGGGAACAAGTGTTGCCGATGTGTGAATGAGGCCAATTGTCTTCTGTGCCATGGTGTTTTTTTTTGTGAGAATTATTTTTTACCGCGAACGCATAGAGTGAAATAATCTTCTGCTCCAACCTGTCCGCCTTTAAAGTTTACTTCCAGTCCATCTATCCATTGATTAGCAGCATGCGCCCTGCATAATGGAGCTCCGTTGACCAGCGGAGCGATCATGGAAACTGCGTCGATCTCCATTGCCCTCGCAGCATAGCTACTGGTATCGCCTCCTGCAATGATGATGCGTTTGGTGAGCCCCGCTTCAGCTGCTGATTTGCCGATCAGACCAAGCGTCGAGCCCAATTTCCGCGAGGAAAGATTTGTTGATTGCCGGGCGCCCGTATGTACAAGTACATGTTGCCCCTCTTCCAGATGAGCATTCACTTTGTCAGTGATCTCTTCCAGGTCAATTGAATGTTCAATAGCTGCGGCTGCATTCAGTTCTACTAATTGAAATCCTGATCTTGCCGCATAGCTGATCTGCGCTTCGGTGACGGGTGAACAACTGCCGGAGACAACCAGCAAAGGATTGGCGACCCCGGGGTCCGGCCATTGTTGTACCTGTTTCAACTTTCCGGTACTATTCCAGTATTTGCCTAATGCCATTTCTATTCCTGAAGATCCAATAGAAAATAATGGTGATTGTTGCTGTGCACGGTCTTCCAGCCATTCGCCTGTTTTTAACAGGTCTTGTTCATGAAGCGCATCAAACAGGATAAAGCCGGGCTCAGTCTGCATTGGCTGCAGCCATTGGGGTATAGGTTTTGCCTGTTGGATTATATCGATGAGATGTCCTTTCAGGCTGGTTTGTTTTTGCAGGTGATGGATAAGGTCACTTTCGTTTGCAGGTGTAACCGGGTGATTGATCATGGAGGGGTGACGGTCGAGCCGGTAAATCTCTCCATTGCTTCCGATGCCCATTTTTGCAAACAGGTTTCCGAAGACGCAGTATCGTCCCAATGCCGGCATACCGCCGAGCACGGGGATCGGCCGGCCGGGAAACACGAGCTGAGCAATGTCCATTGCTTTCCCGATACTTCCTGTAGTAGGTGATGAATCGAACGTGGAGCATACTTTATAATGGATGTGCGTTGCTCCTGTAGATTTCAACCGATCGAAAGCGGGGAGGAGTTCGTCTTCCATTTCCTGTGGTGACATTGAGCGTGTAGCACCTGCCACGCCAATGACGTTCAGCAATGGATATTGTGCTAACTGATCGGCTGTTGGAGGTTTGATGAACAACATGGCTGTTGCCCCTGCATTGCTGGCGAATTCCAGCGCATCAGTGGAGCCCGTGAAGTCATCTCCATAAAAAGCGAGTAATATGTTTTGCTGTAGTGTCAATTTTTTGATCCGAATTTTTCGACTGCCTTTGCAAATTCTTGGTACTGTGCTGTTGCTTCCTGAAGGGTTGATCCATTTGTTGCAGCCTGCCATGCCTGTTGCAATGCGGCCACGCCAGCCTGCGGTCCCATTGGATGCGCCATAATGCCTCCTCCTGCCATATAAAGCAGGTCGGTAGTGCGTGTACGCCGCCATGTTTCAAAAGCCTGTCCACCCCATTGACCGGATGATACGACCGGTAATATCGTTTTGTGATCAAACATTTGTTGCTGACAGGCTTTGATCGAATTGACAACGCTGTCATCTGTTTCCCAGAATTTATTCTGAATGCCATTGACGTGTAACTGATCAACGCCGGCTAACCGCCAGAATTGCTGATACGCTTTGAATTCGATACCCAGCAGGGGATGACGTGTAAGCATTCCCCATCCGTTGCGGTGTGCGTGGATAGCAAGAGCGCGCTGATCACAGATCTTCTTAACGCCGGAGAAACCAACACTGTTGACGCTGATCATAGCGCAGGTGCCACCGGTGTTGATGATCTTCTCATACCGCTGTAACATTTCATCGATCTCCCCGGTAATATTAAATGCATACATCACTTTTTTTCCGGTTCTGTCGGCGTGCCGGTTGATCACCTGCATGATCGCATCCACCCGCGAGTCGAAAGGAGAGTTGGCAGAGCCTGAAAGTAATTCGTCATCTTTGATAAAATCAATTCCTGCGGTTACAAGTGTGTTGACCAATGAAGCAGTGTCTTCAGGTGTTAACCCGATCGAAGGTTTGATGATCGTTCCGATCAACGGTCTGCCGGTTACGGCAGTAAGCTCTCTGCAGCCGTGTACTCCAAAAGCAGGTCCTTTATAATGTTTGCCAAACGATTCAGGCAGTTCTATATCCATCAACCGCAAGCCGGTGAACTGTGTGATCTCATAAAGATTTCCCTGCAGGGTGGAGATCAGTACAGGAATATTGTAGCCCGTATTTTCGATACTCCAGGATACTTTTACATTCGCGCGCTGGAATCCGCGGCCTTTATCAGTTGCGCCTGGCATGGCCGGCTGCGAAACGGTTTCGAGCAATTCAATGCTTTCCACCCGGGCGGCAAACCGCTCTTTCAGTTGCTCCGTTTCTCCAGGCACCGATACGAATGTGCCGGAGGATTGTTCCCCTGCGAGCACCTTCGCAGCGTCTTCAGGATCAAATGGAGTTTCGATATAGTAGCTCGCTGTTATTCTTTCCATGTTGGGTGTATTCTTTGCTCTTTAAGAAGTGTAGTTTTCCGCAGATTACGCGGATATAATTTTCCTGTGTTCGACAAGGCATTCATTCATTATCTATCTTTTAACGCGTTCGCAGATTACGCAGATAAGCATCCATTGCCGGAGGCTTATCTGCATAATCTGCGGAAGCTAAGATCAAACGGAATCGAATAAGGCAGACAAGTAATTACGTGTGCGGTAAGATCTCCGTAATCTGCGGGAATACTTTTCCAATTCTGTTAAATCCAATGATTAATATCCGTCATTCTGCCGCAATTGTGGATTGTTATCCAGTTCACTTTGCTGGAACGGCAGAACATAATTGATCGTTTCAAATTTCAAGGGGATATTGGCTGGTGTTACCAGTGTCGGAAGTTTGATATGCGCAATATTCCACCGCTTCAGATCATTGTAACGCTGACCTTCAAAGGCGAATTCAACTCTGCGTTCATGACGGATATAGTCACGCAGTGATTCTTTCGTATTATACTTCGCCCGGTCAGTTGCCGGCATTGCGATACCGGTTCTGCCTCTTACTGCATCAATGGCGTTGTAAACAGATTCATCGGGGCCGCTTACTTCGTTCTTTGCTTCGGCAAACATAAGCAAGATATCTGCATAGCGAAGGTGGATATAATCCTGGTCCGTCAAAGTCGCCGTTGCATTGGTGAACGGAGCTCTGCTGAGATCAACGTATTTCTGTACCAGGTACCCCGTGAAGCTTGCGTAGCTGCCTGTCCATGCAACGTTGGTGGAGGGATTGATCCATGTTTCGCCGGGCACTTTTATAGAGATATCCATTCTCGGATCACGGTTGGCGTAAGGTGATGCCGGATCATATAACGGAGATTCTGTGATCGGTTTTCCATCTCTCATTTCGTATGCATTTACCAGGTCCTGGTACGGTTGCATCAGGGAGAACCAGCCGAGTTCGATGTCCATTCCGCCTGCGCCCGGGCTTGTCCGTTGTGGAACAGATGGGCCGAGGTATTGGGTGGAGAACATGATCTCGGTATTGACAGCGGCATTGTTCTGGCCGGCGGTTGTAAATAATGCTGCATAGTTATTAGCTAGGGCAAATTTGCCGGCCGCGCCTGTCATGATCTGTTGACAAAGTGTGGCCGCTTCATTCCAGCTTTGTGTGGTCACCAGTACGCGTGCTTTCAGGCCCTGGGCACTCCCTTTCACCGCATAGCCATTGTATTTTTCATCCGGCAGGGTCGCGATAGCGAAATCGAGATCTGCATTAATGAATGCATACACCTGCTCCTTTGTGCTTTTGGGGATGTTAGCTTCCGTAAGCGTAGCGGGGAAGCGGTCATAGAGTGGTACGCCGCCCCATCCCTGAACAAGATCGAAGTAGCAAAGTGCGCGGATGAATCTGACCTGTGCCCTGTAGGAATTTTTGAGTGCATCGGAAACGGGTGCTTTGTCGATATTATCCAGGAAATAATTGCAAGATGCGATTGCTCTGTAGGGTGAACTGTACATATTGTTCAGTGCACCGCCGGTGGTTGCAGATATGCTTCCGGTGGTCATGTTGGCCATCTGGGTCTGATTGGTGTTGTCCCAAAGCCAGGCGTTGTCCGATAATCCATCAAGATAAATCCTTTCGTATCCGAGAAAGTTTTGCTGCAAACGGGTGTATACGCCTGCGAGGGCGCTGCGGGTGTCAGCTTCTGAGGCCCAGAAGATTTCTGTACTTACGGAGTCTGGAGGATTGCGGTCAAGGAAATCTTTGGTACAGGCGGTCATCGTTCCGCATGCCATAATGCCGATGGTGATGGTCTTTATATTACAGATAATGTTTCTCATTGTTTAGAATTTAACGTTTACGCCTGCGTTGAAGATCCTAGCTTGTGGATACTGCGCGAAGTTGCCGGTTGTGCTTGCGCGTTCAGGATCGGCGCCCTCATATTTGGTCCACGTGATCAGATTGTCTGCGGAGATAAATACGGAGAGGTCTTTGGCCTTGATGCGGGAGATCCAGGCTTGCGGCAGGTTGTAGGAAAGGATCACGTTTTTGAGCCGCAGGTAAGACGCGTCCATCAGGTAATAAGTAGAGGCAACATAGTTGGCCACTCCTGCATATCCGGCTGTATAAATAGCGGGGATCGTGTTGCTGCGGTTCTGCGGTGTCCATGCATCCCGCCATTTTGTTGTGGGAGGTGTACCCTGCATGAACGGATCGATGCCCCAGTTATTCACGCGGTTCTGTACGCCTTCCACACCCTGAAAGAATGCGCTAAGTGAAAAGCCTTTATAGTCTGCATTAAAGCCGAATGAATAGATATAGTCAGGATAAGCTCCTTTTACAAACATACGGTCTGCAGCATCGACGCGGCCATCACCATTGATATCTTTCATTTTCAGATCACCGGCTTTTGGTGTTGGGTTGAGTGCATGTACAGGCACACGCGGGTTGTTGATGTCTTCTTCCTGGAAAATGCCATCCCAGATATACAGGTAGTGACCATCGTATTCATAATCTACCTGGCGGATCGAAGATCCAAGGCTTGGCACTTTGATATCCATTACCCGGTTCTTGGCGGTGGACAACTGTCCGAAAACGCTGTAGGAAAATGCTCCTATATTATTCCGGTGGCGGATCTCCACCTCGATACCACGGCTGCGCAGCTTTCCATTGTTGGTAGTTGGCGAGGCAAGGCCAAGGCTCAGTGGTACCGGTTGTGATGCGAGGATGTCGTAGGAAGATTTGGTAAACCAATCAAACGTAGCGCTGAACAATCCTTTTTTGATATCAAGATCAAACCCAAAGTCCACTACACGGGTTGATTCCCAGCGGATGCTCTGATCGCGATAACTGTTCAGCACTGCTCCCTGGGTAAGCCCGCTATTGCCAAAGGGATAGTTGATGTTGGCAATGGTGAGTGTATTCTGATAAGCATAGGTTGCAATGTCCTGGTTGCCGAGGGTGCCATAAGATCCACGGAGTTTAAATGAACTCAGCCAGTCGATATTTTCCATAAAGCTTTCCCTGGTCATCAGCCACCCTGCAGACACGGAAGGGAAGAAGCCCCAGCGATAGTCTGGCGAGACTTTTGAAGTGCCGTCGTAACGCATATTGACTTCCAGCAAATATTTTCCATCATAATCATAGTTGATGCGGCTGAACCCGGATTGCATGCCCCATTCAGACGGGCCGGCGAGTGAAGGCAGTCGCGGGTGCGTAAAATTAATCGCTTCACCGGCGGCGGTATATCCGGCCAGTTCTGTAAGTGCTGTCGAAACCGTATTGATCCTTCGTCCGCGCAATGTTTGATAGCGGTTGTATAACTGCTCAAAACCTGCGAGGGCTTTGATGTTATGATCACCGAAGCGATTCTCGTAGGTTACCGTACTGTAAATTGTCGGGTTCAGTGTTTTTGCATACTGATCAGTTACACCAACGATATCAGGACCGAAGGTTGACATCCTGTTATAGTTCGTTGCAGGGTTTATTTCATTCAGGAGATATGCTTCATAGGGATGCTGATACATTTTATAGTATTCATCCACGTAGTTGATGGCAGCTTTGGAAGACCAGGTGAATTTTTTCAGGAATTTGACATCGATATAGGCCTGCCCGTTGAAGTTATATTCTTTCATGTTCTGATAGCCCATGGCATATGCTTCCTGCGGATTTCTGTTTCTGCCTTCGGCTTCATAGCCGCGGGAGACGATGCGGCCGCTGCCGTCCGGAAGGAATGGTCCGTAAAGTGGTCCCGCTGCATACACCAGCAGGGCCATGTTCTCTCCGTTGAACGGTGGTTCTTTCCGGTCTTTATAAGTGATGTTGACAATAGAGCCGACAGTAACGGCTTTACTCAGTTTGGTAGAATAATTGAGCAAGGCGTTATAACGTTTGAATTTGTATGCATCCAGCATCGCGTCCTGGTTCAGGTAGCCGACCGAAAGATTGTACGTACTCTTGTCTGTGCCTCCTGAAATGGAAATGTTATGATTGGTGACCAGCGCCGGATTGAAATAGTAGTCTGTTGCGCTGAAGTTCGGATAGCGGTTAGGATCGGTGCCGCTTGCGTATCTGTCGATATCAGCCTGCGGATATCGAAAAGCAACACCCGAACGTGCGGCGGCAGCGTTGAACATTGTCATATACTCTGCGGAGTTCGATATAAATTCAGGCAGGTCTGTTGGTGTGTATCGGCCGATATTGAGACGGTAACTGATCGTTGGTGTGCCGGTTCTTCCTTTTTTTGTTGTTACAAGGATCACCCCGTTTGCGGCACGTGCGCCATATATCGATGCAGATGCCGCATCTTTCAACACGGTCACATTTTCGATATCATCAGGGGAAAGATTATTGAATGATCCTGTTACGCCATCGATCAGTACAAGTGGTGCGGTATTGCCGCCAAATGATCCGCGTCCGCGGATCAGGAAATTCGGATTGTCTCTGCCGGGCTCTCCGGATGGTTGTGTAACCTGCAGCCCCGTAATGCGACCCTGCAACAATGTCGCTGCATTCGGCGCAGGACGTTGAGTAAGCACATTGCCCGACACTGTGCCGACTGCTCCCGTCAGGTTGGCTTTACGTTGTGTGCCATAGCCGACTACCACCACATCTTCCAGTGCCCTGGCATCTGCTTTCAACTGAACAGAGATAGTCGTTTGCCCGGCAATATTTATTTCCTGTGTGGTGTGGCCTACATACGAGAACACCAGCGCAGTATCATTGTCTGCCATATCAATACTGAAACTGCCCGTCTGATCGGTTGTTGTGGTCTTGCCCGATGCCTTTGCAGATACATTTACGCCGGCGAGCACTTCTCCACTTTCATTGGTGACCTTACCGGTGATAACCTGGTAAGCGGATTTGTGGTAGTTAAGATCGGGAATATCATAAATAGGGGTAGCCATTACCGGGCCGGACAATACGAGTCCAATCCCGATGGCAAGCATGTTTGATTTCATATGCCAATCGTTGAGTTTAGGTTTATAACCTCATGCAATAAAGTGCAGCATTGTTATAGATGATAAACTTACCATTGACGATCACGGTAAACAATGTTCTTAATTACTGAATTGATGGAAGATTTTACTCCCGGTTCTGCGTCGTGCGGGCTTGTTGCGATACAGCATTTCAGCAGGAAAGGCAAACCGGTTTTTGTTTATATTCATCATATTTCATACCTGGAATTCAACACAGCTGATCTGTTGAAAAGGCCGGGGTAATCAATAACAACGCCCTGTTTGTCTACCATTATATCCGCTTCAAAATTATTGGGAATATTTTCATAATGATAAATGTTCTCTGCGGCTCTGCGGTATAATTGTTTTACCGGTTTTACATCCCAGTTCAACAGGTCAACGTATATCACTGAGATGATCTGCTCTTCTCCTTCGTGCAGTTTCAGCCGGTTAACAGGTAGCGTATTAGTGAATGGAGTTAAGGCAATGTCAACATCAATGCATCCGGTGAACGTATAGACTTTTTCATTGTTCATCATCCAGTCGTCCTCACTATTCTTTACCAAAAGTATCTCCTCTTCGCGATCGCTATGCCGGGCTTTGATGTTAAGCTCTTTTGTCTCCCATTCGTTATTGACCTTGATGGCATAGTCAACCTTGTAGAGTTTGCCTTCATAAGAACCGATAATGGTTGATGCGATAGTTGTTCCGTGCGTGCTGTTAGTTATCAGACAGTTTTCGATCGAATGATATTCAATCCCGGCCCACACAATATTGGTTTGCATAAAGGGTTTTCTCCATTTTCGCGAAAACTATACCAGTAATGACATGTGTATGCACAAAAGTGAAATGGCGGAGGATGAGCATAAAAGTACCTGCATAAGGTAAATAAGTATCAGGAAGGATGGTCCGGGCGACTTATTTTTGGAAACAACTTAATACCATGAAAAGACTATTATTTTTAGCCACGGTTGCTTTGTATTCATCGTTTGTTTCCGGGCAGGGCGATAACTATACCCAGGATTACACGAAATTCCAGGGGCTTGCGCTTACGCCGCCTATGGGATGGAACAGTTGGAATAAGTTCGCCTGTAACGTGGATGAAGCAATGATCAGGCAACAGGCCGATGCGATGGTCTCTACCGGAATGAAGGATGCCGGCTATGTCTACATCAATATCGATGATTGCTGGCATGGTGGTCGCGATAGTATGGGATTCATTTTTCCTGATCCGAAGCGATTTCCCTCCGGTATGAAGTTGCTGGCGGATTATGTTCATTCAAAAGGGTTGAAGCTCGGCCTTTATTCCGATGCCGGTTCGCAAACCTGCGGAGGCAGACCGGGTAGCCGCGGCTACGAGTTCCAGGACGCATTGAAATATGCAGAATGGGGAATTGATTATCTCAAATATGACTGGTGCAATACCGAAGGATTAAAGGCCGAAGGGGCCTATAAAACGATCACGGCAGCATTGAAAAAAGCAGGCCGCCCAATGGTGCTCAGCATTTGTGAATGGGGAACCGATGCTCCCTGGAAATGGGCGCAGACCGTTGGTCATCTCTGGAGAACGACCGGAGATATTTACAATTGCTTCGACTGTATCAAAGATCACGGCACCTGGAAGGCATGGGGCGTTATGCAGATCCTCGACAAGCAGGATGGGCTTCGGCAATATGCAGGTCCCGGTCACTGGAATGATCCGGATATGCTGGAGATCGGGAACGGACAACTCACGCCAGCGGAAGACCGCGCTCATTTTTCCATGTGGGCTATGCTGGCCGCTCCGTTGATAGCAGGTAATGATCTGCGGAGCATGGATAAACAAACGATCGATGTATTGACGAATAAGGAGGTGATCGCGATCAACCAGGATGCGCTCGGAATACAGGGATTCAAACATTCCGTTAAAGACAGTGTAGAAACCTGGTTCAAGCCATTGAATGGCGGCGATTGGGCAGTTGTGTTCCTGAATCGCAATAGAACAAAGACTGTTTCAATTACACACAACTGGAAGGCCAGCGTGATCGCAGATACCGTAGCTCATCAAACACTTGATGCAGGAAAGATCAACTATGCCATCTTCGATTGCTGGAAAAAAGTGCCATTAGCCGGCACGGAAACTCCGTTAAAGATCTCCATTCCTCCACATGATGTTGTGGTCGTACGATTAAAAGCGATGCGCTAAAGAAGGCGTGTAAATGCATGGTCTTCGGCGCATCGCTTGCAATGATCTATTGTAATCCCATGGCCGTTTTCTCTTGTTTTTTTATTGTGAGCATCAATTGTTTTATCGCTCCCAGGTGATAAGATGCATGTGGCAAAAGAGCGAGTGTTCCTTTAAGCAGCATTGGGTTCGACCAGTCATTTACATTGTTGATGGTTGTTATGAGCCGCTCATAAGATGCCGCCAGTTCGCGCTGCAATTCCTCCCATTCTTCATCATTAACGTTAAAGCGCGTCCAGCTATCATCCCAGTTCCAGCCTTCAGGTATCTTTCCTTTATAAAATTCAAGTGCATAGTCAAGGCTCCACTTCAGATGACCGGTATGTGCAGCGATAGTTGTACCACCGTCATGAGACGGTGTTGATGCATCGTCTGCCGATACAGTCTTTACTGCGGAGATAATGCCAAGACCGGGATCCCTGTCAATCACAAACGTGTCTTTTCCTTCACTGCCGATGTAGATCTCGCGCATGAGTGCAAGAAATGGTTGAATGGTTGGTTCCATGATGTTTTTGGTGAACAGGTACAACTAATATACCAAAGCTGTAATAATCCTTTCAGGCAATTCATCCGGCTTATCTGTTGATTCAGTGCATCCATCATTCTGCTCAGTACTGTAACGTAATAGTTTAGCGTTGCCGTTGATGCCTGATGAGGTAAAAAATACCACGGCATTTTTTACACAAACAAGATAAAGATGCTGTCAGTCGGGCCTGCCCGTAACGATCGTGTCTTATCAGTAACCATTAAACCGACAAATATGAAAAAGATCTTTTACTCACTCGCGCTTCTGCTGAGCGTATTCGCCTCCTGTAAAAAAGACAGGCCGGATGAGCGGCCTGATACATCGCCGCCAGGAGAGCTGACACAAAAATTGCAACGTCCCTTAGGCGCTCCGATCGGACAACTTGTACAGAAAGAAATTGGCGCGACCGGCGGCAGTATCCAAAGTGGAGATGGTGTTGTTAACATTACCATACCAGCAGGTGCAGTGGAAGGCGCGACCGTATTCAGCATTCAGGAAGTAGAAAATACTTTAAACAGCAGGGGCCGATCATACCGCCTCCGGCCTGAAGGGATCAATTTTAAAAAAAATGTAAAGATCACCTATCGTTATGCAGGTATTGATCTCGGCAGTGTTGATCCCCGTATGCTTTTTCTTGCCTTCCAGGATAAGGACGGATATTATTATTCAGCAAATAAGACAAAAGGGAATCTGAATGATAATACGCTGACTGTTGAAGCCGCACATTTCAGTGACTGGACGTTTTATTCCCGCTATGATCTGAATATCGATGGAGGAAGAAAAGACGGCGGTAAAGTTTTTCTGCGGGAAAGTGAGACGGTCAAGGTCAATGTATATGCTTCACCGAAATCTGATGGGAAGAATGAAATAGACGAATTGCTGTCTCCCTTATACGATCCGGTGATGAGTTCAGTTCAATGGGATTTCTCTCCGAGGAAAGGGTCACTGCAGGTTGGTAGCGACAGGATCGCCACGTACAAAGCACCTGCAAAAATCAGTAAGACCGAAGAAATCGTGATCACAGCAACACTTACGGGAGATATAGGAAAAGACAATCAGGGAAACCCCGTAAAACTTATGCAACTGGTGCAGCCCGTTGTACTGGAGAACGACGATTATTTTATACTTAGTGAAGATGGCCAGGAGATGGATGCAAGTGATTTTAGCGCCACGCTCGTTGAAGGAATGGGTGTGCAATTGTCGGCAAGATTTCCTAATGGATATAATTTGTCTGCGTATACATATGGATCTGCAGTAGCAAGCTATCCTTATAACATGCATGGTGTATCCGGAAGTGCGACCCTGGAACTGGTAGGACCGGATCAGCGGGCTTTCATCGTATACAGGCCCGAAGATTGCGTGAATGGAAATGGACAGTCCATTTTCTCTCCCGGCGCTTTTGTATTGAAATCAGTAGGGCATACAGCAGGCAAATACTTTGAAGGTGAATTCAACTGTACAATGTTCAGGTTTGATTTCTGCAACAGTACGGTGAAGAAGTCAATTGCCGGAAGGTTTAAGATCAGGAAACAAGGGTAATGTAAAATTATACTATAGCAGAAAGGGTCCAAAGGGCCGCAAAAGACGCGAAGGGGTAATGCTGAATGAAATTACCCGGCGATCTTTGCGGCCCTTTGCGTTCATTGGTTGTTCCGGTGTAACGGGATCTCCGGGCGGGGAGTTTATGCAAGATTTCCATTGTCCGCCACAAACAGTAAATTGCATTCTTCAAATTCACCGCATGAGGCATTATTCCAGACAATCGCGTTTTCTGCTGGCTGTCGACTGTATCATTTTTGGTTATGATGGCCAGGAGCTTAAGCTGCTGGTGATCCAACGGGGATTTCAGCCATGGAAAGGGGAATGGAGCCTGATCGGCGGGTTTGTGCAACAGGAAGAAACATCGGAACAAGCAGCTCAGCGGGTATTGAAAAGCTTAACGGGTATCGATATGCTTTATATGGAGCAACTGCATACATTCAGCCGTATCGACCGTGACAGTGAGGAGCGGACCGTTTCTGTGGCTTACTTCTCCCTGATCGATCTACAGAAATATAAACAGCAACTCAGCGAAGATTTTCATCCTGCATGGTTTCCGATCAATCACCTGCCACACCTGATATTCGATCATAACGAAATGGTAGAACTGGCCAAGGAAAAATTACGGTACAAAGCGGCACTCCATCCTTTATTGTTCGAACTGTTACCTGCTAAATTCACCATACCTCAATTGCAGAATCTTTACGAAAGTGTATATAACGCTAAATTTGATAAAGGTAATTTCAACAGGAAAATACTCTCCACAGACCTTCTCACCAGGCTTCCCGATAAGGATAAACTGAACTCAAAAAAAGGTGCTTTTTATTATAAGGTGAACGCTAAAACCTATAAGGCGAACTTCCATTCTTTTATGAACCTGGTACCGGATCCGGGAAAGATCTCGGGTAAGTAACATTCCTGAAAAGTGCGCGCAACGGTTTGCTGGCATGTCTTCCCGATGCGCATGTTGGTTTTAAATGTTTTGTTGACAATTAAATTATTCCGTTCTTTACGCTATCGCTAAATTCGATTGCTTATGAATTCATCTGCAGCAAAATGCATAGCCATGACAGCTATGGTCACCGCTCTTTACTGCGCTCCCGCAGCTTCTCAGGACATTGTGGTAAAAGCCAACCGTCCGGTAGCAACCATCCAACCGCATATGTGGGGGATTTTTTTCGAGGATATCAATATGGGCGCTGATGGCGGCATTTACGCCGAGCTGGTGAAAAACCGTTCTTTTGAATTCTTCAAACCATTGATGGGCTGGAAGGTACAGGGGAAGAAAATAAAAGAAGGCGATGTGACCGTGCTTCACCAGGGGAAAGACAAACCTTCCAATCCCCGCTTTCTTCGCCTGAAACCCAAACAGGCAGGTGTGGGCGACATGGGTTTACTGAACGAGGGGTTCCGTGGAATGGGTGTAAAGAAAGGGCTTCGCTATGATTTCTCCCTGCAATACAGGTTGACCGGTATAGCCCGGCTCCACGTGATACTGGAAGACTCTGCTTCCACTGTACTTGGCCGTGCGGAATTGCCGCTGGCATCCACCACGTCCTGGTCATCCAAAAGCGTATCATTTGAATCAAATGCAACGGTGTTAAAAGCCCGTTTGAAGATTTGGGTTGAAGGCGACGGCGTGCTGGATATGGACATGGTGTCGCTGTTTCCAACAGATACCTGGAGATCCCGGCCTGGCGGCATGCGGGCAGACATGATCCAGTGGCTGGCCGACATGAAGCCCGGGTTCGTACGTTTCCCGGGAGGTTGTATCGTGGAAGGATACGATCTTTCGAATCGCTATCGCTGGAAGAATACGATCGGCCCTGTTGATCAGCGTCAGCTGATCATGAACCGGTGGAATATAGAATTTGCACACCGGCTTGCTCCGGACTACTTCCAGTCTTTTGGCCTTGGCTTCTTTGAATATTTTCAACTGTCGGAGGATATCGGTGCCGAACCCTTGCCGATCATCAACTGCGGCATGGCCTGCCAGTATAATTCTGCCGAGTTTGCATCACTGGATGAACTTGATCCGTATATACAGGACGCTCTCGATCTGATCGAGTTTGCTAACGGCGATGCAACAACCCCGTGGGGGAAAGTTCGTGCCGATATGGGGCATCCGGCTCCGTTCAACCTCAAGATGATGGGAATTGGCAATGAGAATTGGGGGCCGCAGTACATCGAGCGACTGAAATTGTTTACAGACGCCATACTTAAAAAGTATCCCGGTTTTAAGATCGTGAACAGCTCCGGAACAGACCCGGAAGGTGAGCGGTTCAATTATCTTGACCGGGAATTACGCAATATGAATGCCTCCATTATTGACGAACATTACTATCGCAGGCCTGAATGGTTTTTACAGAATGCCAGCCGGTATGACCAGTATCCGCGTGAGGGATCGAAGATCTTTGCGGGCGAATATGCGGCGCAAACCGATCGCGGTGCCAGCCCGAACAATACGAACAACTGGCAAGGCGCGATCGCTGAAGCGGCATTTATGACAGGGCTGGAACGCAATGCCGGCGTGGTGGAAATGGCCTCCTATGCGCCATTATTTGCTCACGCAGAAGGCTGGCAGTGGAAGCCCGACCTCATCTGGGTTAATAATCTTCAGTCGTACGGCACTCCAAACTACTACGTGCAAAAACTATTCGCCACCAATAAAGGCACACACGTTCTTTCGATCCTTTCAAATAATGAAACACTTGCCGGTAAGGATAGCCTGTATGCCAGTGCTGCCCTCGATACGATCGCAGGCGAAGTGGTGATCAAACTGGTAAACGTGTCTTCTAAAGTTGTCGCAAAACCGATCGTTTTGGATGGAGTGAAAAAGGTTGATCCAAAAGGACGACTGATACAGTTGCAGCATGATAGCCCCGAGGCAGAAAACTCTTTTGAAAAGCCATTGAACGTTGCCCCCACAGAGTCAGAAATACGGGTCACAGGCAAAAAGATCCAGTTTGCAATGCCTCCACGGTCATTCTCTGTAATACGGATCAGGGTGAAATAAAGCCATATACTCCTGTGCAATCTGTTGAACCAGCTGTTTTCATTTCCCCCGGGAATGCAATACAGCTGGTTCGTATTTTGATAGTACTAAGGAAAAGTGTTATGAAGATCGCCAGTTATAATGTGAATGGGATCAATGGACGCCTTCCGGTTTTGCTTCGCTGGCTGAAAGAAGCAAAGCCAGACATCGTGTGCCTGCAGGAATTAAAGACAACTTCAGATAAATTTCCGCTCAACGCGATCAATGCTGCGGGCTATTCTGCGATCTGGCATGGACAGAAAAGCTGGAACGGAGTAGCCATCCTCTCCCGTAAAGAAACGCTGAATGAAACGAGGCGTTCACTTCCCGGTGATCCTGCAGATGTAAATAGCAGGTATATCGAAGCCATCGCACATAATATGGTGATCGGATGTATCTATCTTCCCAATGGAAATTCTTATCCCGGTGTAAAGTTCGAGTACAAATTGAAATGGTTCAAACGCCTTTCAGCACATGCAAAAAAGCTTCTCGCTCATGACGTGCCTGTTATACTGATCGGTGATTATAATGTAATGCCCACCGAGCTGGATGTATACAAACCTGAAAAATATACGGATGATGCCTTATTCCGGAAAGAAGTAAGAGCTGCATGGCAACGGCTTCTTAAACAGGGTTGGACGGATGCGATCCGTCATAAGTATCCTACTAAAAGGATCTATACATTCTGGGATTATCTCCGCAATGCCTGGGGACGCGATGCAGGGCTCCGGTTGGATCATTTCCTGTTGAGTCCGCAATTGGTCAGCAGGTTGAAATCAGCTGGCGTCGATAAGCATGTTCGCGGATGGGATAAAAGTAGTGACCATGCCCCGGTTTGGATAGAGCTGAAGAAGAAATAACCATATCAGCTGCAGGGTCGTGCTGCATTGTTGCCTTGCTCCTTTGCCTGATCATTCGGTTTGAACTGAAAGCCGCCGGCATAGTGGTCATCTCTTCAACCCTATCAGGCCATTGCCGACGATGCCCTGTTTAATTCACGCTCCTGTCTGAGGCGTTTGAGGTAACGCTGCTTCACACTGTACCGGTCTTTTACGATCTCCATTTTCTTGATCACATACAGCAGTGTATACATGGGCAGCATCAGTAGCAATGCCAGTGTAATGACCAGTTTGTTTCCTGCTTTGGTAAGAATTTTACTCATGGGTATCCACACTTTTTTATAGGGTTGGCAAGCATGGTACACCAATTTACAACGCTCTTTTGTGGAAAACTTCAGCGCATGCTATTCGCAACATTAATTTAACCCGGAATGGTGATAAGCAATGGGAGTATATGAACAGAATGTGAATCTTGTGTTGTTTTATGTGCATACTAACATGATAGTAACGTTGACGTAACAATTCGGTAATACCTCATCTTTGTTACGGCCCCGGTTTTGCACATCCTGTAAACATGGAAAAAGCATACATTCTATTCAATGGCATTCAATACCCTTTTGAGGTCGTGGATGCCGCCATGAGCTGGGCTGTGCAGCGTAAAGCTACGCTGGTTGCCCTGTTCGTTCATGCGGCCGAAGCTCCGAAAGAAGGATACATATTCCCAAGTGATCTCGACGCTGCGGAAAACATTCATACAACCCGGGAAGCCAGCTCCAGCCATCAGGCGATCATCAGCAGCAATATGAATATGTTGCGTAATGAAGCACACAGAAATAATGTGCCGCTCGATGTGAAAGAACTTGTTGACCCGCAAGATGATGAATTACTCACCATCCTCACTGGCGCCGACATGTTGTTTGCCAGTAGCAAGATGGAAGACCAGGGCGTGCTCACGGTAGATTCGGTCGATTGGCAAAAGATATTACATGAACATCCGGCAAAAATATTGAACGGATAACGAAGATCCTGGCAGGCCGACCTGCAGATGGACTTGAAGTTGTTCGAAATAAAATGTTTTCCCGTGTCCTTGCGGTCAGGGATCATTCTTTCAGGAGAACCGGTTTTACATAGAACATGTTCTCTATGTTTTCCGAAGTTACCAGTGCGGCCTGACCTGCTTTTAGTTTTACAGTCTGCCATTTATCAGTAGGTAGAAGCCTGAGTTCTTCTTTTCCATTAGTCAATGTTATCGGAAGATTGAATCCGTTCACGCAATTGGCATATCGCAAACGAAGGCTTGCTTTATCGGGCGCGACAATGAATTCAAGTGCAGGGATCTGTGTTGTTCGCAGATACTGGTCAAATACTTTCGAATAATTGAATTTTGCTGTTTGGGAAACATAGTTCTCGATCTGTTGTGTGGTCACCGTTTGATGATAGAATGTTTTATTCAGCCCTCTCATTATCTTTCTGAACAGTGTATCATCATTAAGGCCATGCCGGATAGAATGGATCATATTGCCTGCTTTAGGATACATATCTCCGCTTCCCTGCGCGTTGACATTATAATCCGGGATGATATTCTTATCATTTCTGATCCCCCGGCGTGTTCCTTTATTGTACGCATCTGCGGATTCTTTACCGAATACATAATCGACGAACATGGTTTCGCTATAGTTGGTAAATCCTTCATGCACCCACATATCAGCGAGATCTTTAGTAGTAATATTATTCCCGAACCATTCATGGCCACTTTCATGGATGATGATGAAGTCCCATTTCATTCCGATGCCGGTTCCACTTCCATCACGGCCGCGATAACCTGGTTTATACCAGTTGCCGTACGACACAGCGCTTTGGTGTTCCATTCCTGTATGTGAAGTTTCAATCAGCTGATAGCCGTCTTCGTAAAAAGGATAGGGGCCAAACCAGAATTCAAATGCATTAAGCATATTATGCACTTCTTTCGGCATGTATGATCTGGCAATGTCCAGGTTGTAATCAAGTGCCCAGTAATTGATGTCAAGATCTCCTTTTTCTCCTTTGTAGGTTTCTTTGAAATTGGCGTACTTACCTATGTAAGGAATGATGCAATAAGTGCTGATAGGATTTGTTACGGCATATGTATAGGTAGCGGTGCCATCATTATTTTGTTTCTTGCTTTGCAGACGACCGTTGCCGATCGCGATCAGCGTGTCAGGAACGGTCATCGTTAAGCTGGCTCCTTTATCGGGTTCGTCGCTCTGGTGGTCTTTGCAGGGAAACCAGACCGACGCGCCAAGTCCCTGGCAGGCTACCGTCATCCATGGACGGCCGAGTGAATCAGTTGCCCAGATCCAACCTCCATCCCAGGGAGCGCGTTTTGCTTCATGAACTTTACCCTTGTAAAAAACGGCCAGGGTATGCTCACTGTTCTTTTGCTGCGATGGTACCTCAACGTGCCACGCATTACCATCCCGTTTGAAACCGACACGATGTTTTTTGTCCAGTAAAATACTGTCTATTATAAGGGGTTCCTGGAGATCCAGTTGAAGACGATTGACAGTTTGTTTTCCTGTCACTTTATAAGTGATCACACTTTTTGCGGCAATTGTTTTTGACGGATAATCGGGTCGTACGCTGATGTCATACCGCTGTACATCCCACCAAGACCGCTCTTCACTGACCGTTCCGCGTAATGTATCCGCCCGGGTAAAAGCTTTCGGCTGCTGTGCGGAACAAACTGAATGGAACAGTAAATTCATTATAACAATTGATAGAAACCGTGTTTTCATAATGCTTCCCTGATGAGTTGTTTTCTGTTCGTGCACGCAGAGCGTGCAGTTAATGCATGTTAAGGTATCGAAAAGATGATCTTGTTCGGTTCACCGGTTAATTTTCTGCAGGAATCTGTTAATATCCGTTGATCCTCTCTCCAGCAGCCTGAATACCTTGTATACCTCAAAATACACGACATAAAGACTATGCGATCAATTTTAAGAACGGCAGCTGCAACAGCCGGATGCTGCTTTATCACTGCTATGGCAGGTGCACAAATAAGCACCGATCTCTATTCCCAGGCCAGCGAAATGACCAATATCATGGTTCAGTATAATGCTGATCGCGGAAGCCTGTCAAGATTTTATGCAACTACCGGAGAGGGGCGTGGTGGCGGCCGGGATGGACAAAATACAAGCTCGCCCGAACGCAGACAGCGTCTTCTTAAACTTATAGACGACTACCAGAAAACTATATCCCGCTCAGGTTTTGATAAAATGAATATCAATGGTAAGGTAGATTATATTCTTTTCACGAGAAACCTGGAAGATGAGAAAGAGCGCTTACTGGATGAAGGTAAGCTGTACAGCCAGGTAACGAAATACCTTCCGTTCGCGTCCCGGATCGCTGTACTGGAAAAACCGCGCCGCCGCGGGCTGACCGTGAACGGTGAAGAAGTGGCGAAGGAAATGAATGGTATTTTTCATCAGGTGATCGCCTCCCGCACAGAGTTGAAAAAAGAGCAATCCATGGATCTGTCCCTGGCAAACATGGCCTCAGGTGCTGTCAGGGAGCTGCAGGGCGTGTTGAAGAATTATTTCAATTTCTATAATGGTTACGATCCAATGTTCAGCTGGTGGGTGCCAAAAACCTATGTTACGCTTGAT
>JBEVKW010000018.1:0-13500 GCA_040509495.1 Chitinophagaceae bacterium | reverse complement strand
AAAATATTTTTCAGACACCATTTTAAAATTGAAAGAAGCGTCTGCTTCGAGAAGGAACTGATTATTCAATAATGTCCCGCTTCCCAATGCATCTTTAACAAAAGAGCCGGCGAGGGTACCTGCGAAATCTACGTTCTTATGCAATCCCTGGAAATAAGAAACAGCAAGACCCGGAGACATCTCCTTTGTTTTGGCCCATTGCTTATCTGCCAACACCTTTGATAATGACTGGGAACGTATACGACTGGGAGTCAGGTAATCGTTAAAGAAAAAACTCACCCCGATTGCAGCCGGCCTGACTTCTGGATCCTGTGCAAAACTGGTTGAATTCAGGAAACACAAAGCCACTGTGACGACTAAAATCTTCTTCATAAAGCATTAGTTTGGTTAATAATACGGGACAAAAATAAACGCTATTTAGATTTGAAAATAAACTATTTCCTTACAATTCACGCATTTGTGAGCTAAAAATCCCGCCCTCGCCGCCATTACCCATAAATACCGTAACTGCTGGCAGCATAGCGGATTATTTACCCGCGAAATATTTTGCTCTCACATATTTATCCTCGCCATAGATGTCATCATAAAATACCACTTTCCCGTCTTTACCATCGGCAGTAAAGTAGCGGATAAACACCGGGAGGCGATTTTTTACAGCAATCGAATGCTTTTCCTTACGCTGCAACCAGGCAGACATAGAGTCTTCTTTAGGCGACGGTGTATCGATATAATTCTCGCTGTCATTATCATACCGGACAATGTTATACGCCAGTTCTTCCCACTGCTGTACACGAACACAGCCATGGCTGAGCGCGCGGACCGTTTTCGCAAACAGATAGCGCTGATTGGTATCGTGCAGATACACCGCATATTTATTCGGGAAGTTGAACTTCAGAATGCCAAGTGCGTTTTCATCACCGCTGCCCTGCACCACATTGTAAGGTATGCCTTTGCTGTATTTTGACCAGTCGACACTATCGGGGTTAACCTCATCACCCCGGGAATTGATCAGGCTAAAGCCTTTCTTAGCCAGGTAACCGGTATTTTTCTTCATTGCGGGAAGAATCTCCTTTACGATGATACTGGTAGGAATGGTCCACTGTGGATAAGTGACGAGGTTAGAGATCGAGCTATTCAACAGCGGTGTTCGCGTCAGCGGCTTACCGCAAATGACCTTGGAGGTGATCTCCAGCGAATCTTTGTTAAGCAACTTCATGTAGAACCCGGGCAGGTTGACCCAGATATATCGCTCCGGCATCTGCTCGGGCAGCATTTTGTACCGGTCCATGTTGATCGCCAGGCTTACAAAGCGATCTTTATCGGTAAAATTCAGCATCCTGACCGTTCCTTCACCTGCTTTTCCGTCATCCGTAATGCCTGTTTGTAACTGGAACTTTTTGATCGCATGGGCCATCTGCAAAGAGTCGGGTGGCAGGCTGTCAGTAATGTAGCCGCCTTCGCGCATCCGCGCTTCCAGGGCCGCGGTGAATCCCGGATCTTTGGGAGACGGTACACGGGTATACACTCTTTGGTAATCCACACTATCAAGAAATGCTTTCACTCCGGCCTTTAATGCCTTATACCCTGCATGCTGCGGTTCCAGTGAAGCAATGATAGAGGCTAAGGTCTCCTGCTGTTTTAATAAACCCTGAAGTTTTTGTACATAGAACTCATCCGCAAGCACGGAATCTTTCCGTAAACTAACGCTGTCCTGTGGCAGGCGTCCCAGCTTCACATCTTTTACCATATGCATAAAGGCGTCTGTCAATAACAGGTCTGCTTTCGCCCATAGCACTGCATCTTTTTTATCCGTTTTGTCGGAAGTATCCGCCACCAGCTTTGTATAGATGGCTTCGAGCTTCGCGCTATGATAATCATCCGGAAATAACCCGTAAAACTGGGCAGAACGCACAAGTTCCAGCATAGAGTCACTCAAGGCAGTCCACTTTTGCCCGGCATTCCAGGTTGACGCAAACTGAACTCCCTCATATGCCTGCTTAAGCGGAGCCAGTAAGGAAAGCCTGACCGAATCATCGATCCGGCCATCATTTGTCATCGCATAATCGATCGAATTGCGGATCAGCTCCGTCACTTTTGTATGCAGCTCCTCCGGAGATACAACAATTTCTTTCTCCGGCGGTTTTTTCGCTTCGCCGCAAGCAACGATAACACATGAAATAGCAAAAAGGGAAATAACAAAGGAATACGAAAAAACTTTCTTATTCATAAAGATGAGCATGTGTGGGTATCCTGTTTTATAAGTATCTTTCTTCAGACAAAACTGAGTAAGTAAGGGTTGCAAGGTGCTGCGGGCGAAGGCGATCGTTCAACCGTTTAAGGTTTAAAGCTTAACTGCCGAACCTTAAAAATTTAAACCCGTTTTAAAACCGTCCGTACTTTAAACCTCAACAATTTTAAACTTCTGTTCCTCCCGCTTTGGTCTACCAGGATATGTATAACAAATTAACTAAACCTTTCCGTATAAAGGTGCTGCTTGCGGTTATTTTTTTAACAACCCTATCTGCTCCGGCAAGAGCGCAGGACAGCTTACGAACGAAGCTCTTCATAGTAGACGATATGAAGGCGTACCTGAAAACGGTAAGTGCTGACCAGGATAAAAAGATGATCGAACTGGGTAAAAGAATTCCCGGTCTTGTATACGATCTGCGGTATTCAACACAGAATAATTTCATGAAAAGGGAGATGTACACACCTCCTACCGCCGTTAGTTTTCTTCGCGCACCTGCTGCCGAAGCACTGGCTGATGTTCAGAAAGAGCTTTCCATTGCGGGCATCGGAATCAAAGTGTTTGATGCGTACAGACCCTATTCCGTAACGGTAAAATTCTGGGAACTGGTAAAAGATGAACGATACGTAGCCAACCCGGCAAAAGGAAGTGGTCATAACAGAGGCATCGCGATCGATCTCACGTTGATAAAACTCGCAGATCTTTCTGAATTACCGATGGGAACGGGATTTGATGATTTCAGCGATACCGCACATCATAGCTTCCATGCATTGCCTGCGGAGATATTGCGAAATCGAAGGCTATTACGCACTATCATGGAAAAGCATGGCTTCAGGGCATTGGAAACAGAATGGTGGCATTATTTTCTACCGGAGGGTAACCGGTTCGAAATACTGGATATCCCTTTTCAGGAGCTATCCGTCGAAGCCAGTAAACTCAAGTGAACACAGCTCGTTCCTGCTTTTTCTCCGGAACGTCTGCGTCAATGAACTTTGCAGTTTGATTACGTGTAAGGTGGCAACAAAGGTTAAGAATTGCTTGCGGATGTAATGCTATTACGATCGTGTAAACTTCATGGTCTTCTCTTCACCGGTAATATCTCCATTGCTTCGTATCTGCAGCTGGATGCTGCTGATCCATTCGGCGCAGCCCCGTTGATAAAGAAATTCATTGACAGCCATGATCACTTTTATGACCTCGTCATACTGTCCTTCGAGGACAGTTGCAAATGGACCAACCTCGTATCGGATACCGGAGCTTTGTATGATTGCGATCGCTTCGTCCACCCATTCATAAGGATGGCGATCCTGAACAACAGGCACGATCTGCAGCGATGCGTTAACAAGATAATTGTGCATAATAAGTTTAAGAACGGATAAAGAACCGTCTTTTATATCGTTTCTACTTCTTCCACTGCGTCAAGGTTGATAGGGCCATAAACATGTGGGAAGGTATCTTCCACAGAGTTTGACCATTCCTGTACATAGCGGCTGGTCAGTTTATCCGTATTCACATGCAACTTGACGAGGTCGTTTCTTCCTGCGAAGTATCGGTCGAGCACACCGGCCACCTGATCTGTTTCACTGCAATGAATAAATCCTTCCGTTTTTAATGACGGAGTTTCATAAAAACCCTGTTCCTGTGCATGCTTCCATTCAGCTGCGCTCGTCACGTGATAGATAATTGGCATAATCGTTATATATTTTCTTATTGAGGTGATACTACCCGTTTACTGTGTTGCTCCAGCAGATAGAGATCAACCAGTGCCACTGCAGTGGCAGCTTCAAGGATCACCGGTGCCCGGAGTGCCACGCAAAGATCATGTCGTCCTTTAACGGAAAAGTTTTCGACCTGGCCTGTTTCCCAATTCAAACTGTTCTGCTCTTTTGGGGTGGATGCTGTTGGCTTGATCGCAATCCTGTAAACCAATTCATTCCCATTGCTGATCCCTCCAACCACACCACCGGCATGATTGCTTCTTGTTTTTCCTTCCATGTTTTCGATCGCGTCATTGTGCTGGGTCCCGAACATCTTTGCAGCTGCAAAACCGCTGCCGAACTCGACACCTTTTACCGCAGGTATAGCGAATGCAATGTGTGCCAGCTGAGATTCGACAGAATCAAAGAACGGCTCACCTAACCCAACCGGTAGTCCGTTTACCCGGCACTCCACCAATCCTCCTATTGAATCCTTTGCATCGATCGCCTTTTGCAAACCTTTCTCGAGGTCTGCTTCCCCGCCGATCTCTTTCACTGCGGCTTCTATCATAACGCCCGGCATCAGTTTTTTTGCGATAGCACCTGCTGCAACAAGGCCGGTCGTCAGTCGCGCGCTGAAATGTCCGCCGCCGCGATAATCTTCATTGCCACCATACTTCTGGTGCGCTACCATGTCGGCATGACCCGGACGCGGGAAGCTTCGTTGCTTTTCATAATCACCGCTGCGCGTGTTATTATTTTCAAAAAGAATAGTGATCGGCGCGCCGGTTGTTTTGCCATTGAACACTCCGCTTTTAAAAAAAGGATAATCCGCTTCCTGGCGTGGGGTTGTCCCTTTTTGCTTTCCGCCCTTCCGTCTTTCAAGATCGGGCAGAAGATCGTCTTCAGATAATGGCAATCCTGCCGGACATCCATCAATAACAATGCCTACTGATTCACCATGTGATTCTCCGAAAATATGCACCCTGAATATACGGCCAAAGCTATTCATGAAAATTGAATTGATGGTTTAAAGATACAACACTCCCAAGCTGTTTCAGATCGCTGTAAAAGTCAGGGTACGATTTATTAACTGCTTCGGCATGTTCTATCGTTGTTTCTCCGGCAGCTTTCAGTGCGGCAACAGCGCAGGCCATTGCAATGCGGTGATCATGCCTCGAGCTGACCAACGCTCCCTTTACGCCGTTTCCTCCCGTTACGCGCATCAGATCTCCTTCGAGGTATATCTCCACGCCCATTTTACCAAACTCCTCCTGTAGCGTTAATCCGCGGTCACTTTCTTTATGAGCCAATCTGCTTACTCCTTTGATGATTGTTTCTCCTTTGCAGTAAGAAGCCAACGCAACCAGTGGCGGGAAAAGATCAGGACAATCTGTTGCATCGAACTCAAATGCAGTAAGATCAGCCGGATGAAGTTTTATTTCCTTGGCATCGATCGCTATGCCGGCATTTGCACTCATCAGCGCCTGCACTATCGACTTATCAGCCTGCGTTGATGATATATCCAATCCTCTCACCGTGATCGGTCCTGCAATAGCACCCGCTACCAGCAGGAATGCTCCGCCGCTCCAGTCACCTTCAACCGTGTACCGTTGCGTTTCCGTCTCCTTATGCTGGCTCTCTGTGTTGAAATAAAACTCTTCGTAGCTGCGGTTCTCCGGTGTTTTCAAACCAAACCGTCTCATTACATCCAATGTAAGATCGATATAGGGACGGCTTTTCAGATTGGTCACTTTTATCGAAACATCGCTTGCATCTGCTGCTGCATATGCGAGCAACAGACCGGTAAGGAACTGAGAACTTAATGAACCATCAACAGTAACGTCAACGGGTTTTAATGGGCCTTGTATAACAAGGGGCAATTTACCCTGATTAGACCTCACCTTAACACCGAGATGCGGAAGAATTTCATCAAAGAAATCCATTGGTCTTGTAACAAGACTTCCCGATCCGTTGATGGTCACTTCTTCTGTACTCAATGCAACGATCGGGGTGAACATCCGGATGCTCAAACCAGATTCACCACAATCAATGAAAGGGGCCACGGGTTTCACACCTTCGCTTGTGATCTGCAAAGAACCATCCTGCTGATCTTCAAGCCTGGCGCCAAGCCGTGTGACGATATCTCTGGCGGCCTTATCATCATTGCTATGGCCGGGATTAATGATCTCGCTTATTCCTTTTGCAACCAGTGCAGCTGCGCAGGCTCGTTGCATTGAACTTTTTGAAGCGGGTGACTGGATAATGCCAGTCAGATCTCCGGGTTGTATCGTTACTTTCACTTAGGTAATGCTTGAATGATTTTTTCTAATTGAACCAGCGGTATGCTTTTTACTACTCCCTTCCCTACTTTTTCCAGCAATACATAATTCATTTCCTTTTTCTCGCGCTTTTTATCCATCTTCAAAAGGTCAAAAGCCTTGTTCCTGTCGAATGACATATAGGTGCGTAAGCCATACTGCTCCAGCACTTTTACGACGCGATTTGTTTGTTTGAACCCCGATAATTGTGCTGAAATATGACAGGCATATGTCATTCCGATTGCTACTGCGTGACCATGCATCAATGCGTACTGGTTTTCGATCGCATGTCCGAGCGTGTGACCAAAATTCAGCAAACGGCGGACAGATCTTTCAAACTCGTCTTCCTGGACCACTTTTGCTTTCAGCTGCGCATTGCGCTGAAGAAGCGCAGCGAGCAGCTTTGGCTTCTTCTGGTAAACAGTAAGATCATGCGATTCCAGTTCACGGAACATGGCTGCATCTTTTATACACGCATGTTTGATGATCTCTGCAAAACCATTCACCCATTCTTTGTGCGGCAGACTTTTCAGTAAACTGATATCATGCAGGATGAACGAAGGCTGACGGATCACGCCCACCATATTCTTATACAATCCTACATCGATCCCGTTCTTACCTCCCACCGACGCATCCACCAGGGAAAGCAATGAAGTCGGGATAAACCCGAATTTCAATCCGCGCATATAAACAGCTGCAACATAGCCAGCAATATCTGTGATCACACCACCACCAATGCCTACAAGAGTAGTTTTTCTGTCCGCCTCCAGTTCAATCAACTGATCAATGATATCATCAATCGTTGATTGAACCTTGTACGCTTCACCGGCTTTGATCACGATCGTTTTCCAGCCTTTGAACTTCTTAGCATGCGCATTGAAGACGTTCTCATCCGTCAGCAATACTGTTGCTTTCTGATCAATGATCGTTTTCAATTGAGAAAAACTTCCTCCAAAATAAAAATCGGTAGCAGCGGTTGAAAATTTATACTTTTTATGTTGCATGCGTTATATTGAAAATTCACTTTCACTAGGTTAAGCCAACCCAGTGCGTAAGACACGGTAGCCACCATATCAGGAAGTGTTTCCCTCCGATATGTCATAAGCTCCCGCAGATCTGCGCAGAGGACGCGCAGACTCGCGGCCAGGCATTTTTATCATCAGGAAAACGATCCCCAGATCTGCGCCTTGATCAGCTTAGATCTTCGGGAACCTTACGCGTCCATCACTTTCTTCTGATGATTGATGCTTTCCATATGCACCGCATCAAAATACTTAGTGATGAATTCTTTGCTCAAGCCTGTTTTATCTCCTTTTGCAAATGCTTTCTCAATGATCTCGTTCCAGCGGTTTGTTTGCAGGATCGTGATGTTGTTATCTTTCTTATACTGACCGATCTTTTCAGCGATCTTCATACGCTGGCTGAGGATCTGCATCAGTTCATCATCCAGGTGATTGATCTGCTGACGGAGTTTCTCGAGTGCTGCATGGTATTCTGCAGAGTTGCTGTCCTCTTTTCTCCAGATGATCGCTTCCAGCATTTCTTTCAAACGCTCTGGTGTGATCTGCTGCTTTGCATCGCTCCACGCATTATCGGGATCGATATGGCTTTCGATCATCAGTCCATCATAATCAAGATCAATCGCGCGTTGCATGACTTCCTGGAGGATATCCCGACGGCCGCAGATATGAGAAGGATCATTAATGATCGGCATATCGGGATGTTTCAGTTTCATCTCGATTGCGAGGTGCCACATGGGGGCGTTCCTGAATTCTGTGTTACCATAGGAAGAGAATCCGCGGTGGATCAAACCGATGTCTTTAATACCTGCGCGCGCAATTCGCTCTACGGCACCTGCCCATAATTCCAGATCAGGGTTGATTGGATTTTTGATGAGTACAGGTACATTCACTCCTCTTAATGCATCAGCCACTTCCTGAACGCTGAAAGGATTCACCGTTGTGCGTGCACCCACCCAAAGAACATCCACGTCAAACGTCAGTGCATCTTCCACTTGTTTGCCTGTTGCCACTTCTACTGTCGTTGGTAAGCCAGTCAGCTTTTTCGCCTGCTGCAGCCATGGTAAACCTTTTGCGCCGATGCCTTCGAACATACCGGGTTTTGTACGTGGTTTCCAGATGCCTGCACGGAGCATATTGACCCGGCCGGTAGCCGCCAGTCTTTGTGCTGTAGCCAATACCTGCTCTTCTGTTTCAGCACTGCATGGTCCACTGATGATCAGCGGTCTTTTCTTCCATGCTTCCTGCGCTGCGTTTGCTGTTGTTTGTTCTGCTGTTTGCATATGTCTTTATTGGTTTGTAAGTTATTAAGTAAAAAGTCAAAATTAAAAATTAAAAACGGCGGCTGAGATATAGAGCTTTATGTCTTTATTTAAGTATCCTGCGAATCTTGTTTGCATCGGTAATAAGCGTTTGCAGCGATTGCGTGTCTTCTTTCTCGATGCTTTCTTTGAACCTTGTCAGTTGTGCGATATGCTCCGTCAATACATCGAGTACGTTTATTTTATTCTGCATAAAGATCGGCACCCACATAGCCGGATTACTTTTTGCCAGCCTTACGGTACTTTCAAAACCAGCACTGGCCATTTCGAAGATCGCTTTATCTTCCTTCTCTTTCTCCAATACTGTATTAGCAAGAGCGAAAGACGTAATGTGTGAAATGTGACTTACGTAAGCAGCATGCAGATCATGTGCGCCTGCTTCCATTTCAAGCAGATGCATGCCGATCTTTTTATACATTGCTTTTGTCCATATCAATGCGTCTTCATCACTATCCTGGGGGTTACAAATGATCACGGCCTTGTTTTCATAGGCTCCACGCACCGCTGCCTGTGGTCCGCTGTATTCGGTACCCCACATTGGATGCGTGGCTACATATCTCCCCCTTTTGGGATGATCTTTAAGAACGTTGATCAATTGTGCTTTCGTTGATCCGAGATCTATCACGATCTGGTTCGTGATCTGATCCATGATAGACGGGAGCAACGTCACCAGTTTATCAACCGGGATCGCCAGCACTACCACTTCGGCAGCAGCGATCGCTTCTTTCATTGGCAGCACTTCATCCACCAACTCCAACTCCATGGCTTTCTCCAGGTGATCCGGATTCACGTCCACACCTATCAGCCTGGAAGAGATCCTTCTCTCATGAAGACGGATCGCGAGTGAACCACCGATCAACCCAACTCCTATTATTGCAACTTTTTTGCGTTCCATCCCACCCAGTAGTTTAAAAGTTTAAAAGTTTAAAAGTTCTGTTTTTGCCGTTTAAAAGTTATTGCTGATCAGCGACAACTTTTAAATTTTAAAACCTTCAAACTTTTAAACCCCTGATCCTTTGAAGCGATTCTTCAAACCTTGATACCGGTGCACAAAGGCTGACCCTGATGTATTTGTCGCCAGCCGTACCGAAAATCCCGCCCGGAGTGATGAATACGTTTGCTCCATACAATACTTTATCACTCAATTCGAAACCATTTTTATACCCGGCAGGAATTCTCGCCCATACAAACATGCCGGCTTGCGCTGTTGAATAAACACAGTCCAACGCCTGCAACAATTCAAATACTTTCTCTCTTCTTTCCCGATAGATCGCGTTGACTTCATCCTGCCATTCTTTACCAAGCGAAAGCGCTTTTGCGGCAGCCAACTGAAGAGGCAGGAACATGCCGCTATCCATATTGCTTTTGAAACGAAGCACCTCTTCTATTCTTTCTTTTGCACCACACAATACACCAACACGCCATCCGGCCATATTATGTGATTTGCTGAGCGAATTCAGTTCAATCACTACTTCTTTTGCACCATCCACAGCAAGCAGGCTCACCGGATTATCATTAAGGATGAAACTGTAAGGATTATCATGAATGATCAGTATATCATGTTTCTTACCAAAGGCCACCAGCTCTTCAAACAATTCCTTTGTCGGCAACTGACCTGTTGGCATTTGCGGATAATTCACAAACATCAGCTTCACCCTGGAAAGGTCTTTCTTCTCCAGTTTGCTGAAATCAGGTGCATAATTATTCTTCTCCTTCAATTCGTATTCCACGCATTTACCACCTGCTAATTTCACGGCGCTGCGATAAGTTGGATAGCCGGGATTCGGCACCAGTACCTCGTCTTTTTTATCGAGATAGGTCATGCAGATATGCATGATCCCTTCTTTACTTCCGATCAACGGCAGGATCTCTGTTTCCACGCCCAACTCCACCCCATACCAGTTATGATACCAGTCAGCGAATGCCTTACGCAGCACAGGAGATCCTTTATAAGACTGATACGCATGCGTGTTGGGTTTGGCAGCTTCCTCCTGCAGTGTTTTGATCACATCCGGATGCGGAGGAAGATCAGGACTTCCGATCCCCAAATTGATGATCTGCTTTCCCTGTCTGTTCAACTCTTCTATTTCACGCAGCTTTTGCGAAAAATAATATTCTCCTATTCCTTCGAGGCGTTTTGCGGTTTTCATGTTTCAAATTCAGAATGAAAATTAAAAAGTAAAAACAATCCTGTGCGGCATGTTTTACCTGCTATTTATTTTTAAGAACTCCTCTTTTGTAAAGGCCATACACTTTCAGTTGTTCTGTCAATGGGGTGATATTTTTTACTACTTCATTGAACCGGTCAACTGAGTCAAATTCCATATCTGCATGAAAGCTGTATTTGAAATCGCTTCCGGGGATAGGAAAACTTTGTAGTTTGCTGAGATTGATACCGCCTTCGGCGATACGGCTTAACACTTTGGCAAGGCTTCCTTTGGAATGGTCTGTATGAAAATTTACTGATGCCTTATCTGCACCTTCTACCGGAGCGGCAACTTCGTTCGGCTGTAATACAAGAAAGCGGGTGTAGTTATTTTTCATTGTCTGGATACCGGGAGCGATCATATCCAGGTTGAACAGTTCAGCGGCAAGTTTACTTGCGATAGCAGCAATGTGTTTGCTTTTATGCTGATGAATATGTTTTGCGCTTAAGGCAGTATCTTCTGTTTCGACGAGTTTCCATTTGTATTTATCCAGGAAATCATAGCATTGTTGCAAGGCCATGGTATGTGAATGTACTTCACGGATATCTTCGAGTTTCACGCCGGGATTCACGAGAAGGTTTTGTTTGATCTGGAGATACACTTCTCCGACGATCTTAAGATCTGATTTTTGCAGCAGGTTATAGTTCGGGAGGATGCTGCCGGCTATAGAATTCTCGATGGCCATTACGGCGCCATCGCTTTCTTTTTTGTTGCCGGCGATCTTTATCACTTCGCGGAAGGTTGCGCAGGGAATTACTTCAACCTGCTTACCAAAGAATGTTCGTGCCGCCACCTGGTGAAAGCTGCCTTCGTATCCCTGTATCGAAACTTTTGTTTGCATATAGTGCATTAAAACAAAAGTCCCGGCTTTTAGCCGGGACTCTTTATCTTGATTTAGTTGTTCGCATTAACTAAGGCTCAAACAAAGCGTACCCGGCTTCATTGTAAAAAAGAAGTAAAAATAAAATCGGGTATATGCTTTTACGAGTGCCATTGTTGAACAAATATAAAAATCTATTGAATATAAAAAAATAAAATCTGATTACTTTCTTCTTCCACCACCTGAATCAGCATCATTCATGCGGATCTTACGGCCCCGGAAGTTCTTTCCGTCCATTGCTTTCATCATCTTTTTGGCGGCTGCGGCTTCTATTTCGATCCAGCTGTTCATTTCTTTCATATCAATACGACCCAGTACATCTTTCTTGAGATCACTCATGTCAAGGATGAACTGAAGGAAACTTGCTTTATAAAAACCATCTTTAGTGCCAAGGTTAACGAACAAGCGTTGGTAATTACCATCACCTGCAGCAGTTCTTGCGCGCGGTTCGCGGGAAGCGGTTCTTTCGCTTCTCTCTCCGCGGCGATCATCACGCAGGTTCAGGTCAGCAGCATTCTCATAGTATTTCAGGAAGCGATCGAATTCGAGTGCGGCCACCCGTTGCATGATCTCTTCTTTATCTACATGCTCAAATTTTTCTCTGAGTAATGGCAGGTAGGCTTCGTATTCACCATGACTGATATCAGCCTGCAGCATTTTATCGATAAAATGGAAGAATTGTTTACGGCAAACATCTTTACCGCTAGGTATATCCATTTTATGAAAACGTGTATTCACCAGCTTTTCGATCTGGCGAAGGCGGTATGCTTCTTTTGGGGTAACTAAAGAAAGAGAGATCCCGCTTTTACCAGCGCGGCCGGTACGGCCACTACGGTGCGTATACACTTCTGTATCATCTGGAAGTTCGTAATTGATTACGTGGGTAATGCCGGAAACATCGATACCCCGTGCGGCCACATCAGTTGCAATAAGCAGTTGGATGCTTTTATCGCGAAAGCGGCCCATTACTTTATCACGCTGTTGCTGGGTAAGATCACCGTGCAATGCTTCGATATCATAACCTTCGCGGATCAGTTGTTCGGTCACACTCTGCGCATCTGCTTTTGTGCGGGTGAAGATGATACCATAGATACCGGGATTGAAATCGATAATGCGTTTCAGCGTTTCATAACGGTTCACGTGCTGCGTGGCGTAGTACTGGTGATCGATATTGGCATTGCCGGCATTGACTTTACCGATCGTGATCTCGAAAGGTTTGTCCATGTAGCGCTTGCTCACGTTACGGATCTCTGTTGGCATGGTTGCACTGAACAACCAGGTACTCTGGCGGTTAGGGGTATTTTTCAGGATGAATTCAATATCATCTTTGAATCCCATGTTCAACATCTCGTCGGCTTCATCGAGCACAACGTAATGGATCTGTTCGAGATCGACTGCCTTTCTCTCGATCAGATCGATGAGGCGGCCGGGCGTTGCCACCACAATATGCGTTCCTCTTCTTAATTCACGGATCTGCTCTACGATCGAGGTACCGCCATATACAGCGGTAACAGATATATTGGCTTTTTTAGGTTTAAATGAGTTCAGATCATTGGCGATCTGGAGACATAATTCCCGTGTAGGGCAGATCACGAGTGCCTGCGGGTATTTATCTTCTTTACGGATGAGATGGAGCAGAGGCAGGCCAAAAGCCGCTGTCTTTCCCGTTCCGGTCTGTGCCAGCCCCACAAAATCTTTGGTACCTTGCAACAGTACCGGGATGGCTTTTTCCTGAATAGGAGTAGGTTGGGTAAAACCAAGTTGTTGGATCGAGGCAAGAATGCCTTCTTCTAATCCTAACGATTC
>JBEVKW010000017.1:0-28870 GCA_040509495.1 Chitinophagaceae bacterium | reverse complement strand
GCCATGAACGCAAAGAACCGCAAAGAGCGCAATGAATTTCCAGTTACAGAAGATCTCTTTGCGGCCGTTGCGGTTCTTTGCGTTCATGGCGATACTTCTACGCCAGTTAAACTCATAAGAGGGTAAGAACGCGATTAACGATTAATGGTCTTCCCTTCTATATTATCCTTCACCACATCTTCCGTTTCATGTACCCTGTTAAAGGCGAGCTCCATTTTATTCCGGTCAAATTCCTTTTCGTTATTCGCGATCCAGATCGTTGCCACACCATTACCAATGAAATTGGTAATGGCTCTCGCTTCTGACATGAACCGGTCTACGCCCAGCAACAAAGCAAGTCCTTCGACAGGAATTACTTTTATCGCCGTCAGCGTTGATGCCAGCACCACAAACCCGCTTCCGGTAACGCCTGCCGCGCCTTTTGACGTCAGCATCAGGATCCCGATAATGCTCAATACCTGTGCGAAGCTCAACTCAACATTGAACACCTGTGCAAGAAAGATCATGCACATGGAAAGGTAAATCGTGGTTCCGTCAAGATTAAAGGAGTAACCGGTAGGAACCACCAGGCCAACTACCGATTTTGAACAACCCATTCTCTCCAGCTTTTCCATTAATGTGGGCAACGCCGCTTCTGATGAAGATGTGCCCAGCACAACAAGCAGCTCTTCTCTTATATACTTCAAAAAGCGGAAAATGCTTACGCGATACATTCGAAGAATAAAATAAAGCACAATGAATATGAACAGGGCCATCGTGATGTAGACCGTTCCCATCAGTTTTGCCAATGGCAACAGGGTGCTGATGCCATATTTGCTGATGGTAAAAGCCATCCCCCCAAACGCGCCAACCGGCGCCAGCAGCATTACCCAATGCAAACCTTTGAAGATATATTTTGATAAGGGCTGAAGAAACTGAACCACTTTATCCCTGCCTTTATAGAATGTCAGGGAGACACCAGTTATAATGGCGACGATCAGAACCTGCAGTGTAAAATTATCTTTCAGGAATTTAAGCCAGCTGAACTCTTCACTTCCTTTTGTATATTTTGAAATATCACCACCTTTAACGGCCGATGTATCTACCCCGCTTCCTGGCTGTATCAGCATCGCTGCAAGAATGCCTATCACCAATGCGAATGTGGTGACGATTTCGAAGTACAGTAATGATTTTGCTCCAACCCGCCCCACTTTCTTCAGATCACCCATACTCACGATCCCGAGGGTAATGGTCAGAAATATGATCGGATTAATAAACAGCTTGACCAGGCTGATAAAAATGCCACTCAGCAATTCACTCAGCGTTTTACCCACGCTCAGTTCCTGCCCCATCACCTTCAGCTGAAAGGGTTGGTCCAACACCTGCATCTGTGCAAGATCGGGCCGGTAATGGCCCAGCAAGATCCCGCCAGTAATTGCCACCAATACCCAAAATGTAAGATTCCTGAATAGCTTTCCCATAAGCCCTAAATGTATGTCGAAAAACAGCAACCTCCTCTTTTTCCTTCTTATCCTCTCAGCAAAAAAAGAGACTGCCTTTCAGCAGTCTCTCCATCAGTTTATCTTTCCTGTTTTCTAAGTCTAGAATTTAGGACAGTTCAATTTCTTAGCCCCCGGATCCACCGGTTTCTTAATATAGATCAGTGAGATCTCCACGCCTCCTCTTGAGTTAGAGGCAGCTTTCAGTGAAGATGTATTCACGTCATAAGAGGCACCGAAATGCCACTCGCCGAATTCGAGGCCCATATAGGGGATCAATGCATCCTGGAAGCGATACCAGCTTCCAAGATAGAAGTTGGTCGGGTTTTCTTCGTCATTGTTGACGTTCAGGCAGAATGCGCCACCGACCATTGTATTCTTTGCCTTTGCCTGCATGCTATGGTTAGCGGCAAAGTGAAAGGAGTTATAGCTGCCGACGGGGATCTTGGCTCCTCCCTGGATGGTGGTGCGCATGTTCAGTACATAATCGCCTCTGTTGAAACTTTCTTTCGGCCTGTTGAGGTGATACATAGAAGCTCCGAGGTAGAAGTTATTGTAACCATTGGTGGTACCGGTATAGATCAGTCCGGCGTTCACATCAAAATAGTTGAGGTTGACCTGGCTTGAAGCGAAGCTTTCCTGTGTAACGCCTGTAAATCCAAATGGGGTGAGCTGGTCTCCGAAAGTAAGCTTGGAGGTGTTAAGCCGTTTATTCATATACGTGCCCTGGAAACCGGCGCCTATTGAATGAAAGCCGTTTTCATCAAGACTTTTATGATAGGAAAGGGAAGCGCCGAAGTAGGTGCTGTTCAATGCGCCATCACCGGCTTTATCGCTGTAACCCATGAAGCCAATACCGAACTGATCATTTTCCGGGATACGGTCTTTTAGTATAGCCATATCAAATGATGCAGTCATGGTAGTATACGCATTGCTGATCGTTGGCCATTGGTTGCGATAATTTGCTGCAAACCGGTATACGCCATCAAACTTGCCGGTAAGGGCAGGGTTGAGTGTCATGGGTGACGCAAAAAATTGCGAAAAGTTTGGATCCTGGGCGGTTGAAACGCTAATGAGCGCAACGCAGGCGATCAGGGTCGAAAGAAGTTTTTTCATCTCAGCAATTAAGTTTTTTCACTGGTCAGGCTTATACGTATCAACGCCATTACCATAGGCATAAACGTTCAAGCCGCTGGTAAATTGCCTTGAAAAGTATGCGCACGGATGGGAAAATACAACAATCCCGACACCTGTAAAAATTGTAGGGCCTGCCTGGAAAAAGATTCCCGGAATATTTTTCAACGAAATGATAAACAAGCTGTTATAAAGATCAGTCCACTTACATCTGAACCTTTACGCCAAAGGCGAGGTCGCCGGCGTCTCCCAGGCCGGGAACGATGTATCCTTTTGCGGTAAGCTCGTCATCGATATCACCGCACCAGATAGTGACCGTAGGATCTTCTCTTTTTACATATTCGATCCCTACGGTGCAGGCAACTGCGGTAACGACATGGATTGATTTTGGGTGGCCTTCTTCCTTGAGGTACTGGATCGTTTTCACAAGGGAAGCTCCCGTTGCCAGCATCGGATCCGAAATGATGAGAACGCGGTTTTCTAATTCCGGGCAGGAGATATAGTCGAGGCTGATATCAAAGCTGCCATCTTTATTATGCTTGCGGTAGGCGGAGATAAATGCATTATCCGCTTTATCAAAATAGTTGAGCAGCCCCTGGTGCAATGGCAGGCCTGCGCGGAGAATCGTAGCGAGAACGGGCTGATGTTCCAGCACTTTCGCGGAAGCAACGCCGAGCGGGGTTTGCACTTCCCGTGTAACAAACGGCAATACTTTACTGATCTCATAAGCGGCAGCCTCTCCAACCCTTTCGAGATTCCGGCGGAAACGCATCCGGTCTGTCTGAATATCCATGTCGCGGAGCTCGCTGACCCAATTACTGACAAGACTGTGTTGTTCGCTTAAATTGACGATCATTTGGTACTGTTTAGTGCTGATAGAATAAGAAGGTCAAAAGTAAAAAGTCAAAAGTCAAACGCAAAAAGTAAAAAACACTTACGGAGCTGATTGTGTCTGCTTTTCATAATGCGGACGATTTTTACTTTTTACTTTTTACTTTTGCCTTTATTTCTGGCAAATATCTAAAAATTTACAATCTAATTCATGATCTACAGGGCTATCGGGCTAATGAGTGGCAGTTCGTTGGATGGACTGGATATTGTTTTTACAGAATTACATGAAAACGGCGGCAAATGGACTTACGAGATCCTGGCAGCCGACTGCTATCCTTATAGCGAAGATTGGACCAAACGGCTGGCCGGCGCTACATCTCTTACAGCGAAAGACTACCTGTTACTCCATACCGCATATGGTGAGTATGTTGGTCAACAGGTAATGAGGTTTATTGAAGAACACGGGTTACACTTTAAGGTGGCGGTTATTGCCTCACACGGACATACGACTTTTCATATACCAGCCCAGAAAATGACCGCCCAGCTGGGAGACGGAGCCGCGATCGCTGCAATAACGCAATTACCCGTCGTAGCCGATCTGCGTTCGATGGATATCGCCTTCGGCGGACAGGGCGCTCCGATCGTTCCCATCGGCGAGAAGCTATTGCTACCTGGTTATGACTATTTCCTGAATCTTGGCGGCATTGCCAACGTGTCCATGAACGCGGCCCAGTATACTGCATTTGATATCTGTGCAGCTAACCGCGTGTTGAATATGCTGGCCGCACAGGTTGGGAAAGAGTACGATGAAAACGGGGCATTGGCTGCATCCGGAAACCTCGATCAATCCCTGCTGGACAAGCTGAACGGTCTTGGCTATTATCAGCAATCCTATCCCAAGTCATTAGCAAATGATTTTGGAACGGACACGGTTTATCCGTTGATCACTTCCGCAGGGTTAAGTGTTCCTGATGCATTACATACATACGTAGAGCATATCGCTACACAGGTCCGTGATGCGATCACTTCATTGCCCAATCATCCATCAGCAGAATCGAAGTTGCTGGTAACAGGCGGTGGCGCATTGAATGGTTACCTGGTCGAAAGAATAAAAGAGCAGGTTGCTGGCCTGGGAATTGAGGTCATTGTTCCCGAAAAAGAATTGATCCAATATAAAGAAGCACTGATCATGGCACTGATCGGTGTATTGCGCTGGAGAGAAGAGAATAACGTGCTCTCTTCCGTTACAGGTGCACGCCGCGATAGTGTAGGTGGTGCAATGTGGATGGGGCAGGAGTTTTAAAGTAAAAAGTAAAAATATTTCCCCGGGTGCTGGCAGATGTTGCCATTTTCAGGAAGATATTTTTACTTTCTACTTTTGAATCACTTTACAACCCCAGCACTGCTTTCAGCTTACCATACCCCCCTCTGCTAACGGGCACTCTCATTCCTGATTTCAGGATGGCGATATGATTATCCTTTTCATAGGGGTCGATCCTGGTGATCTGTTGCACATTGACGATATAGGAGCGATGTGAACGGACAAATTGTTGTCCGTCCAGTGCCTGTTCAAAATGGCTCATCGTTTTGTTCTTCAGAAAATATCCTTCGTGCGTATGGATCTTTACGTAATCATCGGCAGCTTCCAGGAAGAAGATATCATGGACGGGAATGATCTTGATCTTACTGCCATTCTTTACCACGACGCGTTGATTCTGGGCTGGTGACAGTGCAGCTGTTTCAAGCAGCTCATCTGTTTTGGCGGGAACATGCGATTGCTGTTGCTCCTGCCATTTGGATACAGCTTTATCGAACCGTTCCTGGTTGAAAGGTTTCAATAAATAATCGATCGCGTGTGCTTCAAAGGCTTTGATGGCGTATTCGTCAAATGCGGTGGTGAAGATCACATTTGGAGGTTGTTCCAGTAATTCCAGCATTTCAAACCCGTTGATCTTCGGCATTTGTATGTCAAGGAATATCAGATCCGGTTGATGTTGCTGGATCATTTTAACACCTTCGAAGCCGTCGCCGCATTCTCCCAGCAACTCGAGTTGAGGATGCTTTGCAAGATATTCTTTCACGATACTTCTTGCGAGTGGTTCGTCGTCTATGATGATTACTTTAGGCATTTTTTAAAAGTCAAAAGTTAAAAGTAAAAATTAAAAAAGCGATCTTTCTCAGGCTGTGTCTGTATTTTTTGCCTGTGTAGTGATGTCAGGAAGTTGTGGTATCCTGACGCGGGTTGTGAACTGATCTTCTTTTGCTTCTGTTACTACCAGGTCATTTCTGTCAAAAAGCAGGTATAGTCGCCGTTGAACGGATTTTAGTCCGAACCCGGTTCCCTGTTTTGGCGATGATGTTTCCGGATCAAAAGGGTTTGTAACGATCACCTGCAATTCATTATTGAAGCCTGTTGATGTTTTGATGCTGATCACTGTTTCGCCTATCGTATCATACAGCCCAAACTTGATGGCATTCTCCACAATTGGCTGCAGTAATAATGCCGGAAGTTTTAGTGTCAGTGATGGCGGGTCTGTTTCAACGATCGTTGTAAGACGATTTCCAAACCTTACTTTTTCAATGTCGAGATATAATTGCAGGTATTGCATTTCTTCCTGGAGTGATACCCATTGTGTTTCTTCTTTTTTTATAGTGCCACGAAGAAAGTCAGACAGTTGTTGCACCATTTTGCGTGCTTCTTCGGGCCTGGCGCCTATCAGTGCATTGATGGAGTTAAGGCTATTGAACAGGAAATGCGGTTGCAGTTGCTGGCGGAGTTTGAACAGTTCTGCGTCACGGGCCAGTTTTTCCGCGTCTGATTTTCTTTCCTCGCTTCGTTGCTGATCCTGCCAGTTATACCAGATGATCCCTATCATGGTTACGATCCCCATGATCAGGAAACCGATGCTTGAACGAACCATGATCGATCGCCGGAGGAACAGTGGATAGCCTTCATAAGAGTTCAATGCCAGTCCGAGCAGCCATTTGCTTAATACCATCCAGAGCACGGTGAGCACGATACACATGCAAAGCACGTTGAGATACTGGTTCAGTTCAGGTGTATAATACCGGATGGTATTCATCACCAGCAGGCAGGCCATCAGCAGGAGTGTGTTGCTGATCAGGCTGTCGATGATGGCGAGTTCAATGGGCCATTCGAGCGACCATAACAGGATAGCATGATCTGTCATCAGTATCAGCCAGGCGATACTGAAAGAGATAAGGAACCTTCTGACAGTGAAGAGTGATACAGACATGCTATCAGGCCAGTTTAAGCAACTGGTGTGTATGGGTGAAAAAAATGTTTTCGGCTTTTTGGTTAACCGTATAGATGTAGGATTCTGCATTGTCTCTCTCTTCAATTCTTGAATAAAGTTCTGCCCCGTCAATGAGATCGCTTAGGCGGTAGAGTTCGCTTACATTAATGAACTTCCACTGTACCAGTTGTTGTTTGCTATTATAAAACGTATCCTGTTCAGTGCTTCCCAATGCCTGCGCTTTGGAAAATGCTTCTTCCTTTGAGTCAGCGGCAACCAGCCTTAGCTGTTCATCAAACTGCGGAGTATGATCACCTTCCCCGCAAACAATTCGGAATACCATTTTTGCAAGATACCAGTTCATAGTAGTTGGGTTGTTTGGTTAGCGAACAGCTTTTTGAAGGTTAAAAAGTTTAACTGTTTTACAGTTGACGGTTATGCACGCAACTTTTGAATGATCAAACTTTTGAACCTTTAAACCTGATGTGCTCAATAGCTTTTGATCTCAATTCCGCCGAAGATCATCGTGCCTTTGAGAACGAGTGTCTTTGTTGCGGGTTCTGCAAGAGCGGCGAATTTTCTTTTGTCGCCGATACCGCCGAAGATGGTCACGGCTTCAGATTTTATTGCCCAGTTGGATGGAACGATAAGGGTGGCGCCACCAAAGATAGCAGTGATCTCGAGTACCGCGGTGCCATTGATATCGGCCTGCATGAAATCGACTTCTGATCCTCCGAAAATATTTACGATGTCTCCACCCTTGAAGTTCTTGGAAAGGATCACTTTTTTTGATCCGCTGAAAATACAGGTGGTATCAATCACGTCATCCTGTGAATAGGATTCCGTACTATAGGTCCTGATAGGTTCTGCATTAGCATTCATATCCAGATTTTTTTTTTGACAATCACCCCAGCTTTTTTTACCCTTTGGCCTCAGTACGAATACGAGACCGATCACGATCAGGATCAGCGGCCACATATGCTTACGTAACTCACCGTTCATGAGGTATTCATTTGCCAGGAAAATGCCACCGATCAGGATTGGGACAAACCAACCCCCATCACGGAATCCTTTTCTCAAACCAATGAAGAGACCAATTGCTATCAGGAGCATCTGCCAGCTGAACAACCATGCCGGAACCGGCACGCCAAAGCTTCTTACTAATGCAATCGCGCCGATGAGCAGCAGGAAAAGGCCGGTCCAGATCTGCCCATGTCCACCCCGCTCCCTCCTCGCTTCCCATCTGTTACGGGCTTCCTCCCTGAAATCTCTGTTATCGTTCATCGTTATAAATTTTAAGTAAAACTATGGACGCAAAGTACAAATAGCAAGCGGCATTGGGCCGTATAGCCGGGTTTATCGGTGAAAAGCGGGAATGGGGCGGTGAGCGGACGGGAAGATGTTCGGGATTCGTTGAGCGTTGTCGGTTGTCCGGTGAACGGGCAGCGGTCAACGAATCCTGAATCCCGCAAATTCCCTACCTTTCCCTCTTACACAAACCAAACACATGTCTTATAAGAAACTGATGGCAGCGCTCTTGCTGCCGGTAGCATTTTCCGTATCAGCGCAGGAGCGCAGGGATACAAAGAAATGGGATGTAACGAATCCCGAAGGCCCCTATAAAACGGTCTCGTTTACTACGGATGAAGGAACATGGATGAACCTCGACCTGTCACCAGACGGGAAAGAGATCGTTTTTGACCTGTTAGGAGATCTTTACACGATCCCCGTCAGTGGTGGTGAGGCAAAATTGCTGAAAGGAGGACATTCGATGGACCTGCAACCAGCTTACAGTCCGGATGGAAAGAAATTTCTTTTTACCTCAGATGCTGGTGGCGGGGATAACATATGGATGATGAACCGGGATGGAAGCAATCCTGTACAGGTCACCCGCGAGAATTTCAGGTTGCTCAACAATGCTACCTGGGCGCCCGATGGCCAATACATTGTAGCCCGCAAACACTTCACATCCGGCCGTTCGCTGGGTGCCGGTGAGATGTGGATGTATCATACAACCGGTGGAAACGGTTTGCAGTTAACACAACGTAAGAATGATCAGCAGGATGTGAATGAACCCGCATTTTCTCCCGATGGCCGCTATGTATATTACTGTGAGGATATGTACCCCGGAGGTCAGTTCCAGTATAATAAAGATCCCAATAACCAGATCTTCGTGATCAAGCGTTTTGACCGGGAGAAAGGGACAAACGAGACCGTAACCGGGGGCCCGGGTGGGGCCGTACGTCCGGTGATTTCTCATAACGGGAAACTGCTATCCTTCATAAAAAGAGTAAGAACCAAATCTGTACTCTATCTCCGTAATCTCGAAACAGGTGAAGAGTGGCCGGTGTATGATCAGCTGACAAAAGATCAGCAGGAAGGGTGGACTGTTTTTGGTCTGTATACCCGGTATGCCTGGACGCCGGATGATCAGCATATCATCATCTGGAGCAATGGCAGGATCTGGAAAGTGGACGTGAATGGCGTAAACAAAGCAACACAGATCCCCTTTACGGCGAAAGTAACCCAGCGTATTTATGATGCTGTCCGTTTTCAGCAGGATATCAATCCTGATAAATTCGAAGCGCATGTGATACGCCAGGCAATTACATCACCGGATGGAAAATGGCTGTTCTTCAGCGCTGTCGGCAGCCTGTGGAAGAAAGAGCTTCCCTCAGGAAAACCCGTGCGTGTAACAAATACGCCGGTTGAAACAGGCTATGAGTTTGAACCTGCGTTTTCTTCAGACGGGAAAACGCTGCTATTCACTACCTGGAATGATACAGCTTCCGGCGGCATCTGGAAACTGGCGCTGCAGGGAAATGCAAAACCGGTAAAGCTCAATAAAGCGAAGGGGATTTTTCGTCAGCCATCCTTTTCTCCGGATGGGAAGTGGATCGTGTTCCGTAAAGAAGGAGGAAGTGATGCGCTGGGTGAGGCCTACACTGCTCAGCCCGGAGTTTATATCATGGCAGCTGATGGAACACAGGAAAAGTTCGTAACCGGCAGAGGTGATATGCCCAGGTTCAATAAGTCGGGCAACAGATTGTATTATCAGTCATTCGGTGGCCTTGGCAGTTGCAATACTGACGGAAGCGATGAAAAACTTCTACTGAAAAGCGGGTATGGTAACCAGTTCACCATTTCTCCGGACGAGAATTGGGTAGCATTTATTGATCTGCACAAAGCCTATATCGCAGCGTTGCCAAGAACAGGAAAGACCATCGATGTTGGCAGCAGTACCGCTGATTTCCCGGTAAAGCTCGTCTCGAAGGATGCCGGCTTCAATCTGCATTTCAGCAGCGATAGCCGTCAGCTTCACTATACATTGGGAGATGAATATTTTACGATCAATCTTGATGAACGCTTTGCCTTTATCGCTAACAAACCTGATTCATTATTTAAGATCCCGGAAAAAGGGTTAAAGGTTGGGCTGGAAGTATCCACCGATAAACCAAAGGGCCTGATCGCCTTTACCAACGCGCGTATCATTACCATGAAAGGGAATGAGGTCATTGAGAACGGGACGATCGTTGTAGAGGGCAACCAGATCAAAGCTGTCGGCAAAACGGGAGAAGTGAGTATACCGGCCGGGGCGAAAACGATCGACTGTAATGGCAAGACCATCGTACCTGGCTTCATTGATGCGCATGCACACGGCAGTCATTTCCGTAATGGCATCACACCACAAAAACACTGGCCGTATTATACGAACCTGTCTTTTGGTGTAACAACCATGCATGATCCTTCCGCTAACAGCGAACTGGTATTCTCGCAAAGCGAGATGATCAAAGCCGGCGTTATGACCGGTCCCCGCGTATTCTCAACAGGAACGGTCTTATATGGTGCGGAAAGCAATACGAAAGCGGTGATCAATTCTATTGAAGACGCAAGAAGTGCTTTACGCAGAACAAAAGCATTTGGTGCTTTTTCTGTAAAAAGTTATAATCAGCCGAGACGCGAGCAGCGCCAGATGATCATACAGGCTGCAAGGGAGTTGAATATGGAAGTGGTGCCAGAAGGCGGTTCATTCTTTTTCCATAATCTGAGTATGATCCTGGACGGACATACAACCATCGAACACAACCTTCCGGTCAATCCTTTATTCAAAGATGTACTGGAATTATGGAAGAATGCTCAAACAGGTTATACACCGACACTGATCGTAAACTTCGCCGGTATGAGTGGCGAGTACTACTGGTATCAGCATACCAACGTATGGGAGAATGAACGCCTGCTTCGTTTCTTCCCCCGCGCACAGATCGACACACGCAGCCGTCATCGTACCATGCTGCCGGAAGAAGAATATCAGAACGGACATATTGCTACTTCACGCAGTGCCAAAGATCTGATGGATCGTGGTGTGAAAGTCAATATGGGAGCGCATGGCCAGATACAAGGCATCGGTGCGCACTGGGAGATCTGGATGATGCAACAGGGCGGTATGACCAACCACCAGGCTTTGCAAACGGCAACCATCAACCCTGCTATCAGCCTCGGGCTTGATAAACATATCGGTTCTCTGGAAGCAGGCAAACTTGCCGACCTGGTCATTATGGATAAAAATCCACTGGATAATATCCGCAATACAGAAAGTATCCGCTACACAATGGTCAATGGCCGATTGTATGATGCGGAAACCATGAATGAAGTCGGTAATCTGAACAAACCCCGGACTAAATTTTTCTGGGAAACCAATAAGAATTCAGAAAGTTTTCCCTGGCATGATGGAACAGAAACAGAAACGGAGGGTTGCAGCTGCGGACGCCACTAAGGGCTAGTAGGAGAAAAGAGGGAAGGAGGAAAAAGAGTATTGATCCAGGCCGGACTGATCCTCTTTTCCCTCCTTTTCCTCTTTTTACGCTTAGTTAAATGGTCCATTGATCATGAACGACTGCAATGAGATACGTTTTGCCCTTTGCCTGGCGGAAAACAAGACGAATGGTTTGCCAATCCATGCCGTCATATTTTGCATCAAATCCGGGGAAGTAGAATTCAGTGAACAGATCAGCAGGATATATTTCTTTAAGGTTATTCAGAGAGTTGCCGGAGCCGAGAAAGGTATTCACGCTGCTTTTAGGGGCGGCGAGATAATCCTTGTTGTAGACAAACTTATTAAAGTACTGGCGGATGTTCATTTTTATAGGATCGCCGGAGCCGTCATAAGAACCCCATTCAAAGATGGTTGACTTATTGAAAGCCGCGGTCAGTTCGTATGGCGTGAAGGCTTTGCTGCTCGTGTCTATGAACGCATAGGGGGAGAACCTTAATCTGAATTCAGGACTTACATATTGGTTGAGTTTGGTAATATCCTGTTGCTTCAATGCTGTCAGTACGATACGTGAGAGATCCAGCAATGCCGTATCGGCATTACCTGAAGCGATGGAGTGATCGATCATTGTTGCAGATGTATCGATGAAGACGGGAGGCCTGGATCTGCTGGTATCTGCATCACTGTTATTGTTGCCTTCCTGGTTGCAGGCGATCAGAAAACAAGCCGTAGTAATATAGAGCAGGATCTTTTTCATGCTGTGCATTTATGCTTCAACGAAAGCAAATTTATCTCCATCGAATAAACCTTTATCGCTGAGTTTTAAATGAGGTATCACTAATAATGCCATAAATGAGAGAGTCATAAATGGAGACCCGAGCGTGCTTCCGAGTTCTTTGGAGAACTGGTCGATAGCAGTATAGGCATTTGCCACTTCATATCCATCATTGGTACTCATCAGGCCCGCCACCGGCAGTGGCAGGATCATTTCTTTTCCGTTCCCGACGGCGCTTATGCCACCTTCTTCCCGGATGACAAGATTGACCGCCTGGCAAAGGCTTTCATCATCTGTGCCAACGGCAACAATATTATGGCTGTCGTGCGCAACAGAAGACGCAAGTGCTCCGGTTTTTAATCCTATGTTCCTGATAAATGACCTGGCAACCGGCGCTTGTGTGTAGCGGTTCACCACGACGATCTTCAGCATGTCATTTACTGTATCACTTACCCATTGGCCGTCCTGCTGTTTTCCTGTCAGCTCGAGACGGTTGGTGATCAATTGTCCATCGAGAGCTTCAATGACTGGTATTGTTTTAGCGGACGCATCCGTTACAGCGATCGCGAAGTCTTCCGGCTTTAGAGGAGCGCAGGAAAAGTTATTGATCGTTCCGGCTTTTTGTTTTTCAATCAGTGATCGGCCTTTTTCTGCTACAAGCTGACCGTTAATATAAGTTTGCAGAACGGTAAACGTCTGGAGGTCGCCGACCAGGATGAAGTCTGCATGGTCGCCGGTTCGTAGCAGTCCACAATCCAGTTTATAATGTTTGACGGGGTTGAGACAAGCGGCTTTTAAAACTTTGAACAGGTCAATTCCTTTTGCGATAGCGCGTTCGCAGAGTTGATTGATATGGCCTAATACAAGGCTGTCGGGATGTTTATCATCACTGCAGAACATGATCTGGTCGGGATGATCATTCAGGAGACCGATCAATGCTTCAAAATTCCGGGCAGCGCTTCCTTCACGGATCAGGATCTTCATGCCATACCGGATCTTATCCAGCGCTTCTTCTGCAGTGAAGCATTCATGATCGGTAGAGATGCCGGCGTCTATATATTTTTGGGCTTCTTTTCCGCGAAGACCTGGCGCGTGGCCGTCAACAGGTTTGCCGAGCCGGTGAGCGGCGTTGATCTTCTTCATCACTTCCTCATCCTGAAAAAGAACACCGGGGAAATTCATCATCTCACTTAAATAGCGGATCTCGTCGCGCTGTAACAAATTTTCTACATCACCGGCATCAAGCGTTGCACCCGCTGTTTCAAACGTCGTAGCCGGTACGCAGCTTGGCGCACCGAAGTTGAATTTAAAAGGAACGGTATTTCCGTTAGCAATCATATATTCCACGCCCTCCATGCCACATACATTGGCAATTTCGTGTGGATCGCTGATCGTTCCGATCGTTCCGTGTACTACGGCAAGACGCGCAAATTCCGACGGAACAAGCATGGAACTCTCTATGTGAACATGGCTGTCTATAAAACCTGGCAGAATAAACCTGTTTGCTTCTATCGAGGAAGCCGGGATCTCCCGGATCGAATGGATCTTTCCATCCTGTATATTTATTTCCGCAGGAAAAATTCTTTCCTGGTGGATATCAACCAGGTTACCGGTGATCGAAAAAGAAGACATAGCTGAGGTTTAAATAATCAATTCCCGGCTAAGCTAAGTTGAAAACCGCAAAGAAAAATGCTTTTATGGAAGTGCCGACTTCTGTCACACATCCATAAAAGCATTCTTGCGGCTTATTGATCTTATCGATCAGGCTTCTGTCATATTCAGGCTTGCCTTCAGGTCGGCATGAGCAGTATAAATACCTGGTTCGGGTATCTTCCTTGTACGCTCCTGCATAACGGCTATTGCTTCTTCGTCGCTGGCAAACATGTTGTTTACATTTACCAGGTTGGCAGCAAGCTTGTCATATCTTTTGGTCATCAGCCAGACAAATATGTGCAGGTAATGGATGCCATCAAAGGTCAGTATTTTATTTGCAGCATATTTGTCTTTATTCTTCATGAACTCAGTCGGGATCTCTGTGTAGTGAAGAGCGGGGCGGTTATGATGCACGGCATGATAGCCATCATTCCAGCAGATCTGGTTATACTTGGTATTGATACAATTAATAGTGTTCTCCTCGGGATTATCGGGATCAACAAAAGCATGTTGCGCCCAGTTGCCCAGCATCATCACGATGCGCGCAAATACAAATGGGATGATAAAGATCCAGAGAGTAGCCTGCAGGTTAACGAAGCACATGCCTACGCAAAAGAGATAGAAAGAGATCTCGCCATAGCTGAGACGCATATAGAACTTCTTTCTTTTTTTGGTGAACAGGTACATGAAGGTATCCCGAAAACCGAAGAAGAGAAAGCGGGTTACATACGATATGAATCCGCGGAGGCTGTCCCGGCGGAAGTTCAGCGTGCTGCTGGCATCATCATGCATATTGTTCTCTACGTGGTGCATGGCCATGTGATGAACGAAATAGGTTTCGGGAGTGTGGCCAAAAAATGGACAAACACACCAGATGATCCAATGATAGATCCATGTATAATTCTTTTTAAAGAGTTTGCGGTGGCTGATACAATGCAGCATCAGACCAAAGCGACCTTTAAAGTATAATTGTGAAACGTAGAAATAAGGAATATAGGCGAGCCACCAGTACCATCCCTGGAGAACAGGTGTATACAGTAAAATCGCAATGGGTAATACCAGCAGATGTATGCCAGTGAGCAAATGGATAAAAGGAAGGTCTCTTTTATCGTTCATATAGCGTAACCAAAACCGCTCATATGAACTGAACTTTTCCTTTGGAATGTATACCGGATCGGTAATCGTGGTCAGGGCCTTCATGAAATTTTTCGGTTTGAGTGTGGGTCCGCATTCAAATATCTGTAAATCAGGATTTTGACCGGCTCCGCGACACTAGTCGGCGTGAAAATACATTTTTCCCTGAACTTACAGTGCTATATTATTGGGACGATCTTCTTTTTTAACGGTTACGATGAGTGTATGTTACTTTCAGATGCATTTAATTTTCAGGGAGGCATCACCGGAGGATAGGAAGTTTCTGCAATTGATCTGCTTAGGGGTATCGCAAAGGGTGCAAGGGACCGCAGTGAACAAAACGAAAACAGCCGGAAGGAAATCGTATTTCCCGGTGCCGGTGCACTCTTTGCGATACTCCTACGCAGATCAAACAGCATGACCGTGAAGTAATCCGCAACCTGCTGCGGAAAATAACGATACCGGATCGGGGGAATTGATCAGGGTATCGATCAGGGATGTCAGAGCGTTCATAAAATCACCCTGTTAACACATCACTAATATACAGGAGATGCAAAACGCAAGAAGCCACTTCACGGCTGAGGTTTATTTGCAAGCCAATATACCTGCTGTTTTTTCATCGGTCGCAGGGTACTTCTCCTATGTGGATAAGCTGTCTTTGGCATGATCGCTGCAAGGTAGGGTTAACCAAATCCAAAACTTATGAAAACAACAATTGCTGTAAACGTCTGCATGATCTTGTTTTTCTATTTTGTTCTGCTGCTGGTGTTACCCTTTTGATCTTTTATTCGCGGGCATATTTAGGGCATTGCAGATACAATGTCAGACATTGAGCAATTGGTAAGATCTTATCTCTTACTGATTGTATGATGCAATGAATGCAGCATTACTTCGAACGGCTGCCTGATAGGGCAGCCAGCTTCCTGATATCGTTCACTTCAAGAATGTTTTTGGGATATCCTTTCCTGAGGCTGTTGATCATTGCCAGGCCTACTTCTTTCATGGAGCAAACTTTTCCGGGAAAGATCAGTTTTAGCAGGGGAGTAAGTACGTTTAGTATTTTGTAGAATCCTTTCACGTTTTGCTGACCTGCTGTTGGCTTCATAAATCCCGGACGGAAATTGTACGCGGTTTTGAAGGGCAAAGCCAGGAGGGCATCTTCTGCTTTTCCTTTCACACGCGCCCACATGAACCTGCTGCGGCTGTTGGTGCCGCTTCCGGAAATATGATTGAATGTCATTGAAGGATTGAGTGACAATAATGTTTTTGCGAAATGAAGGGTCGTGTCATAGGTGATCCGGCTGTAGTCTGCTTCATTCATGCCAGCTGAACTGATACCGGCGCAATAAAAGCATGCATCATAGCCTGACAGTTGCTCAGTGGCATGATCCAGCTGAAAAAAATCCGGCACAATGCATTCAGTCAGCTTGGGATGTTTAATAGCGGATGAGCGGCGGTTGACCATCAGTACCTTACTAACAGAAGGATGGCTTAGGCATTCCAGTAAAACACCTTCACCAACCATTCCGGTTGCGCCGGTTAATATGATCCGGAAAAACATATCAGTTGATTTTGTTGGAACATAAGAATCAGGAAAATGATCATTCATCCATCAGATCCGGCCGTCGATCCTGCGTGCGTTTCACCGCCTGCTCATGCCGCCATTCTTCTATTTTGCGGTGATCGCCACTCATGAGGATATCGGGCACTTTCCAACCGCGAAAGTCCACAGGCCGGGTATAAACGGGTGGTGCAAGCAGATTGTCCTGGAACGAATCAAAAAGCGCAGAAGTTTCATCATTTAAAACGCCGGGAAGCAATCGGCCGATACTGTCGACAAGTATTGCTGCCGGGAGTTCTCCACCGCTTAATACGAAATCTCCGATTGAGATCTCTTTGGTCACGTAATGTTCCCTGATCCGCTCGTCGATGCCTTTATAGTGGCCACAGATCATCAGCAGGTTGCCTTTAAGGGAAAGCGCATTGGAGATCTTCTGGGTAAGTCTTTCTCCGTCTGGTGTGAGATAAATGATCTCGTCGTATTTTCTTTCAGCAGATAATTCTTCAATTGCCTTTGCGAGCGGCTCGCACATCATTACCATCCCGGCTCCGCCGCCATACTGGTAATCATCGATCATGCCGTATTCGTTTACCGCCCATTTCCTCAGGTGATGAACCACAATGGTCAGTAACCCCTTATCCTGGGCACGCTTCATGATACTGTGTTCGAACGGGCTTTTCAGTAATTCCGGTAATACCGAAAGAATGTCTATACGCATAACACAAAGATAAGGGTCAGTTTGTGCTTATCTCAACGGAAGCACGTCCTTCATTGGCAGAATTGTCTTTTGCTATAACCTGTATGCGATAGAAGATGCCTGCCTGAACCTGGAAAGTTTCGTTCAATGCATAAGATGATGTGGTGGGATAGCGGTGAATATCGACCAGTAAGGCGCCCGTAACCAGGTTGGATATATGGACATGCAGTTCAGCAAGCTTTTTATTATCGGTAACAGTACCAGTGATGGCAACGGTCTGGCCTGCGTTGAATTGCTGATGGGCAGCAGGAGTAGTGATGATCACGGCGGGCGGCTGATCATCATTGCCCGTACTGTTACTTTTGGAACAGCTCATGGCAGCAATGGCCAGCATGATAGCAACCATCGTTTTCATGCCAATATTGTTTGATGACGTATTGGTTGATCAGGTCTCGTCGGTCTCCAGGAATCCGTCCAGGTCTCGACGCTCACGCTTTGTTGGTCTGCCGATCTTACTTTGGCGTTTACCGGTATGGAAACTCGCGGCCTGGAATTGCAGGCGCTGGATCTCTTCTTCCGGGGTAATATCAAGGTAAAATTTGATCGCTTCAGCATAGGCCATGCGGTTATGCAATAAGCCTGTTACCTTGATCCGCCAGCGTTTTGCTTCGGTTTTTACTTCGTATTCGTCACCAACGTTTACCTGCTTGGATGGTTTTACCGAAGCTCCATCCAGTTTCACTTTACCAGAATCACAAGCATCTGCCGCCATACTCCGTGTTTTGAAAAGACGGATGGCCCAGAGGTACTTGTCTAAACGGAGTTTTTCTTTATCCATGGTTAACAAAGTCAAAATTCAAAAGTTAAAATTAAAAAAGCTGCCGATAAAGTGTAAAACGCTGAACCAGGCAGCTTTTTTAATTTAGGCTTGCAGGTTTATTCTGCAAAGAACTTATGGAAGTAAGGGATCGTTTCTATTCCCTTGTAGTAATTCTCCAGGTTGTATTTTTCATTCGGGCTATGGAGGTTATCGTTATCGAGACCAAAGCCCATGAAGATGATCTTAATGCCGAGTTCCTTTTCCAGGATGGAGCAGATGGGGATGCTACCGCCACCGCGAACAGGGATCGGTGCTTTGCCAAAGGTAGTTTCTACTGCTTTGGATGCGGCTTTGTATCCTTTACTGTCGATAGGTGTCATATAAGGTTCGCCGCCATGATGCAGCTCTGCTTTCACGTCAACAGAAGCCGGTGCAATAGATTTGAAATATGCCAGCAGCTTTTCGGTGATCTTATCAGACGACTGGTTGGGAACAAGCCTTGCAGAGATCTTTGCAAAAGCTTTGGAGGGTAATACGGTCTTCGCGCCTTCACCGGTATAGCCGCCCCAGATGCCGTTCACTTCCAGGGTAGGACGTATGCCGGTTCTTTCATAGGTGGAATATCCTTTTTCTCCCCAAAGTTCTTTCACGCCCAGTTCATCTTTGTATTCCTGTTCATCATAGGGAGCTTTATTCAGGAGATCTCTTTCTTCTTTTGTTGCAACGACCACATCGTCATAAAAACCAGGAATGGTGATATGATTGTTTTCATCGTGGCAGGATGCGATCATTTTAGCAAGGATCGTGATCGGGTTGGCAACAGCGCCGCCGTAGGTGCCGCTATGCAGATCGCGGTTAGCGCCGGTCACTTCAACCTGGATGTAGCTAAGCCCGCGCACACCTGTGTCCAGTGAAGGGTTCTCCATGCTTAACATAGAGCTGTCGCTGATGAGGATCACGTCTGCTTTGAGCAATGATTTATTAGCCGCAACAAATTTACCGAGGTTAGGAGAACCCACTTCTTCTTCCCCTTCGATCAGGAATTTGATATTGGTGGTAAGTGAATTCGTTTTTGTCAGGATCTCCAGTGCTTTTACGTGCATGAAGAACTGGCCTTTATCATCGGCAGAGCCACGGGCGAAGACTTTGCCATCTTTGATCACGGGTTCGAACGGACCACTATGCCAAAGTTCCAGAGGATCGGCCGGCTGCACATCATAATGGCCATACACAAGAACGGTTGGCTTCGATGGATCGATGATCTTTTCTCCGTAAACAACGGGATATCCGTCAGTAGGCATTACTTCTGCCTTGTCGCAACCTGCAGCTAATAAACCTGTTTTCACTGCTTCCGCACATTTCAGCATATCTTCTTTGTGCTCACTTTTTGCACTGATGGAAGGAATGCGTAAAAGCTCCAGCATTTCTTCCAGAAAACGTTCTTTATTCTTTTCCTGATAATCTTTCCAGGTCTGCATAGTAATAACTTTTATTTCTGAAAATTGTGACTGCGAAGATAACATTTGCGGTTCAATTGGCCTTTTTGGAGAAACTCACGAGGATCACTCCCAAAAGGATCACGCCGAGGGCAAGCAGCTGTTTTGGATTGATCGGTTCATGCAGGATCAATGAGCCTAGAAATACTGCGACAACGGGGTTCACATATGCGTAGGTTCCAACGATTGCGGGTGACCGCACACTCAGCAGCCAGACGTATGCCATATATCCGATCAATGATCCAAAGGTAACGAGGTAGATCAGGGCGAGGATCGAGTTGGTGGATACAGCATCGATGTCAAGCCGGTGATGTTCACCCATAGCCAGGCCTAAAGTCAGGGAGGCCAGACCTGCCGCCATCATTTGAAACGATGCCTTCATTCCGGTTGACGCAGCCATAGGCGTATACTTTGAATACAGTGAGCCGATGGACCAGAAGATGGTTCCAATGACCAGTACAAAGAAGCTGAGCACGATCATCTTGTCGCCGGAGAAATCGATGGATTTCTTATCTGCAAACAATAGCATCACCCCGGCAAATCCGACGAGCAGGCCACCCATGATCCATTTGCTGGAGAAATTACTTTTCCAGTTACGTTTATCGAAGAGCACAAACCAGAGAGGAACCGTAGCAACGATGATAGCAGCCAGCCCGGTGGTAATGTATTGCTCCACCCAGGCAAGGGAACCTGTTCCAAAGAACAGCATCAGCACGCCGCTCAACGAGATCTTAGCGATCGCATTAGGAGCAGGCGTGTGTTCTCCCCGTATGCGGGAGATCGCGTAAAGGATCAGTCCGGCTGTAAGAAATCTTACTCCCGCCATCATCAATGGCGGGATATCCTCAATAGCGATCATGATCGCGATATAGGTAGATCCCCAGATGATATAGATCGCAGCAAAAGCGGCGATGATCATTGCTTTAGAAGGTTGTTTTCCAGGCTGCGCAGTTGGCATATCACATTTTTTTAGGAACAGGTAAATGGTTACTTTCTTTCAGGGTCTCGAGCACGATCGTTGTTTTGGTGGAAAGCAGTCCCGGGATCTTGCTGAATGTGTCACGCATCAATTGTGCGAGCGATTGCGGATCACGCGCGCGGACCTTGGCGATATAACAATCCTCTCCGGCGATATGATGCAGTTCCAGCACTTCGGGCAATTTGGAAAGCTGTTTGGCAACAGAGATATTTCCCGGCCCTTCGCTGCTTTTGATGAAGATGAAGGCTAGCAGTTTAAGATCTATATACCCGGGGTGCACGCGGGTGGTCTGCTCGAGGATCACTCCTTTCTGTTTGAGCTTTTTGACTCTCTCCAATACAGCAGAAGGGGCCATCTTCACTTTTTTAGCGAGATCAGCATTGGACGTTGTGGCATCCTGTTGAAGCTGGGTGAGGATCGCGAGGTCGATGGAATCCAGTGTAACAGACATATACAGAATTTAATTCTGTAAAGGTAACATTTTACTGAATTAAATTCTGAATAGGGAGAATTAAATACGCTGGGGCTGTGAATGGGGAGGGTGCCTTGTCGTCCCACGATTGAAATCGTGGGCTGTTGCGCATAATGATGACTGGAATGAAGCGGTGAAATTTTAATCGAATAATTCTTCGGAGTGTTGACCCAGCCCACTATTTCAATCGTGGGCGGACAATTGGAGGAGTTTTTCGGAGTGGAGAAGGCGCCTTGTCGTCCCACGATTGAATTCGTGGGCTATTGCACATAACGAAAAGATTTCTCATTTCGTTTTCTTCCTCAGCGAACTCGCTTTTGAAACAAGCTCGCTCCCAAACTGGTTCTTGATATTATCAACCGCTTTGTACAAATTCAGCTTGCTGATATTATTATCAAACAAACTCATTTGCATGGTAAAAGAGATCAGCTGACTGAAACGCACGCCGATCAATCTTACCGGGCGGCCTTTCTGGTATGATTTATTGAAGATGTCTTTTGCTTTGGCGATCAGTTGATCATCCAGTGCGGTATAATCGATCGTTTCCTGGCGGGAGGAAACTTCAAAATCGGAATATTTGATCTTGATGGTAATACATCCGGTGAGTTTTTCGTCTTCCCGCAGACCATATGCTGTTTTTTCTGTGAGCCTGACGATCTCTTTATGAAGGAAAGCAATATCGGTATAGTCTTTATCAAAAGTGTTCTCATGGCTCATGCTCTTTTGTTCCCAGCCGGTTTCGATTTCTGCGCTGCCGCGTCCGTGAGCTTTATTCCATAAGGATTCACCCCATTTGCCTGCGTATTTTTCGATGAGTTCCTTTGGTGTGCGGGCAATATCTTCAATTTTATAGAGGCCGAATGTTTTGAGATGTTGCTCGGTTTGCTTGCCTACGCCATTGATCTTTTCGATGCCTAATGGCCAGAGAAAATCCGTTTCGCGGCCATGTGGTATTTCGAGAAAGCCATTTGGTTTTGCTTCATTGGTGGCCATTTTTGCAATGAACTTCGCTGATGCAAGGCCGCAGGAGATAGGCAGTCCTGTTTTTTGTATAATGAATTCACGCAGCTCGCGGGTATATTGACTTACCCCGAAGAATTTATCCATGCCCGTCATATCACAGTAGAATTCATCGATGGATGCTTTCTCAAAAGCGGGCACTTTTTCCTGGATGATCTCTGTTACCCAACGGGAATATTTACTGTATTCACCGCGGCTGCTGTTCGTAACAATGGCGTGGGGACAAAGCTGCAATGCCTTTTTCATGGGCATGGCTGAATGGATGCCGAATTTACGAGCTTCATAGCTGCAGGCAGCTACAACACCGCGTTCATACCCACCCACAAGCACCGGCTTACCCTTCAGGGAAGGGTTATTGAGGATCTCGACAGACACGAAAAACGAGTCGAGATCGAAGTGGGCGATATAGCGTTTCTGGGACAAGAGGACGAATTTACGACTAAAGAATTTAGTTTAAAAAAAGAGACAACAGACCAGGTTAAAGTTTTAGATTATGCGATTGTTGTACTTGTTAATTGTTGGATGTCAATTGAAAACCGCCGATATAAATTTATTCAGGCTTTTCTGCTTTGCGGGTTTTTCGCTTAGATTTGAATGATGGAATGGGATTGGCTAAAAACCGGGGTTGGCCCTTTAAAAGATCTGCTGACCTTTTTGAACAAGGAAGGCAAGACAAATGACGTATTGAAAAAACAGGTGATCCGAGAATTGCGGAATAACCTGAACATTTTTCATAATGGTTTTTTCAACAGCGTTAAATCTGATGTGCTGGTTGATATGCTCAGTAATGAAGCTGTGAAAGAAGCGATCAAAAATAATTTCCGGTTTAGAAAATTGAAACCCGGAAGTATCGAGCCCTATCATGTGTATGATGACCGGAATAAAAAATACATTGGATGGGATGCGGAAAGATTGGTGGATAAGATCGATGAAAAAATTGAAGAGCTGCGTAACATCAAAAAGATGAATGGAGACAGCCTTGATAAAGTAAGAAACAATATCTCACTGATGTTAAGTAACCTATATTTCCGAATGAAGTTACTCGCTGATTTCATCCGTTCTGATATGAAGTGAATAAGCACTCACTAAAACCTGTCTGCATTGTCTGTTCAACAACTCCATACATTTATTCAGGCTGTTTATCCGTTACAGGAAAAGGAGTGGAATGCTTTCTCTTCAATCTGGTCGCCGTTTGAATGCAAACGGAAGACGATACTAACGGCGATCGGTGAAACGGAGAAGCATTTATACTTTGTACTGGAAGGGTTGCAAAGGGCGTTTTATATTGGAGAAGATAATCAGGAAGGAACGATCGTATTTACCTATCCGCCCTCATTCTCCGGAGTGGCGGATTCATTTCTTACACAAACGCCATCGAAATATTTTTTCGAGACATTGACCACGAGTAGATTTCTGCGGACCACGTACAAGCAGATGGAGGAACTAATGCTGGAATACCCGGAGATACAGGCGATGGTATTGCGGATCACGGCTTTTGCATTGAAAGGTGTATTGGAAAGGCAAGTGGAACTGCAGTGTTTCAGTGCGGAGGAGAAATTCAGGACTTTGTTGAAGCGAAGTCCGCATGTACTGCAGATCATTCCGCATAAATACCTGGCGTCTTACCTGGGAATTGATCCGGCGACATTCAGCAAGCTGTTGAGTAGTAAGAGAATTTAATTTGTGTGGCGTGGGAGTATCGTAGAGGAGGAGTATCGTAGAGGAGGAGTATCGCAAAGGACGCAAAGAGTATCGCAAAGAGCGCAAAGATAGCCTTCGCGTGCTCTGCGAATTCTTGGCGTCCTTTGCGATACTCCTACGCCACACAGCCATAAAATCTTGATCTGCGCAAAGATTTTACAGAAACGTCCGATCTAGCTTTGCTGTACAATCAAACGAACATGAAAATATTTAACAGCAATTCCCTTATTGATCAATTACAAGCCGATACACGCCAGCTGATCGCCACCGCAACATTTCTTAAGAATGAGGATCCCGGTGTGCTGCTGGAGCAGCCCGCGCCAGGTCAATGGAGTGTGATACAGGTACTGGAACATTTGAACAGCTACAGTGATTACTATCTTCCCGCATTACAAACCGGGCTTTCTAAGAATGCTCCGGCAAGAGTTGATTTCAGGTCCGGGTGGCTTGGAAATTATTTCACGAATTCAATGCTCCCTAAGGAGGGCGAGGTGAAGAATAAAATGAAGGCGCCAAAGAATCACCGACCTTCTTTTCATGCAGATGCAAAACCGGTTATTGAAAAGTTCCTGCAACAGCAACACCAGTTACTTGGCTTACTGGAGATCGCACGGCAGAAGAATATCGGAAAGATCAGGATCCCGATCTCGCTGGCAAAGTTTATAAAACTGAAAGCAGGAGATACCTTCCGTTTTCTCATTGCACATGAGCAGCGCCATTTTGTACAGATCAGGAATACGATTGAGGCGGTAACAGGGGTGAATAACAGCCGGGATTTGAACTTGAATATTGTTAGTTAAGAATTGACAATGTTACGGTGTAATCCGCCTGGCGTAAGGTTCCCGCAGATTTACGCCGATATAATACACGCAGATACGCAGATTGGTCGGTGACAACAGAATATCATCTGCGTATCTGCGCATTGATCTGCGTAAATCTGCGAGAACCTTACGCGGGCCATTATATTTGAATATGCTCAATCAAAGAATGAGCTAAAGGTAGATCTCCAGCAAGCCATCCGGAAGTGTAACATTCACCAGTTTCTTTTTGTGATCAATTTTGTCGATCGTCTGTTCATTCAACGGGATAAGCACTTCTTTCTCGTTTATCTCCAATCTGCAGAGCAGTTGATGCGGTAGTTCTATCACTTCCAGTATTTCGCTCAGCGGTTCGCCATCATTAACGATAGTATAGCCGAGAATGCTGCCAGGTGCTGATTTTGCCGCCAGTTTTTTAAAGTCAGCTTCGGGTATCCATACTTCTTTCTGTATGAGTTTCATCGCGGCTTCCCTGGAGTCAATCCCTTCCAGTTTGAGGTACACATCATCATCCGATTTGATCTTGGCAGACTCTATGAACCATGGAAGAAACGACTGTTTTTTCTCTTCAATATAGATTGCGGTAAGACCTTTCAGGGAACTTTTTTTCCCGAGCGTATGTGTCAGTACGAGTTCGCCTTTCAGTCCGAATACGGCGACAAGCTTTCCCATTTTGTAATATCCGGCCAAGGGGTGGAAAGTTTAAAAGTTTAATTGTTTAAAAGTTTAAAGGTTTAAAAGTTAGCTTGTTTCTTTTCGATCGGTTCGTATAGTTATCATGATAAACAACTTTTAAACCTTTGAAAAATTAAACTTTTAAACTATCTCTTCGCGTAATGAAAAAGGCGACACCCGTGGATGTCGCCTCATGAACTTTCAGGATTGGAACTAGTCCGGCAGAGCCGGGTCTGATTTATCCTTCACTTCCGCCTTCCGCTTTCCTTTCAGGTCTGCGACCTGGCATAGGGCGACGGCTTCTTCTTTGGCGTGAAGCTTCTTCCTGGCGTTTTCTCACCTGGGCGTCATGTTCTGCGCTCCATTTGGTGAACTTCTCCATTGCAGTAGCATCATCAAACAGACCAAGGCCAACACCTCTTAACAGGTGTTTCAGATACAATACGCCTTTAAAGCTCAGGATGCGGCGAACGGTGTCAGTTGGAGTTGCACCTTTGCTCAACCACTCGAGCGCTTTCTGACGATCCAGCTGAATTGTAGCAGGAACAGTCAATGGATTGTAAGTACCTAATTTCTGGATGAATTTACCATCACGCGGAGCGCGTGAGTCTGCCACTACGATGAAGTAGAAAGGTCTTTTCTTAGACCCATGGCGTTGCAGTCGGATTTTTGCTGACATTAAATAGAAATTTAACAGCGTTAAACAATAATTGTTGATAAACCCGGTAGATACCGGAGGGCGAAAATAATGAAATGCGGAGAGAATAAGAAGTAAAAAGTCAAAAGTAAAAATTAAAAAATAGTTTCTTCAGGTTAGAAGATTCTCAAAATTCTCAGAAGAGCCCCCCTGAGGATTTTTGACTTTTTAATTTTTACTTTTGACTTTCTGCTGAGTTACAATTATTTATCTCTTCATCCCCGGCATCATCTTGCCAAACATGTTCATTTTGTTCATTCCCTTCATCATATCCCGCATCTGGTCAAATTGCTTCATGAAGGCGTTCACTTCGGCAATATCCTTTCCGGCACCTTTGGCGATACGCTTGCGGCGGCTGCCATCGATGAGGTCAGGGTTGCTTCTTTCTTCAGGGGTCATGGAGTTGATCATCGCTTCGATGCCTTTGAAGGAATCATCATTCACTTCCAGGTCTTTGATCTTGCTGCCCACTCCGGGGATCATACCCAGCAGATCCTTCATGTTACCCATTTTCTTGATCTGCTCCAGCTGCATTTTGAAGTCGGCAAAGTCGAATTTATTCTTCCGGATCTTGCTTTCCAGCTTTTTAGCCTGTTCTTCGTTGAACTGCTCCTGCGCTTTTTCCACGAGGCTGGTGATATCACCCATGCCCAGGATCCTTTGTGCCATACGCTCGGGGTAGAACACATCGAGGGTTTCCATTTTCTCGCCGCTGCTGATGAACTTGATCGGCTTATTGACAGTATACTTGATAGAAAGAGCGGCACCACCGCGTGTATCACCGTCGAGTTTGGTAAGTACAACGCCGGTGAAGTCGAGGCGGTCATTGAAGGCTTTGGCAGTGTTCACCGCATCCTGCCCGGTCATGCTGTCCACCACAAAGAGGATCTCCTGCGGGTTAACGGCATTGCGGATATTTGCAACTTCGGTCATCATCGCCTCGTCGATGGCCAAACGGCCGGCGGTATCGATGATCACCACATTCTTATTCTTGCTTTTTGCTTCTTTTACAGCATTTTGTGCGATGGAAACGGCGTCTTTATTTTCCAGTTCCAGGTGAACGTCGACCCCGATCTGCTCACCAAGTACACGAAGCTGTTCCATCGCCGCGGGGCGGTAGATATCGGCAGCCACCAGCATCGGAGAGAAGCCTTTTTTGCCTTTGAGGTAGTTGGCCAGTTTACCGCTGAAAGTGGTTTTACCGCTACCCTGGAGGCCCGCGATGAGGATCACTGCCGGGTTTCCTTTTGCATTGAAGCCCGCTTCGGCACCACCCATCAGTTCGGTCAGCTCATCTTTGACGATCTTGACCATCAACTGGCCCGGGCTGATCGCGTTGATCACTTTCTCACCCATCGCCGTGTCCTTGATCTTATCAGTAAACTCCTTGGCGATCTTATAGTTAACGTCAGCATCAACCAATGCGCGACGGATATCTTTTACCGTGGAAGCCACGTTGATCTCAGTGATCCTTCCCTGGCCTTTCAGGTTCTTAAAGGCACTTTCTAGCTTTTCCTGTAAACTGTTGAACATATCGGTGATTATAAGGGGGCGAAATTACAGCTAATTAAAAATTAAAAAGTCAAAATTAAAAAATAGCTTCTTCTGAGGTGTGGGCGCTTTTTTCTTGAATGGCGTAAGCTATCGGATCGTAAAGCAGGGGTGGGATGGCATGTCATCTACTCCGTGGTGCTGCCTTAGCCGCCAGCATCTCCAGCGACTATTCGGTGCATGCCATATACCAGGGGGCTGATAGAACGGAAAGAAAGATCGTTAAGGTGCCACCATGACAGCGCCTGTACGGTCTGTTTCCGGATAGTGTTTTTGATGTGTTCTTGTGGATGGGCAGATGAAGATCCCCTGAAGCTTCACGTCCGGCAGAATGCTGACCCGGAAAGATCACTTTTTCATCATTATTTGTAGGAAGGGATTCCAGCAGTGACATGGCGACGCAGCAGTTTCGTTCGGGCTGAATGCAGTACACGGCTGCTTTCTGATGGGTTCTTGTTCAGGTTAGTCCGACTCTTATCGTGTACCCGCAAAAAATACCGGACGGAATATCGCCTAGGATTTCATCCCACCAACCTGCTTTTATATGCAGGGTGACTGTTAAGCTTAGCCTTGAACAGAGAACAGGAAAGAAGGATCAGGAGCTACAGGTGGGGGCATGGGACGTTTGAAGGTTGAAAAGTTGCATAGGCCGAGTGGTTCCACTGGTTCCATCGGCTCGGTGGTTCCACTGGTTCTATAGATTGCTATCTCGCAAAAGGTTTGGTAAGTTTCTCGTCACTACGCCTTCCATGAGTTTCGGGGGGAATATACCCGTCGCGCGCTACGACCCATTCACCGCCGCGCACGCTGGCCAGAAATGGGCATACGACAGCAACCGCATTTCTGCGTTTGACTGTCGTCGCCCACTTTCATTTGTATAATTCCACGTTTTCTATCTCACTATCCCTTTTTTTGATCATACCAACAATGAAAAAATGCACCGCCCTTTTCAGGACTGCCCTCCTCCACCAGTCCTGAAAATGACGGTGACTAAGAAATTTCTCTATGGTAAAGATCGCTGTATGCAAAAGTGAATCCATGGGAAAAACACAGGATCTCAGCAGAAAATAACGGAGATATTGCGGTGAATAAACGATCGGTAACATAAACCGAAATACTCTTCCCCCACGTTGGCGCCCGATCTGTAAAGACCCATATAAAAAGCCGTGAAAAAAGCCCCATACGCCTATATGATTTTTTAGCGAATTCACAGGTTTTACTTCTCCAGGGACAGGTAAGAAACCGAATAAAAAATAAAAAAGAAAAGTCAAAATTAAAGACAGCTTCCTGTTAAAGACGCCATTTTTAATTTTGACTTTTGACTTTTTACTTCGAAGAGTAGAGTTTATT
>JBEVKW010000016.1:0-13252 GCA_040509495.1 Chitinophagaceae bacterium | reverse complement strand
AGCCGCTTTCTTTGCTGCCTTTTTAGGGGCTTTAGCTTTCTTTTTAGAAGGCATACTTAAGGATTTAAGGAGTTGAGTGAATTAGGTATTTATGTTATTGCTGAAGTTACTAAGGTTTCTTATAACCAAATATATAAAGGAATTTTTTTTTTCACCAACATTCTCGCGTTTCCTTTGCGCTTTCAATAAAAAAAACACCCTTATCCGTAATAATTCCTAGCAATTACCGTCCACCGAGCATGTATCACCCGTGTTTCCGCTGAGGTTTTGGATCGCAGGAGTCTCCTGTTTCCACTCTTTCCAGGCTTGATCCAATGCACCGGCAAAAGCTTCTGCCGGCTGTGCTCCTGACACGGCATAGCGGTTATTCAATACGAAGAATGGTACACCGCTGACCCGGATCTGCTGGGCTTCATAGATGTCTCTATCGACCGCCTCTGCAAAATCATGCCCTTTCAGTACTTCTTCAGCCCGGTCCCTGTCGAGCCCTGCATCAGCTGCAAGATCTGCAAGGGTTGCGTGATCTCCTATGTTTTTCCCTTCGGTAAAGTATGCTTTGAACAAACGTTCTTCCATTTCATCACCTCTTCCGGAAGCCTTCGCCAACTGTATCAGCCGGTGTGCATCAAATGAATTGGCCACTACCGCCCGGTCCATATCATACGTTAAACCGGCTTTCGCTGCCATTCCTGTTACATATTGATGCGCCTGTTTTGCCTGCTCGATACTCCAGCCTTTATGCTCCGCAAGATACTGATCGAGACTTTTCCCGGGTTCGGTCTTCATATCAGGGTTCAGTTGGAAACTTTTCCATTCCACCTGCACATCGTCCTTTCCCGAAAAAGTTTCCAGGGCTTTTTCAAAATGCCGCTTGCCGATGTAGCAGAAGGGGCACATAATGTCTGACCAGATCTCTATTTTCATGTCTTTAGATTGTTATTGTTTTAGAATTGTTTGATGGCTGATGACCGATGGCCGATGGCCGAAATACAAATACCTATTATCAGCATACCCTGTGCCTGTTAGCACCAATAGGTTTAAACTAAATGCGGTCATCGGCCATCAGCCATCGGTCATCGGCCATCAGCCATCCGTGAACAATTTTCTCCCAGAATAACACCTCTCCCCCGGAATAGTTTAAGTTTGCGCCCCGAACATTGAACTCGATATCAAATGAAAACAAAAGAAACGACCAAGCCGGCGCTGTTGCTTTCGCCCCACCGGCTTTTGGAGACTTCTATTCTGTTACAGACCTTACGGATCATCAAGAACAATACTTCCCTCAACTATGAAGTAGGGGATATGAATACCGGCGAGTTGAAGAACCTGTTTCCCGACTGGCCCAGGGAAGTGCTGGTATCTTTCCGGGAATTTGGCCGGGAAGCCATTGACGAGACGCGGAAAGCGATCCGCCAGAAACATACCAAACAGAAAGCCGGGATGTCATTTGAAAATTATTCCCGGCAGGCATTACTGCGCCACTACCATCAACTGTTCGAACAGGTAAAACCGTTTGCACCGCTGGCAAAATGGTATCACACCAAACAACTGAATGGCAATAAACACTATTCAACCGCTCCCTGTATCTTCAGCACTTACCGGCCGCGCCTGCAGTTCGCAATAGAGAAAGACGGAGAAGCCCTCGCATTAAAGACATTGCTGGAACTGAACGGACAGCTTTACCCGATCGAAACATTCTTCCGCCAGCATTTTTTCCTGGAAAGCAAGAATGAATACTTCCTGCTTTCGTTCCGCGACTACCAGACACTGGAATGGCTGGAGGAACAAAAGCCGCAACAATACGCCACACAACCCACCGCCCTGGCAGAACACATTCTTTCGCGCCTTGAAAAAGATTATCCCGTTGACAGGAATAACCTGTTTGACCAGCAGGAAATCGAATCGTTGCCGGTGAACAGGGTATTACTGAGCGAGCTCAGCAATACGTTCCTGATGCTTACTCCCCAATGGCTGTATGAAGGTTTTGTGGTCGATGGCCCCTACCAGGAAAGCCTGGAGATCCTGCAGAACGGCGAGTCTTATAAGATCAAACGGAATAAAGAGCAGGAGCAGCATTTCCTTAAGCTGGTTGAATCGCTACATCCTAATTTCCCCAAACAACGAAACGGTTACTATTATCTTTCTTTTGCCGATGCACAGAAGAAGCAATGGTTTTTGAAAACGTATCACCAGTTGCTTACTTCCGATATCGAATTGATTGGAATGGATATGCTGAAGCATTTCCGGTTCTCCACGCACCAGGCAGATACAGTTGTCAACGTGCTCCGGGACGAAGAAAGCAAGATCGTGCTGGGTGTTGCTGTCAGGTTTGGAAAGGAGGAAGTGGTATTGCCCGAACTGCAGAAGATTCTCTGGTCTGGCCAAAGAGCCGTCTTGCTGAAAGATGGAAGCCTGGGTGTGCTGGGTGATGCCTGGTTAAAGCAATATGCGGCGATCATTAAGCATGGCAAGGTCAGCAAGAATGAAGTGACCATTGCACGCTGGATGGCTATTACGGAGCAGGGAGCATCCGGTGAAGAGCAGGTATTAGGTTCTTCGTTCAGAAAGGAATGGTGGCAGCGCTGGCAAAACTGGCAGGCAGGAGGCGGGCAGTTATTTGCTGTTCCATCATTGGTAAAAGCAAGCCTTCGTCCCTATCAGCAAAAAGGGTACGAGTGGATGCGCCTGCTGTCGGAAGCAGGCGCCGGAGGTTGTCTCGCAGATGATATGGGGCTGGGTAAAACGCTTCAGGCGATCTGCTTCCTTGCTGCTGAGGTAGAAAAAGAACCTTCGGCAAAACATATCATCATTTGTCCTTCCTCACTTATCTATAACTGGCAGCAGGAGCTGGAGAAATTTGCCCCAACAGTAAAGACAGTTGTTTATCACGGTGGCCAGCGGAAAACAGAACAGCTCCAGGATGAATCCGTGCAGGTAGTGATCACGAGCTATGGAACATTCCGTGCAGACGCAGGTAACCTCCTTGCGATCGAATATGGCGTGGCGATCATCGATGAGAGTCACAATATCAAAAACCCTTCTGCACAGATCACCAGGACCATCAGCACGTTACAGGCAACTATCTGTTTTGCATTAAGCGGCACTCCTGTTGTGAATAATACGTTCGATCTTTATTCTCAATTGAACGTCGTGCTCCCTGGAATGTTTGGCAGCCGTGAATTTTTCAAACGCGAGTATGCAGATGCCATTGATAAGTTTGGAGATGAAGAGAAGATCCAGGCGCTGCAAAAACTGACAGCACCATTCATCCTGCGTCGTACAAAAGAACAGGTCGCTGTCGATCTTCCGGAAAAAACTGAATCGATTCTCTGGTGTCATATGCCGGCCGGACAACGGGAATTGTATGAACATATCAAGAGCCAGGTTAGAAGCAGTCTCTTTCTCGATATCAGCAAGCAGGGCTTTGCAAAAAGTAAACTTGCAGTGATACAGGGAATTTTGAAATTGCGACAGATCTGTAATTCGCCGTTGTTATTACCGGAGGAAGAACGTCAGCCGGTTGAATCTGTAAAGACCAAACTCCTGATGGATGAACTCAGCAATATCCTGCCGGCGCATAAAGCGCTTGTGTTCTCACAATTCAGCTCAATGCTGGATATTCTCGCAGAGGAATGTGATAAAGCTGGAATCAGGTATTATCATTTCGACGGACAAACACCGCCATTGAAGCGTGCTGAAATGGTGAATGCTTTCCAGGAAGAAGGAAATGATGTATGCCTTTTCCTCATCAGCCTGAAAGCGGGTAATGCCGGGTTGACATTGACTGCGGCCGATTATGTTTTCCTTTTTGATCCCTGGTGGAATACAGCAGTGCAGCAACAGGCGATCGACCGGACGCACCGGATCGGGCAAACGAAAAGTGTATTTGCGTATAAGATGATCTGTAAGGATACGATCGAGGAGAAGATCATTCGTTTGCAGGAAAAGAAAAAGCAACTGGCGGAGGAACTGGTATCGGCGGATGAAGGGTTTGTGAAGGCGTTGAATGAGGAGGATATTGCGTATTTGTTTGCATAGCCAGGGAGTGCCGCAAAACAGCGGTTTGATTTTTAGCCCACGGTTTGAACCGTGGGCGGGTGGAAAGGCAACTCTTCATTGCTTTCATGCATCTTCCTGCTTGTCCGACCACGGATGAAACCGTGGGCTGCAATTCACCGGCTCTTCCGGATCGTCTACCGGTATTTTAAGGCAATTCGTCCGAAACCCTTCCAGGAGCCTGCAAATAAATTTGGAAAATTAACACTGTAAAGTATATTTGCGCTGTAATTACAGAGATGGGTATAAAAGAACGAAAAATCAAGCACAAGGAGGATCTCAAGCAGAGCATCCTGGATGCAGCGAAAAAACTCTTCATCAAAGATGGGTATGCAGCTACGTCCATCCGGAAGATCGCTGCAGAGATCGAGTTCAGCCCAACCACGATCTATCTCTATTACAAAGACAAGGCAGCTATTTCCCATGCCCTTCACCAGGAAGGATTCAAGCTGCTGGCCTCACAATTTTCCATTCTTGCACATATCGATCATCCTTTTGAACGCCTGAAGGCGATGGGAAGGACTTATATGCAGTTTGCATTGGAAAACAACGACTTCTATGAGCTGATGTTTAATCGCGAAGAGCCGCTCGATTGCGTCGACGACCATTGGGAAGAGGGGGAACAGGCTTTCAGGATCCTGCTGATGGTAGTCCAGGGCTGTCAGGAAGCAGGTTATTTCAAACAGTTCAATGCGGAGTCTTTCGCCATGTTCATCTGGGGCACGATGCATGGCCTATGTACCTTAAAGATCAAAGGACACCTCGACCATGTCGTAAAACGAAAAATGGTCATGCAGGATATTGACGACGCGTTCACACACACATTTGAGACGTTTATTGCCACACTTGAAAAGCTGAAGTAATTTTTTTGATCACTGATTAACAGTGTTAATAATGAAGACGCTATTAAGTAAAACCAGGTGCACGATCCTGGCGGGAGCCCTATGCATAGCCGGGAACGCCAATGCACAACCAACCATGCTCGATGCTTATATCGACAGCGCATTTGCCAACAACATTGTGCTGCAGCAAAAAAACATCTCCCTCGAAAGGGCCGGCACCGCGCTGGATATTGCCAGGGGATGGTTTCTGCCAACCGTCTCTTTCCAGATGGGATACCAGACCGCCGGAGGAGGACGTGACATCAACCTGCCGCTGGGTGACCTCCTCAACGGAGCATATGCCACATTAAATCAATTGACGGGAACCAATAATTTTCCGCAACTGAGTAATCAACGTATCAACTTCCTGCCGCATAATTTCTATGATGCAAAGGTGCGGACCACCATGCCGATCTATAACCCTGATATCCGTTTCAATAAACAGATCGCGGAACAACAGATCGTGCTGAGTGAATACGAGGTCGATATTTATAAACGACAACTCGTTCAGAATGTCAAGTCAGCCTATTTCAACTATCTCACCGCGTTAAAGTCCATCACCATCTATCGCACCGCGCTTGAACTTGCCAATGAAGGAAGACGCGTTAACCAAAAATTGCTTGACAATGGCAAAGGCCTTCCAGCGTATGTCTTACGCGCCAATGCAGAGATCGAACAGGTAAACGCACAGGTGAATACAGCAGAGCAACAGGCGGAGAATGCAAAACTTTATTTCAACTTCCTGCTTAACCGTGAACAGCATACATCCATAGATACTTCTTACGGCGCAGAACAGGCATTGACGGAAATCGTCACACAACTCAGCACGGACGCCGCATCATCCGGTCGCGAAGAGCTGAAAGCTTTACAACAGGCGATCAACATCAATGAGACCGTCTTGCAAATGAACAGGCAGGTTTATATGCCAAGACTGAACGGAGTACTTGATCTCGGTTCGCAGGCGGAGAACTGGAAGTTCAATACACAATCACGGTACTATCTTTTAGGTCTTCAACTTGATGTGCCCATTTTTGCCGGTAACCGGAATAAGAACAAGATCCGTCAGTCTGAGCTGGATGTCCGTTCTGCAAGACTGAATCTTGAGCAGGTCCGCCAGCAACTTACACTCGGCAGCAGTGCTGCAAAGAATAACCTTCGATCATCCTGGCAGGTATATACTGCTACCGGTAAACAACTGGAGGCAGCGTCCAGCTATCAGCGGCTGATCGATCGCGGCTACCGCGAAGGAACCAACACGTTTATCGAAGCCATCGATGCACGCAATCAATTTACACAAGCGCAATTACTGCAAGTCATTAACCAATACAAACTCCTTAACGCAGCAGCTGACCTGGAAAGAGAAACAGCTTCTTACCTGTTAAAAAAATGAGCTTATGAAAAAGATATTTCTGTTCACCCTGATCGCATTCACTTTGGGAATCTTCTCCTGCAAACAGGCTCCTAAACAAGACACAACGAATACCGAAGAGATCATTCCTGTTCAGGTGATCTCACTTCAGCAGGACTCTATACATCAATCTATTTACGCTGCCGGACAGTTCACCACCGATGATGAAACGGCTCTTGGATTTAAAAATGGCGGGGTGATCAATCGCATCTATGTAAAAGAAGGAGACGCCATCAGCAAAGGTCAGCTTCTTGCAACACTCAATCTTACTGAAGTGAATGCAATGGCTGAGCAGGCATCGCTTGCGTTGCAAAAAGCACAGCGTGATTATGAGCGGGCCAGCAATCTTTATAAAGACAGCGTAGCAACGCTTGAGCAAATGCAGAATGCAAAAACGGCATTGGATGTTGCCAGGCAACAACAAAGCAGTGCTGGTTTCAATCAAACCTATTCAGAGATCCGTGCTCCGAAAAGTGGCTATGTTTTACGCAAGCTGGCAAATGAAGGGCAGATCGTGGGGCCGGGTACGCCGATTGTACAGGTAAACGGAGCTGGCCAGTCAAGCTGGATCCTGAAAGCGGGTGTAAGCGACTACCAATGGTCTGCCATCAAAACCGGTGATAAGGCTAGCGTGACCACGGATGCACTACCTGGTCAAACGCTGGAAGCCTACGTAAGCAAGAAGCCCGAAGGCGTAGACCCAATGAGCGGTACCTTCCAGGTGCAGCTTCAATTAAAAAATGCTCCGGCCGGAAGGATCGCCTCAGGCCTATTCGGAAAAGCTACCATCTTTCCTTCTCAATCTCTGCAGGCATGGTCCATCCCTTACGATGCTTTGCTTGATGGCGACGCCGGTTCCGGTTATGTATTCATCACCAATGACAATACCACTGCCCAAAAAATTAAGATCCAGGTAGACAAAATTGAAAATGGTAAAGTGATCGTCAGCGGCGGCCTCGAAAATGCCAAAGCCCTTATCATATCCGGCAGTGCCTACTTAAACGAAGGTTCCAAAATCACCATTAAGAAGTAAGAGCGGTAAAACCTATTTCCTCTCTTCCCCCTCCTTCAAACTCTTAGCATGAAGATTTCTGAATACTCAATAAAGAACTATCAGTTCACCCTGATCATGGTACTGATGGTGATCGCCATAGGTGTATCAACAGTGTTGAATATGCCGCGTTCTGAAGATCCCGAACTCAATGCACCTATATTTCCTGTCGTGGTGGTGTATCCCGGTACAAGCCCGAAAGACATGGAAGAACTCGTGGTGAAAAAAATGGAGAAACAGATCTATGGTCTTGATGATATCAAGCGGATCAAAACATCTATCCGCGATGGACTGGCTGTATTGGCGGTGGAATATCGCTTTCGTGTAAATGTGGACGATAAATACCAGGAACTGGTGCGGGAGGTGAACAGCCTTCGCGGACAACTTCCGCAGGATATCTACCTGATAGATGTGCAGAAGATCGATCCGTCGAATGTGAACATCCTCCAGATGTCCCTCGTCTCAGAGAATGCTTCACGTGACAAATTGAGAAAAGCAGCAGAGGATCTGCAGGATGAACTGGAGAAGATCGCTGCTTTGAAGAACGTAGAGATCCAGGGACTGCCGGATCCCGTGATCAAAGTTGATGCACAACTCGATAAACTTTCGCAATTGCATATTCCTGTTACGCTTATCGGGAATGCATTGCAGAGTGAAATCGCCAATATCCCGGGCGGCAGCGTGAATGAAGGGAATAAATCATTCAATATAAAAACCAATGGCAACTATCAGAATCTCGAAGAGATCAGGAATACGGTTGTTGCCAGTGTGAATGGAAATAATATCTTTCTCCGTGATGTGGCGAATGTCTATTTCGACTACTCTGCGCCAACGCATATTGCCCGCCTCAATGGTCATCGCTCTGTATTCGTTATGGCAGCTTTAAAGAAAGGCGAGAACATTTCAGCAATACAGGAGCAATATTTGCCGGTGATAGAGAAATTCAAAAAAACATTACCAGGAAATATCGATCTCCAGGTACAGTTTGACCAGGCCGACAATGTAAACCATCGCTTGAGTACACTCGGTTTCGATTTCCTGATCGCGATCGGGCTCGTGTTGATCACCTTATTGCCTCTGGGGTTAAGAGCTTCGCTGGTAGTAATGATCTCGATCCCTCTTTCGCTGGGCATTGGTATTATCCTGATCAATCTGATGGGATATAATCTGAACCAGTTAAGCATCGTCGGTCTGGTCGTCGCCCTCGGTCTGCTGGTAGATGACAGCATCGTCGTAGTAGAGAATATCGAGAGATGGATGCGTGAAGGTCATTCGCGGTTAAATGCAACGATCAAAGCAACCAACCAGATCGGAAAAGCCGTATTGGGTTGTACAGCCACGCTGATCATCGCCTTTATGCCACTGGCTTTTATGCCGGAAGCATCTGGTGAATTTATCAGAAGTCTTCCTATTTCTGTGATCAGTACGATACTTGGTTCACTGATCGTGGCATTGACGATCGTTCCATTCCTTTCCAGCCGCATCTTAAAACCGCATGCCGATGAACATGGAAACATTTTCCTTCGCGGCCTTCAGAAACTGATACATGGAAGTTATGCTGTATTGCTCGATAAAGCCTTGAAACGCCCGTGGGCAGCGATCATCATTGCAGTTGCGATCTTTGCCGGTTCGCTTGCACTGATCCCTGTGATCGGTTCAAGCCTGTTCCCTTCCTCTGAGAAGCCACAGTTCATGATCGATATCACAGCACCTTTGCAATCGAATATCTATTATACCGATACGATCGCAAAAAGAGTCGAGAAAGAGTTGACGAAAGTTCCCGAGGTGAAATATTATTCAACCAATATCGGTAAAGGTAACCCGCGTGTTTACTATAATGTGAACCAGCAAAACGAACGAACTGATTTCGCAGAGATCTTTGTACAGCTTGATCCCGATACAAACCCAGAGCGTAAGCTGGAGATCATTGAACAGTTGCGTTCACAATGGACCCCTTATCCGGGAGCACAGGTGGAGGTAAAGAATTTTGAACAGGGGCAACCGATGATCTCTCCCGTAGAAGTTCGTGTAGCGGGCGATAACCTCGACACTCTCCGTGCACTTGCTGCAAGAGTAGAAGATATGCTGAAGAAAACAGAAGGTGCGATCTATGTTAACAATCCGATACGAAATCTGAAATCTGATATCCGCATCGATATCAATAAGGATAAAGCGCAGCAACTGGGTGTGCCAACAGTGAATATCGGACGTACAGTGAGAATGGCTGTTGCCGGTTTTCCTGTCGGTACATTCACTGATCCTGATGAAGAAGGGGATGACTACGATATCGTACTGAGCGTGCCGAGGCCGTCGTATCCTGATCTGACGGTGTTCAACAACCTTTATGTGAACAGCAATCAGGGTAATGCCATCCCGCTTTCGCAACTGGCAGATATCCGTTTTGAAACATCACCGCTGAGCATTAATCACTTTAATAAAACAAGAACGGTTACTGTCAATGCATTTGTGAAGAAAGGTTACCTGAATGATAAAGTGATCCAGGATGTGATCGGGCAAATGGATAATATGAAACTGCCTCCAGGTTACAGTTATGAGATGGGAGGCGAAGTAGAAGGCAGGAATGAATCCTTTGGGGGATTCGGCAGCATTATCCTGTTTACCGTGTTTATGTTCATTGCGGTGCTGGTATTACAGTTCAAGACATTTAAAAGCACGCTGATCGTTCTGTCCGTTATCCCGTTGGGAATTGTGGGTGCTGTACTTGCCTTGCTGATCACGGGTAATTCACTTTCATTTGTTGCCACTATCGGAATTGTTGCGCTGGCGGGTATTGAAGTAAAGAATACGATCCTGCTGGTTGATTTTACGAACCATCTGCGTGAGGAAGGAATGGAATTGCTGCAGGCAGTTGAAGAGGCTGGAGAGAAGCGCTTCCTGCCGATCATTCTGACCACATTGACCGCAATAGGAGGGTTGTTACCAATTGCATTATCCAGCAATCCGCTGATCTCCCCGCTCGCGATCGTGATGATCGGTGGATTGATCAGCTCCACACTGCTATCCAGAATTGTTACCCCGGTCATCTATAAATTGATGCCACCGAAAGTGGAAGTGAAAAGTAAGAGAGAGGGTGATGGGGTACAGGGGGGATAAAGGTTTCAAGGGTTTAAAGGTTTCAAAAGTTTAAGAGGTTTTATGAGGTTTAAGAAGTTCCATAGGTTAGCATTTACCGGAAAAGTTGATAGTAATATAATTGTGGCAGCAACTAACCTTTTAACCTATTAAACTTCTTAAACTTATTAAACCTATGAAACCTACGTAACCCCATGCCCCGCTTCTTTCCCCGGCGCGCAGGATCACCTGCTGCGCTTTTTCGTTTCAACAGAAAGGTGGATTCGGGCAGTTGACCTGTTAAATATGTCAATTCAGCCTTTTCTTCCGTATTGCCGCGTGTATTGCTTTATTTTTCTGCCGGTTAAATAACAAATCATGATCCGGCCAAGTTTTATTCTATTCTTTATAGTGCTGTTCTTATCGGTGCCAGCTTTGATGATGGCGCAGTCATCGAAACCTGCGGTGTTCTTCCTGGAGGAGGAGAACTTTACTGCATCATTTTTTTCGAAGATTGAGGGAAAGACTGTTGTAGCTATGGGCGAAGCAACACATGGTACGCATGAATTCTTTGAGTTGAAGACAAGGATGTTCAAATACCTGGTAGCAGAAAAAGGGTTTACCATTTTCGCTTTGGAGGCAGGTTATGTAGAATGCCTGCCGATAGATCATTATATCAAGACAGGTGAAGGCGATCCTGCGCACCTGCTTGCGGCAATGATGTTGTGGCCCTGGAAAACTGAAGAATTACTAGACCTGATCCTGTGGATGCGTACCTATAACATCAAAAATAATAAGCCGGCGCTCAGTTTCATTGGAATTGATTCGGGCAACGGCGTTTTCCTGGGAGTTCCCTATGTTACCTCCTATATCAGTGAACGGGAGCCTGTGCTTTCGGATGAGTGGAAAAATATTGTATCGCTTAATGATTCGATAAAAACTACAGCACAACGCGATGCCTGTGCGATATTGGTGAACCAGTTCGCGTTAAAAATGGCCGATAACCGTGCTGTTTTCGCACTCAGGGTCATTGAGCAGAATCTGTCTTTTTATTTTAACGATGCGATCGATGTATATAAAGTGCGTGACAGGCATATGGCGGAAAATCTCCTCTCTCTCAAGGGAAAGGAAAAGGCATTTGTATGGGCGCATAATGCACACGTCAATATGGACTCTTCCTTTTTTGCGACGAGATGGAAAGATGCCAGCCGGCCGGATGTAAAGGCGATGGGATACTATCTAAGGCAAAAGCTTCGCGACTCTGTTTATATCATCGGCTTTGAATTCGGCAGAGGCTCTTTTTGGGTGAATTATTTTAGTGAAGCCCAGAAGAAAAGAGTATATAAGGAGATCGATCTTTCAACTGCTGATCGTTCGACCATGTCCTTTCAATTGAACCGGATCTCTTCTAAACCGTTTCTGATCTGTTCGAAAGACGTTCCGCCTTCTTTGAATCGTTTGCTACCGTCCGATAATTATGGCGGCGGGGATCCGGGATCAAAGAGAAGTCTGGAGTTGGTGAATCTTGTAGCTGCATATGACGCGATCGCTTTTTTTCCGGTGACCACTCCTTCCCGGCCGCTGGAAGGCCCCCTCTAAATCTCCCCCGAAGGGGGAGACTTGAAGTCGTTTATAAAAGAAAGCTTTCGATTATAAAGAATATTGTCACTAATATCCTGGTATACGATTTAAATGAATGTATAAATTCTCCCTCTTAGCGGGAGATTTAGAGGAGCCTCCGACTTTACAATTATATAATTTTGACACTTCCCTGGGACAACTAGCTTTGCTCCCGCTTCCGGTTTTCGAAGCAGGTTAAGTGAGTATGATCACACCAATGCAACGAAATACACCAACCAGGTAAAACAACGCGCAGCTTATAAGCACAGCGAGTTGAAGTCCACCCAATACTGGGCCATCGAGGGTGGCAGCTATGCAGACCGTTATGAAGGAAGATACCGGGCTCTTAATTCTGATCTTATTATTTTCAGTATGAATAAAAAAGTCCTATCATTACTGCTTATCAGTTTTAGCATGATAATGGTAAATGCGCAGGAACCGACGAAACGGTTCAATGAGATCAATAAAGAGTTCCTAACACCTACATCCGGAAAGGTGTTGATTGCTGCGCATCGTGGTGCCCATTTGGATGCACCGGAGAATTCGTTATTGGGTTTCCAGCAAACGATTGATATGGGCATTGATATCATCGAACTGGATGTACGTTGTACGAAAGATGGTCAGCTAGTGGTGATACATGATAAAACAGTGAACAGAACTACAACTGGTAAAGGTCCGGTCGATAGTTTCACACTGGACGAGATCCGCCAATTGCGATTGCTGCACAAAGGAAAACCAACAGAAGAAAAGATACCCACGTTGAAAGAGGCGTTATCACTGGCTAAAGGAAAGATCTTAGTTGACCTGGATGTCAAATCTGCCGGATGTATTGAAAAGATCATGCAGGAAGTAAAAGAAACGCAAACGCAATCCACCTGTTTCTTTTTTGTTGGAGAAGCAGATCATGTGACAATGCTGAAACAGCGCGATGCATCATTCCGGACCTTGTTGCGCACACATAGCGAGAAGGAGGCAGGCGATTGGCTGGCGAAAGTAAAAACGGAGGCGGTGCATATCGATCTTTCTCATCATAATGCGGACGTGATCTCGTTCATTAAGAAGAGTGGTGCAAGAGTTTGGATCAATGCGCTGGATGAGGTAGATCAAAAAGCAGCAGCGGGAGATCCGGCGGCATTCGAAGAAGTGCTGAATAAAGGGGCGAAT
>JBEVKW010000015.1:0-7538 GCA_040509495.1 Chitinophagaceae bacterium | reverse complement strand
ATCCGATTTTCAAATTCCCAAACTTTCAAATCAATTAAAATGGCAAAACAGATATTCTTCGATATCGAAGCAAGAAATAAAATGAAAAAAGGCGTTGACACCCTTGCCAACGCTGTAAAAGTTACCCTCGGACCGAAAGGCCGCAACGTGGTGATCGAAAAGAAATTCGGCGCTCCACAGGTAACTAAAGACGGTGTAACCGTTGCAAAAGAAATTGAACTGGAAGACCCAATCGAAAATATGGGCGCACAGATGGTGAAAGAAGTAGCATCCAAAACTGCTGACATTGCAGGTGATGGTACTACTACTGCTACTGTACTGGCACAGGCTATCATCAGCGAAGGACTGAAAATGGTAGCTGCAGGTTCAAACCCAATGGATCTGAAAAGAGGTATCGACAAAGCAGTTAGCCTCGTAGTTGAAAATCTCCGTGGTCAAAGTCAGACTGTTGGAAGCGACAGCAAAAAGATCCAGCAGGTAGCTACTATCTCTGCCAACAATGATGAGACGATCGGTAAACTGATCGCTGAAGCATTTGGTAAAGTTGGTAAAGAAGGCGTGATCACTGTTGAAGAAGCAAAAGGTACAGACACTACTGTAGAAGTGGTAGAAGGTATGCAATTCGACCGCGGTTACATCTCTCCATATTTCGTTACAAACAGCGAGAAAATGGAAGCCGAACTGCAGAACCCCTACATCCTGATCTATGACAAGAAGATCTCTTCCATGAAAGACATTCTCCATATCCTGGAGAAAGTTGCTCAAAGCGGCCGTCCTTTGCTGATCATCGCTGAAGATCTCGAAGGCGAAGCACTCGCTACGCTCGTAGTGAACAAACTGCGCGGTACGATCAAAGTTGCAGCTGTTAAAGCTCCTGGCTTTGGTGATCGCCGCAAAGAAATGCTTCAGGATATCGCGATCCTTACTGAAGGTACTGTGATCAGCGAAGAACTGGGTTACAAACTGGAAGATGCTGATCTGACTAAACTCGGACAGGCTTCTTCTGTAACGATCGATAAAGACAATACAACTGTAGTAGGCGGTAAAGGCAAAAAAGCCGGCATCGTTGCACGCGTTAACCAGATCAAAGCTCAGGTAGAGAACACTACTTCTGACTATGATAAGGAGAAACTGCAGGAACGCCTGGCTAAACTGGCTGGTGGTGTTGCTGTACTGTATGTAGGTGCTGCTACAGAAGTTGAAATGAAAGAAAAGAAATACCGTTTGGATGATGCGCTTCATGCAACCCGCGCTGCGGTTGAAGAAGGTATCGTTCCTGGTGGTGGTATCGCTTACATCCGCGCTATCGAAAGCCTGGAAGCTAAAGTAAGAGGCCAGATCGAAGATGAGCAAACCGGTATGGCTATCGTGAAAAGAGCCCTGGAAGAGCCGCTGCGCCAGATCGTTGGTAACGCAGGTCTTGAAGGTTCTATCATTATCCAGAAAGTAAAAGAAGGTAAGAACGATTTCGGTTTTAACGCCCGCACTGAAGTATACGAAAACCTGCTGAAAGCGGGTGTGATCGATCCTACTAAAGTGACTCGTATCGCCCTCGAAAATGCAGCTTCTATCGCTGGTATGTTGCTCACCACTGAGTGTGTGATCGCTGACAAACCTAAAAAAGAAGAAGCTCCGCATGCTCATGGCGCTCCTGATATGGGTGGAATGGGTTATTAATCCATTGTACCTGAGAGGAGTTCAAAGCAAGGTTTAAAAGGTTTAAAGGTTTAAGGGTTTAAAAGTTGTTTCAGACATACAACCCTGATTTAAACCAGTATAACCTTAAAGCTCTATAAAAAACCGCCCCGATCCGGGGCGGCTTTTATTTTTAACTATTGAACCTTCAAACCCTTAAACTATTAACCCCTTAATCTTTTAAACTCTTATCCCCCCGCATTTCTCCCACTTTTCGGCCCCAGTCCCCGGATTTTCTTTTTTGCGCGGACAGGGAAATATCAATATTTTTAGTTGATAATCCCTAACCAATTTCTGATGTTTATGAGGAAGTTCTACCCGAAAGCATTTTTATTCCTGGTATTGCTGAGTTGTTCGTCGGTGCTGTTTGCACAACGTGAATGGAAAGAAGTCAGTGAAAGCACACTGGGGAAAGATCTGTTCGCAGGCGGCCGTTACAAACCCGCAGCTTATAAAATATTTCAATTGGATGAGCCTGTACTGCAGGAAGCGTTGAAACGTGCACCCAAAAGAGAACTGGTGGCAGCGGATAAATCAGCCTTTATCATCACCATTCCCAATTCTGACGGTACTCCTGAGAGATTCCGGGCGGTGGAATCCGTTGTGATGGATCCTGTTCTTGCTGCTAAATATCCCGACATCAAGACCTATATTGGCCAGGGCATAGATGATCCCGGTTCGGTTGTTCACTTCGATTTTTCTCCCCGTGGCTTTCATGCCATGGTCCTTAGCGCAGACAAAAAAACGATGTACATTGACCCGGTTGACCGCGATGGTAAATACTATGTGGTCTTCTCCCGCAAAGACGTTGTTAACTATAAAAAAGAATTCCGCTGTCTCACCGAAGAATCTGCCAATAATTCAAATTTTGATGTGCCGGCTCCTCCTCCCGGATCAACCGGCCGTGGTGCAGATGATGGGAAACTTCGCACGTACCGCCTTGCATTGGGTTGTACCGGTGAATATGCACAGTTCTTCCTCAACGGATCAGAAGCAAACGATGCTGTACGCAGGGCAAAAGTGCTTGCAGCAATGGTTACATTGATGGTTCGTACAAATGGAATATATGAACGCGACTTCGGTATTCACATGAACCTGGTCGCCACTAATGATCTCGTGATCTATCTTGATCCGGCAACTGATCCATGGCCATCCACCCTGAACGGTCAGGCCAATCTGGATGCAGTGATCGGCACAAACAACTATGATATCGGCCACCTGGTACACCGCGAATCAAGCCCGGCCAATAACAATGGTAATGCAGGTTGTATTGCCTGTGTTTGCAAGGAAGGCATGAAAGGAAGAGCTTTTACTTCCCATTTCATTCCCGAAGGAGATCCGTTCGTAGTCGATTTTACTACTCATGAAATGGGGCACCAGTTTGGAGCGAACCATACTTTTGCTCATAATTTTGAAGGCTCCGGCGTACAAATGGAACCAGGCAGTGGAAGTACGATCATGGGATATGCCGGGATCACCCCGATAAGTGATGTGCAGGATCATTCCGATGATTACTTTCATGCGGCAAGCATCCAGCAGGTAACGGATTACGTGAAAGGCGCAACAGGTGGCGGATGTGCTGTTGTGACTTCCACAGGCAACAATACTCCCATTGCAATTCCCGGAAACGATTATACTATCCCGAGGGCCACGCCATTCACCCTGACCGGAAGCGGTTCAGATGCGGATCCCGGTGATATACTTACCTATACCTGGGAACAGTTCAACTCTGCAACTTCCGCGCAAACTTCGATCAATCCCGGCACAGCAGCCGGACCTTTATTCCGGTCGATGCCATACAGTACTTCACCGAGCCGGACCTTCCCACAGCTGACCACGATTCTCAATAATCAGAATGTGGGCACCTGGGAAAAATTGCCAACTATCGGGCGAAACCTGGTCTTCCGTTTAACCGTCAGAGATAACCATCCCGGTGGCGGAAATACACGCGATGCCGATATGCTGCTGTCTGTTGCCACTAACGCAGGACCATTTGCCGTAACCAGCCCCAATACGGCAGTATCCTGGGGAGCCGGAACCACTCAAACTGTCACCTGGAGTGTTAACAGCACTAACGTTACGCCCGTCAGTTGCCTGAATGTAAAAATTTCCATTTCTTATGACGGCGGATTTACTTTCCAGGAACTGGTAGCGAGTACGCCCAATGATGGCACGCATGATGTTACACTTCCAGTCAATACAAGCACCACCGCACGTATCAAAGTGGAAGCTGTCGGAAATATCTTCTTTGATATATCGGATGTAAACTTTGCGATCACCGGCCCTGAATTCAATTTCACCACGCCGGCGGCTTCAACCATCACCTGTCAGCAGACAAGTTCAAATGTGACGCTCGGTACTACGGCGACACTCGGATTCAATACTCCGGTAACATTGTCGCTGGGACAGAATAACCTCCCGGCAGGCGTAACGGTATCATTCGGAACCAATCCTGTAGCGCCGGGTAGCACCTCTGTTGTGACACTTACCAATACCAACCTGCTCGCAGCTGGTCAGGCGTATAATGTTACGATAACAGGCACAGCAGGTGCAATGGTGAAAAGCCGTACACTTGTCTTCAATGTGGAGTCTCAAACGCCTCCGGTTGTAACGGCTCAGCCACAATCTGTATCGGCCTGCCTGAACAGTAATACGACATTCTCTGTAACCGCAACCAATGCCGTCAGCTATCTCTGGCAGATAAGCACCGATGGTGGAACCACCTATACTGCGGCTCCCGGAGCGAATACTGGTACAACCTATACCGTTACCGGAACCCAGTTGGCTCAGACCAACAACCGCTATCGTGTCCAGGTGACCGGCACCTGTTCGCAAGTCATCAATTCCAGTGCAGCGACCCTGACAGTGATTGCGCCAGTGGTAGTGGCGACACAACCGACGGGCGTAACGATCTGCGAAACGGGTAATGTCACGTTTACCGCTGCCGGAACAAGTACAATCGCAGTGATCTATCAGTGGCAGGTAAGCACAGATGGCGGCAATACGTTTACCAATATCGCCAATGGCGGCGCATATAGCGGGGCAACGACGGCGACCCTGTCCGTCAGCAACGTAACAAGTGCGATGAACAATAACCGTTACCGCGTGCAGTTGTCTAACGCAACCTGTACCGCCGCTACGCCGACCAATGCCGCAATACTTACCGTCAATGCAAGACCGACCGTTCAATTGGCGGCAACACCGTTCACCGACCTGCTGCCAGGCCAGACCACAACGATCAATGCAGCAATCACTCCTGCGCCGACCGGTTTCAATATAACCTGGACCAGAAATGACCAGGTATTGCCTGGTATCACCGGTACGAGCTATCTGGTGGACTCCGTGGAAGTTGGTAACTATCAGGTACGGATCCTTAATCCGACAACAGGCTGTAATAACGAATCGAATGTGCTGACCATCGGTGCAACAGCCAGCAGCAACCTGTTCATTTATCCGACGCCAAATAACGGAACCTTCACCGTATCGTTCTATAATAGCTCCGGTACGGCTGGCCGTCAGACCCTTGCCATCTATGATACGCGGGGACAACAGGTATACAGTGCCCAACTGAATGTCAATGGTCCTTATACCCTCCACAGTATTAACCTGAACGGAAAGGCGAGAGGCATCTACTACGTCGTCATCGGCGATGGCTCAGGCAAAAAGATCACCGAAAGTAAGGTGATGATCTACTAAGTCACAACATACCAACCTGCTATAAGATGCCGCCCTGGAATGGGGCGGCATTTTTTATGACCGGTTGTACGTTAATCGTGGACCGGGATTTTTCAGTGCAAATGGATGATTAACCGGTGGGCTCGCACTTCGGTGAACGGACAACGAAACGTCCGATGATCCCCTGTTTTTCGCATTTATACCGTACCTTTGCGGCTTCAAAATCAGTAACAATAATGATCAGCGTAAGAGATCTCAAACTGGCCTATGGTAAAAGGGTTTTGTTTGAAGAGGTGAATATCAATTTCACAAAAGGGAACTGTTATGGGGTGATTGGAGCAAATGGTGCCGGAAAAAGTACGTTCCTTAAAATATTGAGTGGTGAGATCGAGCCGAATAAAGGCTCTATTGACATTACTCCGGGAGAGCGTATGGCAATCCTGAAACAGAACCAGTTTGAATTTGACGAGCAGACCGTACTGAATACAGTGATGATGGGACATAGCCGTCTGTGGAAAGTGGCACAGGAACGCGAAGCAATTTATGCATTGGCCGACTTTACAGAAGAAGATGGTCTTCGCGCGGGAGAACTGGAAGGTGAGTTTGGAGAAATGGGCGGATATACCGCGGAAAGCGATGCAGCAATGCTGCTCAGCGAACTTGGTGTTAAAGAAGAATTTCACCAGGCGCTGATGAAAGACATCCCATCTACTTTCAAAGTGCGGGTGTTACTCGCGCAGGCGCTGTTCGGTAATCCGGATATCCTGTTACTGGATGAGCCTACCAACGGTCTGGACATTGAAACGATTGCCTGGCTGGAAAACTTCCTTGCTGATTATGAAAACATCGTACTGGTAGTAAGCCACGACCGTCACTTCCTTGATGCAGTTTGTACCCACGTTGCTGATGTTGACCGTCAAAAAGTGAAGGTCTTCACCGGTAACTATACCTTCTGGTACCAGTCGTCACAACTGATGGCCCGCCAATTGAATGACAAGAACAAGAAGGTGGAAGAGAAGCGTCAGGCATTGATCGACTTCATCGCACGATTCAGTGCGAACGCCTCAAAAAGCAAGCAGGCTACTTCACGTAAGAAAGCGCTTGATAAACTTACAATCGAAGAGATCGAGCCGAGCTACCGCAAATATCCCGGTATCATTTTCCAGCAGTTGAGAGAAGTGGGTAACCAGATCCTTAACGTGGAGAAACTCACCTCCTCTGTTGATGGCCGTGTACTTTTCAAAGACGCAACATTTACCGTTAACAAAGGGGATAAGATCGCCATATTAAGCCGTGACCCACTTGCAGTAACCAATTTCTTCAATATCATTAATGCGGAGATGACCGCAGACAGCGGGTCTTACGAATGGGGCAGCACTGTTACGCATGCATATCTTCCACAGGAGAACAGCCAGTATTTTGGCGGCGATATGAACCTGATGGACTGGTTGCGCCAGTTTGTTCCGCCACATGTAAATGATGTGGATGAACCTTTCCTGCGTGGCTTCCTTGGTAAAATGTTGTTCAGTGGCGATGATGTACTGAAGAAAACGAACGTTCTCAGCGGGGGCGAAAAAGTGCGCTGTATGCTAAGCCGCATGATGCTCCAGAATCCAAACGTGATCCTGCTCGATCAGCCTACTAACCACCTTGATCTTGAAAGCATCCAAAGCTTCAACGAACAATGTACAGACTATAAAGGCATCGTGTTACTTACAAGCCATGACCACACGTTCATGCAAACCGTAGCGAACCGCATTATTGAACTGACCCCGCGCGGTATCATCGATCGCTTGATGACGTTTGATGAATACCTGGCTGATGACAGGGTAAAGGGATTGAAGGAAGAAATGTATAAGTAGAAAAAGATGATGACGGATTGCCGTTAGCACGGCTCCTGCATTTTGAAAATAAAACAAAAAGCCTTCTCTGTTCAGAAGGCTTTTTGTTTTACAGATGCGTCGATTTCCGGAACCTGACCATCGGGCATTACTGCCGCTTTCACTTAGTCTTTACATTTACCGCCACCCGCCGGTTCATTGCACGGCCTTCCTCCGTATCATTATTTCCGGCGGGATGTTTGTCGCCGTAACCTTCAGCGCCCTCCAGTTGCGATTTGGAAGCTCCCAGCCGGATGATCCCAGCGGCAATCACCTCTGCACGCTTTT
>JBEVKW010000014.1:0-9703 GCA_040509495.1 Chitinophagaceae bacterium | reverse complement strand
TTTCTTGGAATGATGCGCGGAAAACGCCTTACCGAACGGATTCATATTACAGGGTTTTCCCCTCGGGTACCAAGATCATACCAGCCCGTTTTAAACGGCACAGCGCAACATATAAAGGCAGCTTTGCCACACATTCTTCTTATCTGAGGAATTATCGGTGCAGCTGCACGTTTCGCCTGGACGCATGAGCGGCCCTGGAATTACCGAAGAAATATCCGTCACTGCTTTTTCAATATTCCAATCAAACCCGTTAAGGGAGTGCCGATCTTATTCCGGTAACTGATGATGACATCATAGCCACCGGATTCTTTTTTCTGTTCTTCGGTGAGGACGGTTGTAAACTCAGGAATATAACGTCCATCCTGATCAAGCGCGGTCCGAACTTTCAGCACGTATTCCGGTAGCTGGATCCGTTGAACCTTCGCCACATCCGGATGTCCTGAAAATACGGCTATCTTCTTCCCTGTAAAATCAAATGAGTCCGGCAGGTAACTGGTTCTGTTACGATAGATCTCATTAAAAAATGTCGCATTAGGTGGTGTAAGTACGGGGTTGTTATCCTGGCCCGCGTCATCCGGGATCTGTGGATAATTATTGGAATAGTCGTCGAGAAGCCCTTCACGCTTCAACCTTTTCATTTTTCCTTTATGCTTGCTGTTGCCTGCTACAAAGATCGCATCCAATCCTCCGCTCTTCTGCTTCTCCGCTGCTGTCAACACAAAGATTTTATAGAATGATCCGCTGATCTGGGGAATAAATATATGCTTCTGATGAAGCGGCAATGTGAACTTTCCGATTCCATAAAACCCTCCTGTAAGCAGTTCAACGAAGACAACATTTTTACCGGTGAAATCAAAATCCCCGCGATGGGTGATGTGCTGATTCAACCATTCACTCTCGGCCCTGGTAAGCCTCGGATTGTAATCCAATCTGATTGAGTCTTCCGATTGTGAAAATGCTGGTTGAATGGAAATAACTGCGAGCGCAAGCAATGTGATAAGGGGTGATTTTAAAGGCATGGCATCAGTGTTGAATTCCTGTTATCAGCAAAAACGGATAGCTGATGAACATAGTTACAGCTTTTTTGCATTTTAACACCGGCATTGATCACAGTTCGTTTTTCGGCGACCCGGTCCATTGTCTTTAACCGTTTCGCAGCCAGCACAAAACGCAGGCGGACAATACGGAAATGATAAGATTTTGTCAGTAAAACCTGAACGAATGGACATAAAATGATTGTATTTTGCGCGCAATTAAAACCACAAGAATGACTGCAAAGAAACCGGCAGAGATGAGCAATGAAGAACTGATCAAAAGCGAGAAAGTGCTGAAGACACTAACCTATATGCTGCTTGGCGCCTCTGCCGTTACACTGATCATAGGGATATTCCTGACGATCAGAAACGGGTTCAATTTCCTGGTGATAATACCAACGACAATGACGCCTATTATCGTTCTGAATGCGAACTCGCTCAAAGAGATTAAAAAAGAGAAAACAGCCAGAGGACTGCAATAATGTGTTCTTACTTTTCTTTCTGCCTTACTGCAAAAAATCGAAGCAGTAAGGCAGAAAGACAGTAAGGGGAGTTAATAGCAGGTCAATACCGGTTATTCAGGCTCCGCAATGAACGAGAAGGCTAATGCGGGCGTCTGAAACTTACCAACAGATGCAGGAACAGAGAGCCTGACGCCGGCGGCGTCTGCTTTCCATTTCACTGTTTCACCTGTTTGCAGCAGTTTCATCTTTGTTCCCTTTTTGGGAGCGTTACCTTTCCACGTAATTTCTTTGGCTACCGGCTCTCCTTCCGGTAAGCAAACGATCGCATATTTCGTTGCGCCCGTTTTATCCTGTGTGAACCAGGTATTGCCGTCATGGTAGTTCTTTGTGATGCGCGTATTGTACAAAGCCGCCCCGTTCTTATCCATCCAGCTACCGATCTGCAACAATCGCGCGTTGGCTTCTTCCGGGAAAGTACCGTCAGCCTTTGGCCCTATGCCAAGTAATAAGCTGCCGCCTTTAGCTACTACTTCAACGAGTGTATGAATCACTTTTGCGGCTGACTTGAACTGGTCGCCGGGCACGTAACCCCAGGCACCACCCAATGTCATGCAGCTTTCCCAGGGATAGCTCAGTTGAGTTTCGGGTACACGCTGCTCGGGTGTCTGGTAGTTCTCATATGGACCGTGAACAGTCCTGTCTACCATCAGTAAGCCAGGCTGTGCCTGTCTTGCCATTTGCGCGATCTTCGGCATATCTATATCCTGGCTCCATTCGGGGATCGGCGCACCCCAGGATAGTACTTCTTCATTCACGGTTTCGCGCGGTCGTACCCAGCCGCCGTCCAGCCAGAGAATATCCACTTTCCCGTAATTATGCATCAGTTCGCTGATCTGGTTAAATGTGAACTGCCTGTATTTATCCCACCGCCAGGGATACTTACGGATATCATAGTTATTGTTCCTATCCGCTGTTGCATACTTAGGCCACCAGTAATTCTCCGAATGCCAGTCGGGCTTGGAGAAATATGCCCCGATCATAAAATCCTTATTACGGAATGATTCGAACACATATTTCAATACATCCGCTTTCGGATTTGCTTTAAAAGGGCCGTTCGAGATCTTGAAGTCGCTCTCTTTTGTATCAAACATATTAAAGCCGTCATGATGCTTGGTCGTAAACACCAGGTACTTCATTCCCGCTTTCTTTGCTACATCTGCCCATTTTTCCGGATCGAAGTTGACGGGGTTGAACTGACTCGCATGCCCCCAGTACCATTTCTTATAATCTTCATACGCGATCGTGCTATCGCGCTCGATCCAGTTTTCATTGCAGATACTCCATGATTCAATGATGCCCGGCACAGCATATAAACCCCAGTGCAGGATGATCCCAAACTTTTGATCGCGCCATTTCTCCAGCTTCTCTCTCACTTCCGGTTCTGCAGGATATTCATACTTAACGGAAGATGGATGAACGTTCTGCTGCGCAAGAACTCCACCTGTTTGCAGCAGAGCGAAGAATGCTGCGGTCAAGATTTTTCTGATACTCATTGTTCTCTTTTAGAAACTATGTTTGAAAGGTTTGGGGAAGTTCAAAAGGTTTGAAAGGTTAAAAACGTATCAAACGTATCAAACCTTTCAAACCTTTAAACCTAAAACTATTAAACTTTAAAACGCCTGCCCTCTATGGCTGCAGCCAGATCTTCTTAGATGGAAGATCGTTTGACCCGGTTTCAGCTCTCCAGTTCTCAAAGTTGTAGCTGAACTCGTTGTCAGGATAAACAAATCTGTTGTAAGTACCAAAGTTGGCCGTATAGTATTGCGGATTGGTAGTTGACATCGGTGTTTTTCCTCCTGTTCTTCTCATCAGAGTCCAGGCGTCCCAGGGTTGCTTGAATGTGCTCACCCAGTATTGTGCATAGATCTGGTTCAAAGCAGTGGCAGGTGTTGCGCTGTAAGCAACGGCAGGGCTGGTAAGCAGTGTGTTCAATTCTCCTGCAGTAGCAGTAGCGGCAGCAGGTTTATTCACTACCCAGTCAGGAGTGGAGAACGCCACTTTGGTCCACATATTTACGGAAGCCTTGATACCCGCTTCGTACTCCTGTTTTGCTGTTGCCGCATTAGCCGCAACGCCGATGCCGCGGTTGTATACCTCTGCTTTCAGCAGGTATACCTGTGACGCGGTCAGCATCAGTTCAGGAATATTGGTCAGATCCTTTTCGAAATAGAAGTTGAAATTGGAGCTGTTATTACCTATGCCTTTATCAGCCCATGCTGCTGTGCGTTTTTCCAGGTTGTACGGAGCACCCCCTTCAGATGGTGTGCCTGTCGTCGGGTTCTGAGGATAAGCAGCCCACTGGTTAGCAACATTCGTTTCAAAATAGATCTTTGCACGCGGATCAAAGATGCCACTGCCATCGGTATTGTTGTTGGCAGACATGAGATTCCACATCGTAGTCCCCATACGCAGGTAGCAGTTTGCAGAAAACGACCATTGTCTCCAGTCAAACTTCAGGTTGGGGATCTGTGTAGGCCAAAGACCGATATCATCTCCCTCTACAAGTAATGGTTTGGACATTGCCTCGGTAATATGCGGCGCAGCGAATGCGGGATTTTTGTCGTGCATTGTAACAGCAGCCTGCAGTCGAAGACTGTTCGCAAACTTCACCCAAAGAGGAATATTGTTTTTCAACAGGGTCTCATATGCACCAAGAGAAACCTGGTTGGCATTGGTCGATAGATTATCTACTGCCCATTTCAGATCAGTGAGGACGGCTTTGTAGATATCCTCCTGTTTGTCGTAGGTAGCTTTATACCTTGTCACATCAGATAAAGGCGCAAAGCCTGCATTGGTATACGGCATGCTGCCGTAATAGTTGGTTGTTTTCAGGGTCTGGTAAGCCATGATGGTTTTTGCCATCGCCATGATGTTATTGTAAGTGTCCTTACTGGCGTCTTTATTGATGCGGTCTTCCATCACACGGAAGTTGCCCATGGTCAGGTAATAATTCTCCCATACCGCACTCTTCGCGTTATCAAAAGGATAAGCGCCTGACACCACGATCCCCTGCTGCGTGATCGGATAGATCCAGGAGTTCAGTACAGACTGTTCACCTGCTGTAAGAGGCAGGGAACTCACGATCGCATTGAAAAGTTCCGGTGTAGTGGCATTTGATGCTTTATCCGGCGGTGTATTCAATTCTTCAAAACCTTTCTTGCAACCAGATCCGATCATGACTGTTGCAAAAACAGCAGCGTATATTTTATTTTTTATGCTTTTCATTGTTTGTCCATTTAAAGATTAAAACCTCACTTTAAGTGCAACACCCATGTCCCTGATCATCGGGAACTGAGCCCACTGGATACCCTGTGCATTACCGATACCATTGATCGCTTCAGGATTCAGTTTTTCAGGCAATGAAGAATAGATGTAGAACAGGTTACGCCCGATCACAGAAAGATCAAGACCCTGTACAAACTTCATTTTTCTGACAAAACTTGCAGGAACAGAATACGTGATATTCACTTCTCTCAGTTTCACCCATGAGTTTTCAAACACGGCATTCGCTCTTGGCATTTTCACATTTGACCAACCCTGGTAAGCGCCTGCGTATTTGTACATGTAATGAACAACATCAGTATTCTGTGAACCGTCAGCAAACACACCATCAAGCACCACACCATGATTGGCTTTCGTACCGTCCGGATAAGTGTAAGGCAAACCACCGCCATCTCTTTCGGTCAGTGTTGACGGAGAAAGCCCCATACCAACGGCTGCCGCATAATCCGCGGAATAGATATCGCCACCCAGTTTAAAATCAGCCAATGCATACACGCTGAAGTTGCCAATGCGAAGGGTATTACCCAAACCACCTGTCAGTTTTGGTGTTGCATTACCGATAGCCACAGGATCGGTAGTCGTCACATAACGTGTACCCACTACTTTAGTCGGATCTGTTCTATCAAGGATCTTCTCAACTACACGCTGGCCATTCATGTAAGTATAATCGTAGCCATAGATGGTTCCGTAATTTTCTCCTTCACGAACATACATCTGCACACCATTGCTTCCCCAGAGGTCCTGTAGAGGAAAACGGTCGATGCCTTCTGTGAGTTGCAAAACTTTATTCTTATTATGAGCTGCATTCAGCGTCACGTCCCAACGCAGTTTGGTGGTCTGAATGGGAGTACCTCTGACAATGAACTCAATGCCCTTGTTAGACAATGCGCCTGTGTTGAATGTAACAGACTGCGCACCTGAAGAAAGCGCCAGCGAACCACTGAGGATCTGGGAAGTCGCTTTGGTCTGATAGTACGTCACCTCCATGTTCAGGCGATTGTTCAGGAAGCCTAATTCCATGCCTACTTCATAAGACTTGTTATCCTGAGGGATCAGCAGGTTGGCCGGAGGCAGTATTTTCTCTGTTCTTCTCACGGGCACACCGCCGAAAGAGGTTGGAGCTGTTCCGTTGATATAGTTGCTGATCACTTCTGAATTATAAGTATATACTGATCGGTAAGGATCGGTACCGTTTGCACTTTTAGCAGCCGATACTTTCAGTTTACCATAAGTCAGCCAATCGATGTTCTGCATGCTTTTGATCCCCTCTGTAAACACATAGCTTAAGCTTGCTGATGGGAAGAAATAAGAGGCGTTCTGGATCGGAAGTGTGGAAGACCAGTCATTTCTTCCTGTAACCTGCAGGAACAGGTAGTTCTTGTAAGAAAGATCGAGAACACCAAACAAACTGTTCAGGTTATAATCCCACCATTTCTCCGTTGCTGCAGGAAGGTTTCCTGTGGTGTTGGACAGATAATATTTGTTCGGGATAGAGAACGGCGTGGTTTCTCCGTTGTTCCATGCATTGATACCGTATTGTCTTGAACGCAGGGCACTGTTACCGATCATCAGGCTTGCATTAAGATCCGGGAGGATATTATCCTTATGTAACGTAGTGAACAATTCGAAGTTCGCATTACGGTCTTTGATCGATTCCATTCCGTATTGACCACGTACACCACCCGCATCGATCGGCGTATACCTGCTCTCAACAGAAGCGTTTGCATAGTTCATAGATGCACGGCCGGAGATATTCAGCCATGGCAACAGGTCAGCGGAAAGCCTTACTGCGCCGAGCAACTGATCGCGGCTAAGCTGTTGATTGTGTTCATTCAGGTTCCAGAACAGGTCCTTAAATGAGTTATTGTTATAAGGATAGAAACGGAAGGGAGTAGTTTGATCAAAAATGTTCTTGCTGCCATCGGCGTTCTTATACATATCAAACTCCAGCGGCTTATAGTCTCTCGACATGCCATGGATCATGAATTTTGCCCATGAATTTTCAGAGCCGATATCCGGTGTATTCTTCCTGTTATAGTTTGTATAGCTGAAAGTCACTTCAGCTTTCAGTTTCTCGGAAATATTGAGATTTGTTCCAACGTTGATCCCATTCTGATTATAGTTGCTGTTTGGCAAAACAGCGGTATTGTCCTGTCTGGTCAAGCCGACGCGTACGGTACCGAATTCACCACCGCCGCTGAAGGAAAGATTATGCGTAGTAGTGTTACCAGTTCTGAAAAATGCTTTCCTGTTGTCAGGCTGCGCATCCCATTTTCTTTTCACGCCATCCCACCAGACGATCTCTGTTCCATCCAGTTTATGCCCCCATGATGATGCAGGCCCATACCAGCTGAACAGGTCCCAGGTTGAATAGCCACCGGGAATGGAACCAGCTGCCTGGTACGCATCACCAACGGGCTGACCATCCCATGGATAGTTGCCGGGGTAGCGCAGTTCGCCATTTACTGTGGGGAACTGCGGCGTAGCAGACCACATCGCGTTTGCACCACCGTAGCCATAGGAATTCTGCACTTCCTGGAAACGGGCAGCTTTGCTGAACAGGGATGAAAGATTATAATCAACGCCTATACCTGGCTTCTTCACGCCTTTCTTTGTTGTGATCAGCAGCACACCGTTACCGCCACGTGCTCCATAAAGCGCAGCTGCCGTAGCGCCTTTGAGTACAGTGATATCCTGTACATCATCCGGGTTGATAAAGTTCAGGAAAGAGCCCCAGTCTTTGGGATTTTCAAGGCTTGTTCCTGCCGTACCGGTAGTACCACCAACCGGGTTATTCTCCACCTGGATACCGTCTACCACGATCAGCGGCTGGTTGCTTCCGAGGATAGCATTGTTACCACGGATCACGATCCGTTGGGAACTTCCCTGTATACCGTTTGGAGCGGAGATATTCAAACCGGCCGACTTACCCATCAGGCCCGATCCAAGATCAGGAGCAGCCGCTTTGGTGATCTCTGTTGCAGAAACTTTCTGCGCAGAATAACCGATCGACCTTGACTCTCTTTTAATGCCCAAGCCTGTTACGACCACTTCAGACAGATCAACAGCACTTGTTTCAAGTGAAATGCTGACGTTTGACTGATCAGAAACAGGAATGTCCTTTGATCCGAAGCCTACGGCAGTAATGACCAAAACAGGATTAGCCTGTTTAATAGTCAAGCTGAACTTACCGGCTTCATCGGTAATAACGGTTTGAGTCGTTCCTTTGACATTTACTGTTGCGCCGGGTACTGGTTTTCCAGAGGTGTTATTGACAACACCATTGACTACCCTGCCTGTTTGCGCCATAAGCAGTATATGGCTACAGAGCATCGCAACAAACACGAGTAAAAATCGTTTTGTTTTCATTGCAGTTGTTTTGAGTTGAAGTATATAAGCGTTACAAGAGTTAAACAAGAGATAAAGGAGAAAAAAGAGGGAGCAAGTTTACTAGACCTCTTTTTTCTCTTTTGCGCTCCTGGCTTTTATAGGAGAATCGGTTGTTTTAGCAAGATGTTCCATTACCAGTGCGGCGGAGCCGATCAGTTCGGCCTGATAGCCAAGCGTGGAAATCGCCAGTGTGGTGTTTGCCGCCAGCCTTGGAATACTGTGTTCGTTCAATGCCTGTTGTATGGGAGCCTGCCATACTTTACCGGCGAGTGCGCCTCTGCCACTCAGCACAACAACTTCCGGGTTCATCAGGTGAATAAGAATGGCGATCGCTCGGCCAATGTTATACCCGGTGGTTGACAACAGCTCCATCACGAGGCGATCCCCTTTGGATGCCGCCTTCACTACTTCTTCCCAATCCTGCTCGGGATGGCCCGCCGGAAATCCTGAGCCCAAAGCTGAATTGCGGCCCTGCTGAATACCATTAGCAGCTTTTTCAATAATAGCCAGCAAGGAAGCTTCCGTTTCAAGACAGCCACTCTTACCGCAGCTGCACAATTTATTATTATCGAATAGAGGAATATGGCTGAACTCACCGGCAAAGCCGTTATGCCCGCGGAATAGTTCGCCATTCAGGATCATTCCGAGACCGATGCCCCAGCCTTCATTGATCACCATTGCGTTCTTGCGGTGTTTCGCCGAACCGAAATGTAGTTCTGCAAGCGCGATCAGACTCGAATCGTTGTCTATATACACGGGCATTTTCAGTTTCTCGGACAGGTACCCGGTGATCGTCTTTTCCTGAATTTCCAGGAACGAATAGTTGACGCCTTTTTTAAAGTCAATAAATCCGGGCATGCCAATGCCGGCTCCGATGATCTTCTTCTGATCGATGCCGGATTTCCTGATCACTTCTTTTATACGTTCTGCCAGAATGGAAATGGCATGGGGATTATTATTAAGGGGAAGTTCAAATCGTTCAACGGGAATAACATGGTTGTTTTCGATGTCCATCAAAGAGATCCGGCTGACGAGCTGATCCATGGCCACAGAAAGGATGTAGATGGTCTCGGGCTTGATGGTATAGGTAATGGGCCTGCGGCCGCCGCTGGAGGGAGCATATCCCGACTCGGTCACGATGCCTTCATTGATAAGTTCAGTCAGCAGGTTCATCGTGAGAGGAACACTTTTTCCGATCCGTTCACTCAGGTCAGCACAGGAAAGCTTCCCGGAAAAGTAGAATTCCTTCAATAGAACACTTCTATAGTGGCTCTTTTTTCCCATTTTAAGCAGTTAAGTTTGGCAAGCTTTGCAATTAATTAACTCAATATTAGGAAACTTTTTAAAAAAATTAAAGAAGTATGGGAAGTTTTTTTAAAAGATCGGGCTGGTGGAAACCGGCAACTCAGTTGGCAGCACCTCTCTGCCTGTTCCGTCCTAATGTATCACCCGGGTCCTTGTCCATTGCCGTCG
>JBEVKW010000013.1:0-56661 GCA_040509495.1 Chitinophagaceae bacterium | reverse complement strand
ACTACGAGGTCAGCCTTTTCCTGGTCAGTATGATAGGCTTCGCCTGTACGTAGTACGCTCTTTAATGTGTCAATAAAATGCTGTCCTTCGAGTTCAGGCACGGCATCGATCAGTTGTTTGCCAATAACGGATCTGTCTTTTCCCCAAAGGTTGATCATTGCTTCGTTGGCAACTTCGATAATAAGGTCTTCGCCGACATATAAAGCCGTGGCCATTGGTGCTTCAAGGATCAGGCTGCGGAAACGTTTTTCACTTTGTTCGATTTCTTTCCGGGCGGTAACCTGTTCTGATACATCCGTGGCGATGAGGATCACGTTTTGCTCTCCGGAAGATAAGGTACCGATGCGGGCCACTACAAAATTATAATAGCTTTCTTCTGTCACACCATTGCGTTGTAAACGCGCGGGCGCTTCGATAGCATTATACTTTTGGCCGGTTTTGCTGACCTCTTCGATCATTTGTGGAAAGCCCTGATCCTCCAGTTCGGGCAAAGCTTCTTTGAATGGCAAACCGATCACTGACTCATCCCTGCGCCAGAATTCAAGCATCATCGGATTGGATGCAACGATCTTCAATTGTGGTCCTTCAACCAGGGCAATAGCTACCGGAGCTTCCATGATCATGCGGCGGAATTGCAGTTCGCTCTGGCGGAGGGCATCCTGCGCTGTAAGCTCCGGGCGGAGATCGCGCATGATAGCGCCAACACCAACCGGTAAGCCGGTGTTCGGATCATCGATCCGGATACAGTTATTTTCCAGGGGAACGATCTCCCCGGTCTGAATGTTCTTTACCGCGAAGCGGCCCGACCAATGTCCGATCGACATTACCGCCGGTAATAATTCCTTTTCTACAAAATCGATCTGCTCATTGGTATGAAAAGAAGAGATCGGAATTTTAGTGATATCCTCGTCAGCTGTGATACCCAGCATTTTTCGCCCAGCCGGGTTGATGTAGGAATTTGTTCCGTTTAATTCCAGCACCGACATAAGGTCGATCGAATTCTCGGCAAGTGTCATCAGCTTGCGCTGTTGTTCCTGAGCCGCGAGTTCTGTTCTGAGATCACGTGCGATGGTAGCCCAGCCCTGGGCATCGCCAGTTTCTTCGTCATAGATCAGCATGGTTGTTCCATGCATAGGTACAACTTCCCCGGTCTGGAAATGACGATAATTAACGCGGCCTGTCCAGCTACCTTTTCTGCAAAGCTCGTCGCTGATGATGCCCTTTAACCTGTCTGTTTCTCCCGGCATGAGAAATTCATGATCGGGGCGTTTGGCTTCATGGAGAGAAGCGAGGCCAAGCATGTTCCGCCCGGCATCATTTACATAGGTAATAATACCTTCATTCGAAGAAAGACTTACGAAGTCGGGGCCCGAGATCAGCAATGCCAATAACTGCTGTTGCTGATTGGCAGAAAGAAGATTGAGTAAATTTTTCAAATGACGGTGGGTATGGCGCTAATGTAGGATAATTTGGAGTGATTATCACATCTTATTAAATGTTGTTTGACCTGTTGCTGATCCTTCAGCAAAGTTGTATCCTCCGCCCATCGTAAGCCGGAAATAAGTGAAGATCCTGAAGGCGGCACGCATCGCATCAGGCAATTCTTCGATATCGCTTCTTCATAGAGTATGTATTGGACCAAGATCCGAATAAGGATCGAAGCACCGGTCTGCCATGGATGCCGATCGATTATTGATCAGGTCATATTCAGGTTCTTATATATAAAACTTAATGCACGGGTGAATGGCAGTAAAATTGCTTCATCATCAGGGACGATCACCATTAAACGATGCCTATGCCTGTTGCTTTACAAACCCGCTTATCGATAAGTCTGCTGTTGATGATCTCGGTAATGTTTTGTCAATCTATTCATTCCCAGTTAACCATAAAGGAGCGCGATTCGCTTCGGGTGAATGTGGCCCGCGTGGCCGGAAGCATTAATGCCCGGGTGGGCGTGTGTATTACTTCCCTGGAATCTGCGGATAGTGCGATCGTCTACAAAGGAGAAGAACGTTTTCCTATGTTAAGCGTGTATAAATTTCCCATTGCCATCGCCGTGCTGAAAGAAATGGACCGAGGCAATCTATGGATGGAAAAATATGCTCCTTACAACAGGGATTCCGTTTTTACCCGCGAAGAAGAAGTTTATACGGAAGCAAATTTTCCCGGCGGTAGAGTTACGGTGGGACAGTTGTTGACATTAATGCTGGTGCGGGGGAGCAACACTGCTTGTGACCAGTTGCTCGCGTCGTTGAAAGGCCCGGCCAGCCTTCAAAATTACCTGAGGGATATAGGAGTGACTGACATCAGCATCACAGCCACCGAACGGGAGGTGCAGACAGATTCTTTAAGACGATATGATAACTGGGCCACACCTCTTGCCATGAACCGCCTTCTTTCCCTCACCTTTGACGGGTCTTATCTGAATACGAAAACCCATGATTTTTTGTGGGATAAAATGGCTGAAACCTTAACGGGCGCCGACAGGATAAAAGGTCTTTTGCCCAAAGATATAAGGGTAGCGCATCGCACAGGAACGGGATTTGGAAGTTATAATGATGTTGGGATTGTTTTTCTTCCCAACGGTAAACACCTGGTGATCTCTGTTTTCATCGCAGAAGCGCAGGATACGCCGCAACGGTGTACAGAAGCAATTGCAAAAATTGCAAAGCTGGCATGGGATTATTATTCAAAATATTAAACGCAATCGTTTGCCCGGGCAGGCATATCAGACAGTATTTAAAAATTATCGTCCGGGTATGAGCTTCAAATCAAAGAAATTATATTGGTAGCTATTACCATGAAGCTACTTTCCAAATTCTTACCAGGCCTGTTCATAACGAACGCAAAGAAAGAGCCTGTGTCTGCGCAGGAATTTCAAAACATTTATTTGGCAACACTAAGAGAGAAATTCCCGGATGTTGAGTTTACGGCAGCCGATGACTTCAGTATCCGCGGAATAAAGGGAGAAGGCGAGCACATCCATTACCTGCATAATGCCTACGATGTTTATAAAGCGGATATAAGCAACCTGGTCGGTATTGTGAATGATTTTACCCGTTCCGCAGGAGATCTGTATAAAGAACGGAGCCTCGATCTTTCAAATATTGTTCCCGTGATCAAGCCCGTTGAATACCTGGACATCGTTATGGATATGTTTGATGTCGGGAAGGAACAGGTATCTCCCTTACTGGCCGATCAGTATAATGAAGACCTGATCATCGCCTATGCAAATGATGAAGAGCATAGTCTCAGCTACCTGCGGGAAGAAGACCTGGGGAAACTGGGTCTTGCCAAAGAAAATCTGTTACCTACAGCAATAGACAATCTAAAGAATAAATTACCGGATATCCAGCGTCATGGAGAGGCCGGCTTCTATATGCTTACCGCTGGCGGTGTGTTTGAGATCAGCCTGATCTTGTTGCCGGGAATATGGGACAACGAACAAATGCCGGTGAATGGCGACTTTGTAATTGCCATTCCCAATCGCGATATGCTCTTGGTAACGGGCAGCAGGGATACAGACGCTCTTCAGAAACTCCAGCAAATGGCGACAGATTCTTTTAATAACGGCAGCTATGCTATTTCACCTGATCTATATCGGCTAAATGGCGAAAGGTTCAGTCGTGTTTTTTAGTGGGAACGCGCCCTTATCCCGCTACTATACCATTTCGCAACGGTTAACGGTGCAGTAGAGAATCCACATCCAGAGACCTCCCTGGTTGATTTTATTTTTGATCCACTTTTGTCATTGGAAATCTTCTTGAACGGGACTGTCCGTTCACTGTACCTGAGATCTCCGCGAGTAGGGAGTCGGGGCTGATCAATGTATACGTGATCTTCTGGGGGAAATCATGTTCGGGATTTTCGAAGATCAGTTCTTTTGATGTGAAAGAGGTCATTTTGAATTTTACGGGCTGCTCATTGTTCTGCCCTTTGACAATTGGGATATAGTAAGCAGCCGTTCCTTCTTTTCTTAGTTCCACTGATTCGAGTGTGATTGAATCCGTGGCGGAAAGCATATAGCTGTGTGCTTTAAAAGTGGAGTCGTTTATGACGGACCATTCTTCGATCATCTTACCTCTTGGCGTTTGGTTTACCCATTTACCAACAAGCCACTGCAATGTTGTAAAAGATGGCGACTGGGCGATGGAATTTTTAGTTTGAATGATGAGCATAACTATAAGGATTGAACGGATTTTCATGCGGTGAGTTTTTAAGTGTGTAAAAAGAGTTGTGTTCGAGGATCTGTATTTTTGGCCTGCTGCAGGGGAGGTACCTAATTTCCTTCCAGTTCCTTCAGCCGGTTTTTTGCTTCTTCGAAACCGGGATAGATGACCAAGGCTTTCTTGTAATAACGGATCGCATCTTCGCGGCGGCCCAGCTTCAGGTAGATGTTTGCCATCGTTACCATTACAAGATCTTTATCGGGGAATGCATGTACATTATTCTCTGCAATGATCTTTGCCTCCTCAAAGCGCTTCAACTGTGATAATTGTTCCGCAATGAAATTCATGGAGATCCAGTCGATATACTTGTTAGCGGTATCATCTTTGATCCGGTTATATTCTTCTACCGCCGCAGCGGCGCCCTTACTGGCGATGAATGATTCAACGATCTTGTGAACAGGCTGCTTAAGCTTAACAGGCTTGTTGTAAAGAATACTTACGAGGTTTTTTGTGATCCCAAAAAAATCAGTAGGGGAACTGTTGCAGAGAATTACAACCATGCTATTGGTGGAAGGGATACGGAGCAGGAACGAAATGAATCCTTCCGTCATGCCCAGGTGGAAATTACTGGTAACGCTGTCTGTACCCGTATATTTAAAATTTTTATTGAACCAGCCAAATCCATAATCTGCCGGTTTGATGCCTGGCGTTAGCATTGCATCGGTCAGTTCTTTATTGATCAGTGTGTGATTAGTTATGCCGAGATGAAATTTGTACAGATCTTCCACGGTTGAGTAGATATCTCCTGTACCCATCGTATTGGATTGATCACGGAAATCAGCACTGGTATAGCCACCCGGTGTATAGTCATAGCCCGTTGCCCGATGGGTAACAATTTGCGTATGATAGTATGATCCAGAATGCCGGATGCCTAACTTCTTATATACATCTTCCTTCATCGCGTCAGCATATGATCTGCCTGTTACTTTTTCAATGATATGTCCGAGTGTGAAATAACCCCAGCTGCTATAATTGTATTTTGTTCCCGGAGTGAAAGCCAGCGAAGAGTCGCGGTATAGCTTTATGTAATCTTCTCTTTCAAAATACTGGCGGCTTTGTTTTGGAAAGAAATCCGGCATGATGTCATAGTTGGACATGCCTGAGGTATGGCTGAGTAATTGCCGGATCGTTACAATGCCGGCTGGCTTGCCTGCAAATCCAGGGAGATAATCAGACACTGTTTTGTCAAGGCTGATCAGTCCTTTCTGGACCTGTATCAATACCAGCATTGCCGTTAGTGGTTTGGATACTGAACCGATCATGAACTTTGTATCAACCGTATTAGGGATGTTCCATTCCCTGTTTGCAAGACCAAACGCAGCTTTGTAAATAATACGTCCGTTTTCTGCAACAAGGACTGCGCCGTCGAACATATTGTAACGATGATAGGTTTGCATCAGCGAGGCGAGACGCGACTGTTTGCTTTGGCCAGCTGTTAAGGTTGCGATCGAAAGAAAAAGCGCCGGAAGACAATGTTTGATTGACATACAGGCAGGGTTGAGGTATGCCAAATATAACCATATTGCCTGTAGGTCAAGATAAGCTACACGGTAAAAATCGAGACAGATCCGTATAAATGAAGCGACGCCGGGCCAATTTGAAAAGAACTGACCCTTTATATCCTGCTGCTTGTACGGCTGCCGGGAAAGAGTACCCGGGTCGCCTTTCGCGGTGGCACTAATATTGATCTCTAATTCCGATCAACAACCATTTTTATATGCATACAAAACTGATCTGGGCTAACCTTATGGTAGATGACCTGGAACGCACCCGGAGATTTTACACGGCATTGGGCTTTAAACAAAACGGAGAGTATTCCGGCGGTGATCTATTAAGTTTCCAGATCGGGCGGAATGATTTCGTTATCAACTTTTGTGCACGTAAGCGATTTGAGGAAAATATTGCGGATAAAGCTGCCGACCTGAATAACGGCCAGGAAATTCTGTTCTCTATTTCTGCGGCCAACAAGGAAGAAGTGGAACAATGGGCACAGGCGGCAAAAGATATTGGCGCCAAAATTTTCCTGGAGCCACATGCCTACCAGTCAGGTTACCAGTGCGGCTTTGCAGACCCGGATGGACATAAATACAATGTGTTGTACTGGCCGGGAATGGAGTAGTGACGGCACTGTCAGCCGAATGCTAGGAAATTGAACTTTTCGTTTTCGATGGGACAGCCGCATGCGCTCATAACAACGTGATATGGCAAACGCCTTTAACCGGCAATGCCGGCCGCAGTTCGACTGCGCTCTCAAACATTTCGACCTATTTCCCCGAACCCCCGGGGCCCGGGGGAGGAAGAGAGTCTTCATTCTCTTCTATTTTTTTGAAAAGCGGAAGGCAGGTCAGCAAGTCATGAAATCGGTTCAAACGAATAAATGATTTCCTCCTGGATAAGTGAACCTCTGCACTTCTTATCCTGAACCTTCAGACAAATTCCCAATTATATATTTCTTCGTTTTTTATCTATTCATATTTTCAATTTTTAGACTATTCCCGGCCGCATGGCCAATATAAGATAGTGTCTCCACCTATAGCGGACACCCCCCACCCCCCTGTCCGCCATAGGCGGAGAACACTAAATTGAGATATCTCTGTTATAAAGATCTATCTCCGCGCAGCCAGAACCATGGGTAAAACACAAAATATTAAGGGAAAATAACAGCGATAGTAAGTGAAAAAAACTCGCGCAATAGAACGCTGATAGCAGGCATTAAGACATTGCCTGCTTAACCGGCCAGGTCGGGGTCGACCATTTTGTCAGCCAGATACACGGAAACTTACCCTTATCAGGATTTATGCATTCTTGTGACGGCACAAAGATCAGGTCATGTTGACGAGCCATTACTGTCACCTCGCTTCAATGTAAGCACGGTGATCTCCGGCCACATGCCGACTCTTCCCTTCAATCCGTGATAGCCAAATCCTCTGTTTACGTATAAATATTTGCCATCCTGTTCGTACAGGCCAGCCCATTGTTTATACACATATTTGATGGGACTCCATTTGAAACCGAATAGCTCAATTCCAAACTGCATACCATGTGTATGTCCGGCAAGTGTCAGGTGAACATGCTGGTGGTGATCAATCGTCACCTCATCCCAGTGAGAAGGATCATGGGACAGCAGTATTTTGAAAGCATTGTCAGGAACATTCTCCGTTGCTGTTTTGAGATCGCCATACTTATGAAAACCACCCTTGCCCCAGTTTTCAACACCGACCAGTGCAATGCTGTGCCCCTGTTTCGTGATGGTTACCGATTCATTCAATAAAAGCTTAAATCCTATCTCCCCATGGATCTCTTTCAATCGATGCAGGTTTGCTTCCTTTGCAGCCCTGGTTTCCCAGCGGATATAATCACCGTAATCGTGATTGCCTAATACAGAGTACTTACCATAAGGGGCTTTAAGTGTAGTGAATCCCGGGATCCATGGATCCATCTCTGTGGCAAGATTATTTACAAGATCTCCGGTGAATAACAGCAGATCGCTGTTCTGCGCATTCACAAGGTCTATTCCTTTATGAACGCCCTTTGCATCACTGAAACTGCCTGAATGGATGTCCGAGATCTGTGTGATGGTAAAACCGTCAAATGATTCGGGCAGGTCGGCAAAGTATAGTGTTTCTTTTCTTACTTTATAAAAATGCCGGCCACGCGTTAAACCAAAAACGATGATGAGGAGGATTGCAAGAGCAAGCACAACGGCTGCCTCGGCAACGTAAATACTGCGGGGAGGGAAACCTTCGAATATGCGGACGATATCTTCTGCCAGCAATACAGGTGTTGCAACCACCTTCGGAATAAACATCACGAGCATTAGTGACATCAACCCTGCGATCCATCGTTGCGCATGGTGACCCGCACGACGCAGGAACACAATCGAGATCATCCCAGCGATCAGCAAACTATCCAGCAACCAATAAGCCAGCCGCAACGTAGAATGTGATGACAAGGTTGTAATGGCCTGATAAAAATAAATATCAGCTACAAGGAAAAGTAAGAGGATCAATAAAAGCCTTCTGACCATATTTAGAAATGTTAGTCAATTACCAAACACACCACTGCAATATCCGCTTCGGTAACCTGTTTATGTATACCGGTTTTTGTTTAACGTGAAGCGCCGGCCGGAAGCAGTGAAGCCTTCGCTCCGATAATCCGCGCACAAGGCTTTGCCTGTTTGTAAATGAGGTTGCTAAATTAATGCCATTAAAAAATGGAAAATCTGCGAGTCCGTTCAACAGCAGGATTATTTCGGGGAACGGCATAAATACAGGGGTTAAACCGGAACCGGTATTGTTAAACAGGTGGTTCTTTCCCATTCCGGAACATACAAACAGCCCCCCGGGGGTGCCCGGCTTAAGGTTTTCTTTGATGGTTATCCTGATCAAGGCCCGGATCGTTCCGGCCGATATATCCATTGGTCGGTCCATAGCAGCGACGAATATTCCCGGAAGAAAATCGCCGTGGAAATTTTCAGAAAAGAAAATGAACAGAAAAAAGATAGCTGCTTCAGCACCTGTTTACGCCAATTCATCCGGCACCGATTTCCTCTATAATCCGGGAAGGATAGCTTTAATGTATAAACACTGTCTATGTTGAAACCGCCAGTTCTTCTTGCAACAACAATTTCCTGTTTTATATCTATCCTCCTCGCCACCTCCTGCACGAAACCAGTGCAGGAAGATCCTGGTAAATTTATTGCTGTAACATATCCGAAAGGGGAAATAAACGGGCTTCCTGTTGAAAACAGTGTTGGTTCCGCGGGTGGTACCATCACGAGTGCGGATGGCAAACTGAAAGTATCTGTACCTGCTGGAGCCGTCACCAATACAACGCTTGTATCCATCCAGGAAATTACAAATACACTTCCGCTTGGAGCAGGCCCATCCTACAGGGTATTGCCGGCCGGCTTGACTCTGTCTAAACCAATTACCATCACTTTGTCATATGACGAGACAGATCTCGACGGATCAGACGAAAATGCGCTTGACCTGGCAACGCAGGATGATAACGGTACCTGGAAGCGGATAAAAAACACACAACTTAATAAGGCCGCGAAAACACTGGTTGTTGAATCAGATCATCTTGGCGACTATTCTTTTACTGGCGGCTATAAGCTTTCGCCGGACAAGGCGGCCCTTGGTCAGGGCGAGTCAACCGTCCTCACTGTTAGTGTGCTGAAAGAGAAGAATACAGAAGCAGACGAAAAAGAAGCCGAGCTTGGAAATTTCTTTATCATTACGAATGCAGGAGATATTGAAACATGGAGCGCGCGGGGCGAAGGCCAGATCGTTGCACGTGGCAGTACGGCAGAGTTTAAAGCGCCATCTCCGATCAGCGGGCATGTAACAACAGAAGTAAGTGCTTCCGTCCGGAATGTGAAACGACCCGGCAGGCTTACGAGTGATAAACTCGTTCTGCGGAAAAAAATAACGATGTCTTCAGACAGTTTTATGGCGGGATATTATGATGGCGTGCCTTTTACCTGCGTTGGCGTTTCTGCATTTGTTGCGTCAGGTGTCACCGTAATACAAGGCGCAACTGCGAATAACAAAAGCGTGTTGATATTCGTGAACGGGACGGATGTTGGAAGCTACTCCTACGGCAACCCGTCAGAAGCCGGGAAAGCAGAGATCAGGTGCGACCTTACCGGAGTTATCCATGAAACAGTTTATACACTTTGCGGACCTCCTTCTTCAACCGGTTATGCCAGTGGGGGAATGACGATAAACAACTACCAGCAAGGCGGCGTCATTGCAGGAAATTTCACTGCCACTCTTTACGATGATATCGGCTGCCAGCTAAAAACCAAAAAGATCACAGCCGCCTTCAGGGTAAAAAAATAATTCCCTTTAATACCAGCAGATCAAACCTGGTACAGAAAGCTTGTTCCATAATTTCTGTATAAAAATTGAGATCTTTGGCAGATCAGTTTTCCGGTGCTGATCCGGTCATTACTTGAATTGATTAACCTGGTGGGAAAAGAAGTGGAAGGAAAATACGTGATCAAATCCCGTGTCTGGCAGGTTTACCGAAAGCTGTCCTGTTTTGTTGATGTTTCCATGAACTGAACTGTTTACAATAACAAGCCAGATGCTTTCCAGGCCTTCCATTCGCTTTAATGTTGTCAGGTCATTATGACTGGCAAAGGTCTGAGGGCCGCGGCAGTCGCTTTCATTCTGCATAATAACTCCTATGCGGTGGCCCTGTTCTTCCACAATACTAAACCCGACAGGTTGATCATCGTTGATCTTGAGTGAAGGTCTGAAACAATCAACAAAATGCACAAGGTCTGCCAGTTCAATGATCCGCTCTTCTGTTTGACCTTCGCTTAATGGATATTGCAATACAGATCTTTCAACCAGCTGCTGGAATTCATTTGGATTCATATTGGTAATGATTGACCGTACAAAGAAAGCAGAACCCCTGTTCCGTTTCAGCAGTTTTCTACAAAGAGGGTATGTTTTTATACAAAACCGGCATCTGATACTGCGGGTCAGGTATTGTCAGGGTTAAATGAGCCGCCTGAATACGCATGGAAAAACTCTTTTTTGTATACTTCACCTAAGGGAATCTCTGTTTCTCCTATATAGATCGTATGGTGATCGAATGATTCAATGTGCATTTGATTTACGAGGTAAGACTTGCTGACCCGAAGAAAAACCTGTTGTGGGATCCGTTGATGGATTGTACGAAGGTTCATCGCGGTGATGAGTTTGTGACGCCTGGTGTAGATCACCACATAATCTTTCAATCCTTCGATATACAAAATGTCTTCAAAATTAATGCGGTGAAATTTTCTGTCAGCCTTGATCAGCAGGAAGCTATCCGTATTGCCTTCAATGAGGGTCTTCTCCGTATCGCCCGATAGCATATTTTTATAGAGGATTGCCTTACGGATCGCTTTCTCCAGGCGGTCTTTGCTGATCGGCTTAAGAAGATAATCGATCGCATCAAGTTCATAGCTTTTGGCAGCATATTGTGAATAGGCCGTGGTAAAGATCGTCAGGATCTCTTTGGGGATCTGTGCGGCAAGTTCAAGCCCGGAGATCAATGGCATTTCGATATCAAGAAAGATCAGGTCGACCTTATTATGTTGAAGAAAATCCATTGCGGCAGGTGCATTCGAGAAAGTACCCGCAACATGCATGTCTGGTATTATGCTGATCATTGCCTGCATTTCCTGGCGGGCAAGCGGTTCGTCGTCTATGATAAGGCAGTTCATACAGGGATGGTTAATTGAACAGTGTAGCAGTTTGGGGTAGAATGGATATTCAGTTCGTGCTTGCCACTATAAAGCAGGTTAAGCCGCCTTTTTATATTGGGCAAACCCAGGCCACCGCTATTCTCTGCTGGCATGTATGCCGGGTCCGTGGAGTTTTTGCAAGTAAAAGTCAGTTTGCTCTTCGTTACTTCGATGACTACTTTGATAAAGGAATCACTGCATTGAATAGTTGCGCTATGCTTTACGGCATTTTCAATGAATACCGTAAACAGATTGGAGGGAAGCAGCACTTCATTCATTTCACCACCGACAGCCTGATACAGGATATCTATCTGTAGGTTATCACGTCGTAGTTTCTCCAGGTTCAGGAAATTAGAAATGAAGTTGATCTCGTTGCGCAGTAAAGCCCGGTTATCATTGTTTTCATATAACTGGTAACGGAGAAATTCTGAAAACTTTATGATCACCGTGGTCGCTTTCTCCTGGTCGATACGAACCAGGGCCTTTATGCTGTTCAGCATATTGAAGAGAAAATGCGGGTTGATCTGGTTCCGGAGGCCATTCAGCTCCATCGCGAGGTTCGATTGATTTAACGCGGCAATGCGTTCGTTGTCTTTCGCCCATCGTTGGAAGAGCTTGATAGTGGTTGTCATCAATATGATCGAGATGACGACAAGCATGCCGTCATACTCACCTTGTGCCCTGGAAACATGCATGTCAGCTAGGGTATCGGGGCTGATGTATAAGGCTAAGAGGGTGGACACCAGGCTCAATCCAGCTTTGACCAGTATCACAAGGAACAGCAGATAAAGGAGATACTTTCCCCTGAAGAAAAGTTTGGGTACCAGTAAATACATGTTGATATAAAACATGACGGTCAGCACCACAAACACGATCATTGGTCGGATAAACTTCTGTGAACCCTGGTATTCTTTCACCCAGTCGGAAAAATAAATAAGACCAAGAAACCCCAGGCATAATGCAATATGCCGCAGCGCCCTGTATTTTTCCAGAACGATAAAATTCACCACCGCACTATTGTTGAATTCCGGATGAGCCTGCTGCATACTGAGAAATTGGGTCTGTCGCAAAAGTAAGCCTGCGGATGTACCGGAAAAGTGAAATTATACCAACAGTCTCAGGCCGTCTACCAAAATCACAGACTTCGGGGTTTCGTATAAAAGATGCATGGGTTGGTATAATATGCAGGAATACGTACCGGTTTGCGCGTTTCTTTGAGCTGATTTACCTGGATCATCATCCCAACACTTTATCACATGCATATTTTACTGAAAAGGCGTAGTTTGTCTGCAGGTTTATTTCTGCTAAGTATTAATGCGTCAGCCCAGCAAGCAGTGGATAGTACGTCCCAACGGGTGCTGAATTACCTGGCCGGACAATTTGCTGTGGCGAGGCCATTCAACCTAGAATACACCGGCTCGATGCCGTTCAACTACAGCCCGAAATATGGGGATACCAAGTTGCCGCAGGCGAGGATGCACCAGTTCTCACAGCTTAAGGCAAGCGCAAGCTTCAGCTTTTTGAAAAGCAGGAAATGGTTGGCGGGGTTGACGACGGGATACAGGTACACGGATCTTTCCACTACCGTAAAGTCGCTGGCAGGCACACAAGTGCAGGACGTGGATAGTGACTTCCATTATCTTTTTGCGTCTCTGAATCTCAATCATATTTCAACGCTCTTCAATAAAACAATCATTTATTCAGGCAGTCTGATCATAGACGGCAGCGAAGAAAGCTTCGGGCGGGTCAAAAGTATTCTCTCCGCAACGATGGTATTAAGGGCAGACACCAGGATCAAAATGAGCGCAGGCCTGCTCGTGAACATTGACGCCGGCTCACAGCTTCCCCTATTTCCCTTATTTATGTATGAAAACAAGTTAGGCAGAGGCTGGACGGCAGACATAATTCTACCGAGGCAATTTCTGCTGCGAAAGTATATACCGGGGCACGGCCGTTTGTCAATAGGAACCCAACTTGATGCAACAACACTTTACCTGCAGGGACTGGGCGCAAACACCACCGAAAAATTCGAATACAGGCAAACAGATATTTTGAATGGATTGATATATGAACACTTGCTCGGCACCCATTTTATTTTAACAGCGAAAGCGGGTTTACGCGTAACCACCAATGGAAGGATCTTCGAAAAAAGTAAAACCTTCGCAGACGCTGTTTTTGAAACATCACCCAGGCCGGGAGGATATTTCAACGGCGGCATATCATTCAATCCTTTTTTTAAAAAGAAGCAGCGGTAACGACAATCATTCAACCAATATCAAAATGAATCATCACGAAACAGAAGATCGTCGACATACTTTCTTCAGCCATTGATGTAACCCGGTCCTGAAGGCATGAATGATAGGACTTTGTTCGGTCAGAGAGGAGATCCGTTCACGGGAATGTAAGAAGGGGCTATGTGTTTCGCCATCTTCATTGATCAGGCAAAGTGTATAGTATTTCGCATTGAATGCGCCCAGTATGTCGTGGGAGACCAGGCTCCAGAGATCATCTCGCGTACGGGCAGCAGCAATGCGGCTGTTCATGGAGAGCAGTAGAGACTGCTCCTGCTCTTTTTGCCGAAGCTGTGCAAAAAGGTCTTTAGCGCCGGCCTGAGATAGTGACGTATTTCTCTCGGTTGACATGTGGCGGTGAAATTAGGAGAGAATGCGGAGAAGCGGCAGCAAAAATGTACGAGATCTCGTAAAAAATGATCCTGATTATCATTCAATAGTAATTAAAAAGCCGGCGGTTCTTTCAGCTGTTGAGACCTGGGCAGAAAACCGTTTGTATCTGGTTACACCTGGACAAATCTCGTTCTCCCGATACTCTTTGCACCGGGATGAGGACCCGTAAAATCGGTTTTAAGGAATTTGACCGCTACGGTTGTTCCATTCCTGGAATAGATCGAACATTCACCGTGAATGTCCTGGCTCAGTCCCCGGATAAGTTTGATGCCGAGAGACAGGTTCAACATCTTCTCCCAGTCAGCAGGAAGTCCGATCCCATTATCCTGCACCATAAGACATATCCCCGCGGAACCAGACTGAATAAGCGATACCTGTATTAATCCCGGTTGATTATCGGGGAAGGCGTATTTGATCGAGTTGCTGATGGCTTCATTCAAAATTAAACCGAGGGGAATGGCCTGACTGATGTCCAACTGGAGTGGTTCAATCGTTTTGCGGAAAGTGATTGGCCGGTTTTCCTCGAAGCTGTTTTCCAGGTGCATAAGCAACTCGAGCAGGTATTCTTCCATATTCACAGTAGTTACATTCTCCTGCTTGTAAAGTTTCTGATGTATCAGTGACATGGCGTAAACCCGGCTTTGACTTTTCTGAACAGCAGCCAGTGCATCATCACGCAGAAAAACAGCCTGCGACTCCAGCAGGCTGAGGATCGTGTGAAGATTGTTCTTTACCCGGTGATGTACTTCTTTTACCAGTAATTCTTTTTCCTGCACTAACTGCTCAAGCTTTTGATTTCTGTCAGACAACTGCGCTGCATTCTTGCGTTTTAACATATAGCGGTTAAAAACAAGCAACAGAATGATGAAAAGGAGAACGGCACCGGCAATGAACATGTCTCGGGTAAAAGACGCTTTCTTGATGGCGGCCTTTTTCAGCGATGTATCTTTTTGCAATAAGGCATTGTTCGCTTGCTGGATCTGAAGGTTCCTCGATTTTTCAGCCGCATCCGCCCGTGCAAGTTTAAGATTGGTTTCGCGTATTTCGGTTTCGTGAGTAAAACTTAACTGTGTCTTTTCGAGATCTTTTTCGTGCAATGCATTTTTCTGTGTAAGCAACTCAATTGATTGTTGTTGAAGAAGCAGGTCCTTATCTTTTTTTTGCGCTTCATATTGTACAAGCAATTGCTGCATTTCACTTTTATGTTCATTCTTTTTTGTTGAATCCTGGAGTTTCCGCATTCTTATCAGGTTTTGCACGGCTGAACGATAGTTCCCTTCGATCGTGTCGAGCCGGAACAATAGCGAGTATGCTCCGAGGGATTGATTAAGAGGAATATTTTTTAACGCCAGCGTTCTTTCAACGTAGATGCGGGAAGAGTCATATTTTTTTGTGTCGAAGTAATATTTCCCGATGTGGTTATATGTAATGGGATCATCCGCCTCGTTTGTTTCGGACAGGCGCGTCATGGCAAGATAGGCGCGGTTCGCCTCTTCAAATCGTTTTGCATGATTTTGAACAAAGGCGATCGACCTGTAATAGATGATCGAATCTTTCAACCGCGAAAATCCCATCCTCGCTTTGGCGTCTTCGAGGTATTGCAGCGCTTCATCTTCGTCATGCAGATGTGCCATATCATGAACCAGATATTCGGACAGGATCCAGCAATTGCCCGTATCTCCTTTCTTTATACCCAGGTCGATCGCTTTCCTGCAGGCTTTGATGCTATTGCGGAATTGCTTTAATCCTGAGTATGCAAGGCCAAGCATACCATAGAGCCGGTCCTGCATATACCTGTTTGTACTCTCAGACAACGCGATACCTTCCAGCGCAAACTCCAGTGATCTCGTATCGTCGGTAGCCCGGTGGGCATAATTACTGACGTGATAGTAGTAAATGATCATCTCTTCCGGGCTTACCCGCGGTTTGAGCTGAAGTGCTCTGTTTTTGTATTCTTCTATTTGCTTTACGTGTCCATATTTCAATATTTCTCCCAGCGCGATCTTATAAATACGAAGTTCGAGGCTATGATCTTTTTTCCTGCGGGCAACCGTTAATGCGCTGTTGATCGATGCGACAGCGCTGTCCAGGTTTTTGGGAAGAGACTCCCCATTCAGAAAATATTTCTGCAGGTAGGTAAACATAAAAACCTGCGTGGTATCATGGAGGCTGCTGATCGCTCTGTGCGCGAAATCAGTTTCGCCACTTTCCATTTTTGCAACACCGGCAGCAAGCATTGACTGATTAAATCCTTTTGAATAATGTATCGACTTGCTGAGCACAATCGCCTTCTGAGCGATGATAAATGCTGAATCAAGATCTCTTTTCTTTATGCCATTCCTGTCTATAAAGTACCAGCTTCGCCTGATCCATTGGTCAATCTGCTGCTGTGCAGCTGAAGTTGTTTCAGATGCCTCACTGCTGACCGGAGCAAAATCCTGCGCGGTGGCGCCAAACATGGTGAGGAACAGGAGGATGATAAAGGAAGGGCGTTTTTTCATTTGAGCCTATTTTGCAGGGCTGATATGGTGAAGGGAAATATCAGGAATTAGTGCTTTCCGAACGGATCATTCCGGATCAGAAAATGTCTTTTTACAACTGCCGTTAACGACTGCTTCCCGGCATTTGTAATTAACTAAATATAGTGAGGCCTAAGCGATGGCGTAAAAGGAGACCGGCTGATTAACTGCATGGATAATGCGCAGTGTTGTATGGACCGTGCATGCGGGGTAATGATCGTAAAGGACCTCGCGGCAGCGCGCCGGGATTCATCGAAAATCAGAATTTACTCTTATCGCCAACAGGAGGATCCTCCAAAACGCCCGCAAATATGTCCGAATGAATACGTAATAAGCAAGGGGGAGACCATGCTTTTATCACTGAATATTTAAATTTGAATGTGTATAAGCGGGTTGTTGTTTATCAGATCATCCCGTAGTCCTACACCATATCCGTAGAATCATTGACAGTATAGCTGCGGTTTGCTGAGGCTACACCTAAACCATGTTGATAGTATGCAGCCGGATTTCTTTGAAGCGGATGGGAAGCAGATCGCTTTTCAACCGGTAAATAAAAAGATGAAGTCTCATTTGCCGGGAGGCAGGGGGCAGGTTGCAGAGAAGAGTAATTTTCATCTGCGCATGGAAGAATTTGTTCATCCGTTATTCAGTATCGGTTTCCGGATACTGCATTTTCTCAAATCGATACGGCTCACCAGGAAAGAGAAAAGTGATCATCTTCGCCTCGAAGCGGTGCTGGTAGGGGAATTGCCTGCTGTATCAGAACAGGGCGTGCAGATCACCTTAAAAGCGGGTGAATACCATTTGACTGTACACCCGGAGATCACGGCATTATTTAAGAAAAATTCTGCATGTCATTATTTCGTTACGCATTACTCGGCAGATTTTCTTCGACAAAACAATATTTCAGAACTGGTACAGCCATCCGGGGCAAGGCTTCTGACGGATAAGATGTTGACGTTGATCCACCGGGTGCTTGATAACCCTTACCAGGATCAACTTCGCGCACTCCATCATGATCAGTGCATACGCGAGTTCATGGTGCTGCACCTGGCAAACCAGTCGAATAAACTTCCCGGGAAACTTAGCGACGAAGTTCTAAAAGCTATTTTATCTGCGGATAGTTTACTTCAGCAGGATCTGACAGTTCATCATGGTATACCGGCCCTGGCTGCCCGGGTTGGCACCAGTGCTACTTATCTGAAGCGGGGCTTTCAGGTAATGTTTAACATGGGCGTTTTTGAAAGATTGACCTTCCATCGTCTGACGCAGGCCAAAACATTGCTGGAAACGAGCAACCGCACCATTGATGATATTGCAGTGGAGGTAGGCTATTCAGGCCGGCAAAGCTTTATTGCGGCTTTTACAAGAAACAACAAAATGAGCCCTAATGAATGGAGGTTACAAAATAAATAAGGCCGGTATATTCTACGCTTTAGGCCTGGGGGAATTTATCTTTTCTACTCTTTTAAAGAAGTCAACAAGCGAAATCCCGAAATAATCGCATAAAGCAGATAAGCTGGATATTGTAGGATTATTGCTTCCACTCTCAATTCTCGCAATATGAATATTCGTGTCCCCAAAAACATCAGCCTGAGTTTTTGCAGCAGCATCCCTGAGGTCTTTTAAAACCAGGGAAATCTTCTGAAGTAACTGTGCGTCTTTTACTTGTGACATCTCGGCACAAGTTGGAGGGAATATGCTTTTTTACAAATGACAAATTCGTCAGTATTTTCTATATTTGGTTACGCTTCATCTTCACACTAAACGGGAACCACACTATTAAACACAGGCTGCGGGCGGGGATCATATGGATGCGAAACCCTGACCTGATGGCCGGAAATGCCATGATCTCCGGGTCGGGATATGGAGATCAGTACGTTGATCTCCCGGTAAACTGTTTAAAAAATTAGGCTAATACAAAACTGTAATGTCACAGGATGATAAGGATATATTGCTGTATCACGCTACTGCGTTTGCAAACGGGGAGGTGAAAGGGTATGACTATATTTTCCGCAGATACTTTAAAAAGCTCCGGGTATTCGCGCAAAATATCCTGCCCTGTCAGTTCGATGCTGATGATCTTGTGCAGGATTGTTTTGTAAGGCTTTGGGAAAAAAGAGCCATGCTGCATTCTCCTTCGCAGATCGAAGGGTTTTTATTTACGACGGTCCGTAATGCCTGCTACAGCATTTTGAGGAAAAACCAGGTCGGGCATATTGACCTTGACCGAATTGATATATCATCTGAAGGTTCAGATTCCATCGAACACTCCATCATAAAAGCCGAGATGCTTTCTCAATTATTCAGCGAACTTGACCATTTACCGGAACGTATGGGACAGGTTTGCAAGCTTTACTTCATAGAAGGGAAAGATGACAGAGAAATTGCGCGCCAGTTCAATACGGTAGCGGGAACCGTCCGGAACCAGCGGCATCGGGCAATACGTGCAATTCGTGAAAAATTAAAATTGTCGTAATTTTTCATTCAACTGAGTATACAATATTGAAGCTAATCGCGTCATTTAATTACGGACGCTAATTCTGCCGCTACTATGGCTAAAAAAGATCCAGGTTCTACTTCCTTACAATCTGCATACAGGATGGGCTACCTGCTTGCGGGTTATATTAAGAAGTCTCTGACAGAAGACGAGATGACTGAACTGGATGCATGGAGGCGACAACAGGAATCAAATGAAAAGTTGTTCCAGGAATATACGAACGCTGAAAACGTCGACAGGTTTCTTGAAGAATACACAGCAGGGGATACAGAAATGTATTTGGAAAAGAGTAAAGAAAAGATCCGTGAGATAGAAAGATCTTCCCGCCGGCAGATATGGCGGAATGTGGCGGCGGCAGTAATTGTTATTGCAGTGACCGGGGCGTTGATCTTCATCATGACAGGCAAGAGGAACGAAATTGAACAGCCTGTAGCAAGAGCAACGGAGACGCCATCGGCCCTTTCAGCAGTTCTTACGGTGAACGGAACCACTGCTATCAACATTTTCACGGATAGCAGGGACACTGTATTTGCCAATGGAAACAGGCTGAAAATAGCAGACAAGCAGCTTTCTTATTCAGTCAGCTCGGCCATCAATGAAGAACACCTGCTGTCAGTGCCCGCGAAAGGATTTTTCAAAGTGGTCCTGCCTGATGGAACAAGGGTATCGATCAACTCCGGTTCATCGATCCGCTATTCGACCACCTTCAGCAAAGGCGAACGGCGGGTACAGTTAAAAGGAGAAGCTTACTTTGAAGTGGCGCATGATAAAGACAAGCCATTCAGGGTAGAATGTACGGGTGGAGAAGTAGAAGCGTTGGGAACAGCTTTCAATGTCAAAGCGTATGACAACGGAAGATCTTTTACAACAACACTTACCGAAGGCCGGGTAAGGATCAGCGCAGGTAAGAGCCAGGTGACTTTACAGCCGGGAGAGCACGCAGTAGTCCGGGGCAATGATCTCGTAAAAGGTGCGGCTAATACCGGTGCGGCGCTGGGATGGAGTAAAAATGAATTTGTATTTAACGAAACGCCATTAACAGATGTCATGGATGAACTGTCCCGCTGGTATGGCTTTGAGGTAGAATATAAAGCAACTACACAACCAACGTTTAGGTTCGCGACCACCAGGGATACTTCCCTTTTGTTTATACTCTCTATAATGGAAAAGACCAACGAAGTACACTTCGAGGTGAACGAAAAGAAAATCACAGTAACCAACTAAAGTAGGAACGAGGATAGTCTAAAAAAAGCCAGCGATGGTTGCAACATCGGCTGGCCGGTATTTGGGCTATCCCATAATGAGCTATCGGCGAAGACAACACACTTGAATAACCCAAACAACCCAAAACTATGCATTCCCACCGAAACTGCATGGGCCTGCCATTGCATTTACTTTTAAAGAACACATTCTTTGGCAAACCCGCCCACCGGCTGTTACTGATCAGCTTTTGTATCCTCTTTTCTGCAGGTCTGAATGCCCAACTGATCAGCCTGAATGTGAAAGATGCTCCATTAACGCAAGTACTGAAAGAGATCGAAAAGCAGGCTGAGGTCCGGTTTGTATATACCAATACAGTAGTGGAGCGATCCAAACCTGTCACACTTTCCGTTGTAAAGGAGCCATTGAAAACCGTACTTAACCGCTGCTTTGCAAATCAGCCAGTCATGTATGAAATGGATGGAAAATTTGTGGTGCTGAAAGTGGTGGATACAACACGTTCCGGCTCCATTATTTCAACCTTACTGAAAGGGCGGATCCTGAATGACAATGCAGAGGAGCTGGCCGGCGTCACCGTTAGCTTAAAAGGAACACCGCATTCTGTAGTTACGGACAACAAAGGTCTGTTCAGTATTGACAATGCTGCAAATGCGGCCGTTCTTGTTGTCAGCGGAGCTGAATTTGCTCCGCAGGAGACAGCCATACTCGGTAGATCGTTCATCGAAGTAATCATTGCACCGCAGGTTGGTGTGCTGGATGAAACGATCGTCAAAGGATACTATAAAACTTCCCGCAGACTGAATATCGGTACGGTGGATAAAGTCAATGAAAAGACGATCAGTGAGCAGCCGGTATCCAATCCGCTTGCGGCATTGCAGGGGAGGGTGCCGGGGTTGTTGATCACGCAGAATAGTGGCTTGCCGGGGGCAGAATTTTCTATTCTTTTGAGAGGCCAGAACTCATTGCAGCGGGGAACGGAACCTTTGTTTGTAGTAGATGGAGTTCCGTTTAATACGGAACGGCAAACACAGCGCAACGTAGTGTTAGCAAATAGTCCTTTCAACATCATCAATCCTTTGGATATTGAAAGTATCGAGGTCTTAAAAGATGCGGAGGCAACGGCTATCTATGGCTCGCGCGGAGCGAATGGGGTCATATTGATCACAACAAAGAAGGGGGAAACAGGAAAAACCAAAATAGAGTTAAATGTATCTACAGCGTATGGCAGAGCGCAAAATCTTGCCGAATTCATGAACACTGCTGATTATCTGCAAATGCGCCGGGAAGCCTTCGGGAATGATGGTGTAGTACTTACTAATGCCAACGCGCGTGACCTGTTACTATGGGATACTACCAGGGATACAAATTGGAAGGAAGTGTTAACCGGCGGTACAGCGCATACCGAAAAAGTTTATGCAAAATTGTCTGGCGGGAGCAGCCAGACATCTTACTCTTTTTCGGCCACCTATTACAAAGAAGGCATGTTATTTCCAGGGCCCGGTGGAGACAGACGAATCTCTTTTAGTTCGAATATTCTTCATCGTTCCGCAGACAAGCGATTATCTGTCGAAATTTCTTCAGTGTATTCGTCTATCAAAACCCTTGTTGGACAGGGCGAAATGACCAGCTTCATTAATATGGCTCCCAATACTCCGGCATTATTTGATTCACTCGGCCGATTGAATTGGCAGGAAAAAGGTGGGGAGTTCAACAACCCAATGTCGCTCATACTCCGGAGGTCTGAAAATAATGCCGATTGGATGAACAGTAATTTCTCAATTGCTTATAAAATCGCCTCAGGACTTACTGCTAAAGTAAGTGGAGGGTATAATATTCAACTGATGAGTGAGCTGAATATTACGCCTATTGCATCGATGGTTCCATCACTGAATGCAAAAGGCACAGCTAACTTTGGAAACAGCTCCAATAAAAACTGGATCCTTGAACCGCAGTTGGAATATCAGAATATTTTCCTGAACCATACAAAGCTTACCGCTCAGATAGGCGGTAGTTATCAAAGTAAGACCAGCAATCGGAGCATTATCGATGGCTCGGGTTATACCAGCGATGTATTGATCAGGTCGACGTCCGGTGCGGCTACAACTCAATCATCAAATGCGTTGTCGCAGTACAGGTATGTCGGAGCTTTCGGCCGCCTCACATTGAACACACATAACCGGTACTTGCTGAGCTTTACCGGAAGACGTGATGGCTCGTCGAGATTCGGCCAGGATAATCAATTCGCCAGTTTTGGTGCAGCCGCATTGGGTTGGATCTTTTCCGAAGAATCATTCATTAAAAAGTATCTGCCGGTTTTAAGCTACGGAAAGATCAGAATGAGTTATGGAACAGCAGGAAATGATCAGATCGGTGACTATATGTATCTCGATACATGGACGGCTACTACCTATCCATATAACGGAAGTGTTGGACTCAGACCAACCCGCCTTGCAAATGAAGGCTACCAATGGGAGTTGAAGAAAAATTTCGAAGCGGCGCTGGAAACAGGTTTTATTGAAAACCGGATACTGTTTAATGTGACGTATTTTAACAGCCGCAGCAACGACCAGTTGGTGAGTTATTCTTTGCCCGGCCAGACTGGTTTTTCAGCCATACTGATGAATTTCCCTGCCATAATACAAAACAGGGGAATTGAGGTCGGCCTCAATATCAAGGTCATCAATAAACCTTCCTTTCAGTGGGCTACAGACCTGAACCTGACTGTCAACAGGAATAAACTGCTGGACTTTCCCAATCTCAGTACATCTTCTTACGCAAACACATTCGCAATCGGCCAGCCCGTTTCAGTATTCCGTGGTTACGCATACGACGGCATCAATTCTTCAACAGGCCTTTACCAGTTCAAAGATCTGAACAACGATGGCATGGTCAGCACAAATGATCAGTACTTTATAGGAACGCTGAATCCTTCATTTTTTGGAGGTATACAAAATGATCTTACGTTCAAGAACTTTGAACTGGGCTTCTTTTTTCATTTTGTAAAGCAGAAAGGCCTCGATGTGCTTGTTGGGAATTTTGCCGGATCGCTGACCAATATGCCTGTGCAGCTTTTAGATCGGTGGACCAAAGAAGGAGATCAGGCACGTTATCAGAAATATTCGAACTCTGGCGCGGCAATAGCTACGGCGGCGAGAATGCAGATCTCAGATGGTGCAATTACAGACGCGTCCTATATCAAACTCAGAAATGTAAATCTTAGTTACAGGGTGCCTTCTAAAGTTCTACACCGCATCAATGCACAAAGCTGCAGAATCTTTGTCCAGGGACAGAATCTCTTAACGATCACAGGTTACAAAGGAGCCGACCCTGAGACACAACGACTGACATTCCTTCCTCCAACACGGGTCGTAAACGTCGGTTTTTCTCTCACTTTTTAACGCTTATAAATATGACTACTGCTAAAAGATCTTCATTAGCGTTGCTAATGCCAATATTGCTGTTATCATCCTGCAAAAAGCTTATCGAAATAGATACCCCTATTCACCAGGTGATCAATACAGAAGTGTTCAAATCGGATTCTCTTGCGCAGGCCGCTGTACTGGGCATCTACAGCGACATGAGCGCTTCTGCAACGAGTTATAGCTCGGGGCAAACCACACTTTATACAGCACTTTCAGCAAATGAGTTATGGTATTATACTCCAGGCCTCAGGGATGAATTTGCCAACTGTGATATTGAAATAGGCAGTCATTCCACCCTGAATGCCTCTTTTTGGAATCTCATGTATAAGCACATATATATTACTAACATGTGTTTTGAACAATTGAATGGGTCTGTAGTTTCGCCTGCACTGAAGGCACGGCTGACTGGTGAGGTTTTATTCCTGAGGGCTTTCTGCTATTTCCAACTGGTAAATTTATTCGGTGATGTTCCGCTGGTGACAGGAACCGATTATCGGATAAATGCGCAGTTGCCACGTAGTTCTGTTGAAACGATCTATGATCAGCTGATCGTGGATTTGAAAGCCGCTGCTGAAACCTTGCCTGTTTCCTATGCAGGCGGCAATCGTGTCAGAGCAACCCGATGGGCAGCGCTTGCGTTACTGGCCCGTATTCATTTGTACAGGAATAACTGGCAACAGGCTGCTGATGCATCGGCGGAACTTATCAATCAAAACCTGTTTGCGTTGACGCCTCTGGCAAATGTGTTCGTGAGAAACAGTACTGAAGGTATTCTTCAGCTCCAACCCGTTAATCCTACATGGAATACCTGGGAGGCCAGGGAAATCTTGCCCGCCACTGCAAATGAAACTCCGAAATATCTCCTGACAGACCGGCTTTTTCAGGCATTTGAGCAAGGGGACAATCGTAAAACGGCCTGGGTGACATCACGTGTATTCAATGGCCAGACTTTACGTTATCCGGCAAAGTATAAAGTATATGGCAATGGTGCGGCACTCACCGAATTCTACACAGTATTGAGATTAGCAGAGCAATATCTTATCAGAGCGGAAGCGCGGGCTCATTTATCAGATATTGATGGCGGACTGGCTGATCTTAATATAATACGCCGTCGGGCAGGTTTGACTGATACAACCGCATCAGGTCAACAAGAACTTTTCCGCCTGATCGAGCACGAGAGGCAGTCGGAATTATTCGTCGAATGGGGGCATCGTTGGTTCGATCTGAGAAGAACGAACAGAATAAATGAAGTAATGAGTGCCATTCACCCTGCATCGTGGAAACCCGAGGATGCTCTTTACCCTATTCCCGTAGATCAGCTTAATCTGAACCCTAGTCTTACCCAAAATCCTGGCTACTAAAATGAGCAAGATCTTTTGCCTGACACTGATCCTGGTTATCGGTGTCAGCAATATTTCAGCAACGGCGCAGCCAGGCCATAAAGGCCTTAAAAAAGGCGATCATTTCCTCGATATAAAAATGAAAGACCGGGCAGGGAATGATATTCTTTTATCATCCGACAATGGTCGGCTGCTAATAATTGATTTCTGGAATGTGAACTGCATGGGATGCGCAAATGCATTTCTCAAGCTGGATTCATTGAAACGGCAATTCAAAGACGCTGTCAATATTGTTTCCGTTACCTACAATAATAACGAACAGGTTGAGGGATATTTTAAGAAACTAAAACGATCGCTTCCAGCGTATCCATTAATTGTGGATGATACATTGCTGCAACAGATGTTCCCTCATGAAGGAGATCCCTATTGCGTATGGGTGAAAGATGGAAAAGTTATTCACCTGAGTTATGCTTTCAGCATGACAGCTTCAAATGTCAGAAGTGTGTTAGCTGGAAAAAAAATAAGCCTGATAGAAAAGCTCAGTCTTCCTGAATATAAATGGGATCAATCGATCCTTTCTGCGTCCATGCCGATGAAGAAATATCGATTGTTATTGTACGGACTGGAAGAGTATAGTGTACCATCCGGGCAGTCTCTTGTAATTGATTCTGTAAGCTTCCAGCCGGTATACCTTAAGGCTGTTAACAAAACGCGACTGGAGCTTTTACTGCAGGCATTCTGGAAAGACGTTTTTGGGTTTGCAGGTAATTTTTATAATGCGCCCAATTATCAGGTATTTCTCGATTCTTCAGCGGTACAATTGAAGCCCGCGCAAGGAGATCTTAACATGGATGAATGGCGGCGTCAGAATAATGTAAGTCTGGAGTTAAAAATTGATCCGGAAGAAGGAACAGGTTTTTACAAAGAAATGCAAGCATTTCTGCTTGAACATTTTCCTTTCGAAGTGGAACTTCGTGCCAAAGAACTTCCCGCAATATTAATTGAAGTGGCAGACGCTGCAAAGTTCAACGCTATCCAGGTGAATCATGGGGAAAGAAGAATGATAGCCAAGAAACGCTCAACAGTTATTCAGCATGTCTCAATCAATGAATCATTGGTCTACCTGCTGACAACGTCAGCTTTAGGAAAAGGTAAGCTTCCTTATGTGAATAATACAGGATACAATGGATTGATCTCTGTGCGTATTGACGGCGATATTTACGACGAAATCAACCTGACAAATGAATTGCAAAAGATGGGATTACGTTTGAGACGATCTGTACATCCACTTCAAACAATGACAATCAGAAAAAGATAGCCGCGAACGGCTATCTTTTTTACAAGGAATTAATTCCGAAAATACTTTTGTGCTCCCGTAAGAATTGGCTGCCATTCTGCCTGAGGATCGTCAGGATTGGCCACCAAAGCTCTTATCTCGCACAATTCACTTACTGTGCCGCTACAGCCAGGCGTTTCGCTTCCCTTAGGATGATAATTAGTCACATCATTTTCGTCACCGGGGTCACCGGAATAAACGAAAAGGATCGGGGTGAGGGTTGATTTCCCCGAAGCTTTCGACGGACTATTATCCCCCTGCGTAAACGCACTGAAAACAACCACCGAAGCAATAGCCATAATACCTAAAATATACTTTTTCATAAAAAGCGATTTAATTTGATCAATGATGCCTACTATTTTACAGGTGTTCGGCTTATCCTGTTTATTGCAATAAAAAGTTTGATGTATGCTCAAATCAGCTGACCGCTGAATCTTTAACAAACCTGGTTAAAATTTCTGGAACAGATAGGACGAGATCGGACATAACAAGTAATCGATCGGTCAAACCGAGACGATCTACCTGATGAAAATGCCCGATACACAAATGCTCACCTATCCGGGTGAAACCCGAAAAAGCGAGTGAGATTGTGGTACTGGTGATTGTTAGTAAACGCTAATGGAATGTGGGAGTTTTTTAGCGGACAGATGCCTGATCATTGTGCCTGGCTTGTTGTTGCCAGTCGCTCATTGATATAGTCAATAAACTGTTGACAAGATCTTTCATCGGCAAATATGGTTTTCGGAATAATGATGGCAGTCATGCTTTCGATGAATAGATAGATCGAATGTTTTCCCGTTTCCAGGTGGGTAAAGGAAGCCCAGGCGGTTTTCGATTCTCCATAGGAATCTGAAGACATAAAATATTTATCGGTCAATTCTATCTCTTTTCTTGCCAGTGTCGGTCCATTTTCCCTGTAATATTTCCCGGTTTTTTTGAGTCCCAGATGTATGGAGAAAAGATAGATGGCTATAAAAATGCCGGAACAAAGAAGGCCCCGCTCAACAGTAAAGTTCCGATGGCTGCTCAGGAAGATAAAAAAGAAAGCACCGGTGACAATAGCGCTGAAGATCGCCGACAGGATTTTATTTTTCCAGTAATAATAAGCATTGAAATCGGCAAGATGTTTACGGGTCAGTTGGTATTCAAATTTCATTGCAGTAATTGACGGATCAATGTAGGAAGTTAATCCGGAATTGACAAGTAACAGCAGGTTGGAGAAAGAATCCTGGTTGCTGGTTACAAACTCGAAAGATCGATGCCGCCGGTCACCTCTCTTGGATCATGCGGTGAAGTTGCCGTAAGGGAGTTGACTACAGTCCTGGCGCAAAACTTGCTCAGGGATCTCCCCCATATGAAGAAAGACAGGCGAAGGGCAAATAGCTGTTGGATGCAGCGCTGATCGAGCAGATGGAAACCTTACTTTGGCACATCTTACGCCGCCCATTCCCTGGGTGTCTTTCCAAACTTCTTTTTGAATGCATGCGAAAAATGCGAAAGGCTTTCAAAACCCAGCTCAAGATAGATTGCGGAGGGCTTCAACTGTTTCCGTTCGATCAATTCCTTGGCTTCTGTCAGGCGTTTCTCCTGTAGCCACTGACGTGGTGATGCGCTGAATATTCGTTGGAAATCGCGTTTGAATGCGGCAAGGCTGCGGCCAGTCAGTTGAGCAAACTTTTCAATCGTTATATTGAATTGATAGTTAGTGATCATAAATTTCTCCAGGTCGATCTTATGCGGCTCGGAGAAATCGAAAAGAAAATCTTTTAGTGAAGGCATTGTATGCAGCAGCAATTGTACGGCTTCTTTTACCTTGAGTATGCCAAGCGTATCGGAAAGATGATGCTGTTCCGGGTGACGGGCATATGGCATGATCGACTGGAAAAAGCCCTGCAGGAAATCATTTGCCGGAAGGATGATCGCCGATGGTCCGTTATACCTTGCTGACGCAGTGATCTGCTCTTCGAGAGCGATCTGCCGCAACAGGTCTTCCTTTAATCGGATGACCATGGTTTGATAATCTTCTCCGGGCAGCGGTTGCTTGGTCAGCTCCGCGAGTTGGTTCTTGCGGATCAGCAACAGCTCGCCGCGCTTTGTCGTTACGTCCAGAGTGGCTGATGCAAATTTCATGTTCCCGGAGACCTGTAATACCAGCGCGCTGTCGCCAAAAAAACCGACCTTCTCCTTTCTCGCCGAAGAGAGATAAGAGAAGAAGAGAAGACCGGGAACTATTTCTGTAGGGTTTTGCATGCTGTTTCGATGCTCGATTTATAAATTGCCGGCGCAGGTTCCCGCTGAATACGGGGATAAAGGCAAACATGCAGATCGGTGATCTTGTGCGAAGTCGATCTGCGCATTTGCTCCTTGACCCGCCGACTCAGCGGGAATCTATGCCGGGCTGTATAACGTCATTTGCCAACGAAATTACGAAGGATCGTACTTAAGCGGTTCATCGTTGTAAATAGGTGCCGCCAAGCATACTTCCCGGGGCGAAATGTGTGTTCAGTGTTTCCATTTCCTTTTCCGTAAACTGGATCTGCATGGCAGACAGGTTCTCTGCCAAACGGGATCTCCGCGCCATGCTGACAAGCGGCATGATGTGTTCGCCCTGCTGGTTCACCCACGCGATGGCCAGCTGTGTTGGAGTGAAGCCTTTGTCTTTTGCCATCAACTTTAATACTTTAACTTTTTCCAGGTTTTTCACCAGGTTATCACCCTGGAACCGGGGAAAATGAAGCTGATAACTGCCGGCAGGAAGCGGTGCTGTCATGTCTCCGGAGAGCAGTCCTTCCGCTGTATTGGCGAAAGCTACAACGCCGATGCCCAGTTCTTTAGCGGCAGGAAGGAGATCGCTTTCGATCTGTCGTTCCGCAAGTGAATACCCGATCTCCAATGCTGTTACCGGATGGATGCTATGTGCTTTGCGCAACTGCTCTGCGGTGATCTCTGATACGCCGAGATGGCGGACCTTTCCTTCTTTGATGAGATCTGCTACCGTGCCGATGATGTCTTCGAGGGGTACGCTATTATCCATGCGGCAGGGCTGATAAAGGTCGATATGATCAACACCGAGACGTACGAGCGAATAGTTGATGAAGTTTTTGATCGCTGTTGGGCGAAGGTCGAGCCCGATCCATGCACCGTTGTAGAAGATGGCGCCGAATTTTACGCTGATGAAGGCATCGTCGCGGCGGTCTTTGAGGGCTTTACCAACAAGGAGTTCATTGTGCCCCGCGCCGTAAAAATCGCCGGTATTCAGAAAATTGATGCCATTATCCAGCGCAGCATGAATGGTAGCTATGCTTTCAGTGGTGTCAGGAAATGAGGTGCCCCAGGTTGGAGACATGCGCATGCAGCCAAGGCCAAGTTTGGAAACGAGTGGACCGTTGGTGCCGAGTGTTATTTTCTTTACTTGTGTCATTGTTATTGATTGAAGACACAAAGTTGATGAAAGAGCAGCGGGAGGCTATGTCGTGACTGGCTCAAATTAGTTGTCTGGACGGCTCATTGAGCGTAACTGTTTTCGCGAGAAAATATTCGGGAATGCATACTCAACTATTTACGAATAGGCATATTGCCGAGGAAAAAACATGTTTTTCCGGGTAAAAAACATGAGCATATATCATGTTCAATTGAGGTATACAAGCGAGATTTGAATCAATAAACTTATCCTTTTACCATTACAATTTGCAATAAAATGACAACCGGGGAAATTGTTATATATCAGTCTGAAGAAGGTAATATCCGAATTGACGTTCAATTGGAGAATGAAACAGTTTGGCTAACGCAGGATCAAATGGCTCAACTATTTAACAAAGCAAAATCCACTATTAATGAGCACGTTAAGAATATTTATGCAGAGCAGGAACTGATTGAGAGCGACACCAAAAGGAAATTCGGAAATTCCGAATTTTCTGACAAACCGACTAATTACTATAGTCTGGACGTAATTATTTCTGTTGGATACCGAGTCAAATCACCACAGGGCACGCAATTCCGAATATGGGCGAACAGGGTCCTAAAAAGTTTTCTGATCAATGGTTTTATCGTAAATCAGCAGAAAATGAAGGAGGAGCATGATCGTCTTACAGAACTACAGCAAACGGTTCGATTGCTTACAGGTATTGCGATGAGAAAAGATCTCAACTCTGAGGAGGCGACGGGCGTATTGAAAATTCTCAGTGATTATTCCTACGCGCTTGATGTACTCGATCAATATGATCATCAAAATCTTGAGATCAGCGGAATTACTAAAGACGACCTGTTTCAAATCACTTATAGTGAAGCCATGTCTGCGATTCACAGTTTGCGTGACAAATTCGGTGGCAGTTCACTTTTCGGCAACGAAAAAGATGATTCTTTTCAGGGTTCCCTGGCCGCCATCTATCAAACTTTTGATGGCCAGTTTCTTTACCCAAGCGTTGAAGAAAAAGCTGCTAACCTTCTGTATTTCGTTGTCAAAAACCATTCCTTCAGTGACGGCAACAAGCGCATTGCCGCATTCCTCTTTGTCTGGTTCCTGGAGAAGAATGGATTGTTATACAAAGAGGCAGGTGTCCGTCGGATCGCCGACAATGCACTGGTCGCGCTAACACTGATGATCGCGGAGAGCAAGCCAGATGAAAAAGAGATGATGGTAAAAGTCGTAGTCAATTTGATCAACAGGAATAATTAATGCGACTAAGTCCTGTCTATTTTAAATATGTTTTGAACCAGTCAACCACCTCCGCTATATCCGGCATAGGAAAATGACTTTGCTTATTTCTGACTACCAGTTTGGAAGGCACATCATTTTCTTTTAGTTTTTTGTTCATGGTAACAGCGTGCCGAACCGGGATCACGGGATCATCATCCGAATAATAGATCAGCATGGGTGCATCGCCTTTATTGATATGGTTGACCGGTGAAGCGGCCAGGTATTTATCAGCCAGTTCGTTTTGTGATGGCGGTCCGCCAATATAACCATCCAGGACTGCCATCATATAATCGCGGTCAAGTACACTGTCTTCCGCTTTGTTTACATCCATCAGGTCAAATGGAGCCGCAAGTGTAACAACCGCCTGCACTTTTGAACTGACTTTGTCAACAGGGTTTTTGCTTTCCAGCGAAGGACCATCTGCGGTTCCCAGCAAAGCCACAAGATTGGCGCCAGAGGAATGGCCTATTGCGCCGATATGATCCGGATCGATCTTGTATTCTTTTGCATGGTAACGGATATAACGAACAGCCCGCTGGCAATCGGCAATTATATCGGCAGAATGGAACTGAGGAGAAAACCGATGGTTGATCACAAAAATCGTATAGCCTTGTTTCACCAGGGCCGGTACATAACTGGCAGCATACATGGTATCAGTGAAAAACTCTTCTTTCAATCCCTTTTGATTATAGTCTTTAGGATAGCCAAATCCCCAGGCACTTCCCTGGATGAAGATGATCGCTTTGCCGTTGGAATTGGAGGCTTGGTGAACGTCCATCAGCAAGGCAAGGTTGGCTACCATTCCATAGGAGACATTCCTTATCGTGCGGGGCGTGTTCGATTGACTATTTACCGCAGGGGTCAACGTGGTCAGAAGCCCAAGAATCATAAGAGATTTGAAAGTCATGTTCAGGGTTTGATGGGGTTAGCAGGTGTTGAGTAAAAACATCAAGTGATCGTTTAAATTAAGATTATTCCACGGAGGAAATGAAGGATAAATACTGAATATGTGATAATAATCTATTGGCCACAATCGCCCGTGCTTGTTGCTTTAATACACGCCCGTGCTGCTTTTTGTAATAGGCCCAGCTGCTGTATCAGTAAAAAACGCAAACCAACCCTGCCCACTATCGTTTCATGTGGCCGCTATTTAAAAGATATCATAGACATTGCCAGCACCGGTTTTAACGATAGGGGTTGGCGGACATGTCGGCGATTCTGCTGTATTGCCCTTTCGTTCATGTTACCGCAGGGGAGTGCAGGGTCATTGTATGCAAAGAGCAGCCGATCGGCCGTCGACGGTTGACAATAAGCAAAGCAATGCTAAAATGACGTCGCGATAAATGAATCTATCCCGGTCTATTTGCAGCCATCATTGACTGCTGCAGCGTAATCGACGATTGGGCGCAAGGAACGTGTGCTGAGAGCAGCCCATGTATTAAGCAGGTGAGGCATCTTTTACCGTTCGCACAGGACTATGCGAAGAGATCTCCACAAATAAAGAGCGATTCGCAAAAATTAGCCTGATTGAAAAATATCAGAATAATATACAGGCGATTTTTTTATACACAGCTGTTTAATCAAGCCATCGAAGGCCATATCAAACGTTAGACAAGATTCAGTGATTACCCTGCATGTTAAAACACCGTCATGTTACAGCTAACCCAAGAAGTGATCATAAAAATTCAAGGACACCTTTCTTTTTACCAGGGTTATGATGCTATGGGTTGCTTTTGTCAAACATTCAGCCTGCAACAACTGCAAAAGATTAAGCAAAACGTTGCCAGTGCAGTAATTCTGTTGGGAATGTGCCCTTGATAGCGTGAGAAAGAAAGAGCCGTCTGTATAGATCCAACAGCCCGGGAAGGTTATGACATGGAATATACAGATCTATCTAAGGACAAAAATTTGCTTGAAGTAAGTTATAACAGTTAATCAAAAAACAAACTTATGTTACGAGCTAATTCTATCAGAATGTCTCTCCTTTATCTATGTATGGCCGGTTTAATGACAACCGTTGTTTCATGCGATAAAGATGATGATGACAATCCTCCTTCATCAAATACGATCACCGGCAAGGTCGTGGCAGATGCTAATTTCTCATTATTGGAAAAAGCGGTGATCAAGGCAGGACTTGACGGAACTCTGTCCGGCACCGGCCCTTTTACGGTGTTTGCGCCGAACGATGCGGCTTTTGCTGCATCAGGTATCAATTCCGCATCGATCGATGGTATGTCTGCAGATGCACTGAAAAAGTTATTATTATACCACACACTCACTTCGGAAGTGATAGCAGCGAATGTACCTGCGGGCCCCAATGCAAAAGTGACAACAGCCAACTCCCCGGCTGATTCCATCTTTGTAACGAAGAATTCAGCGGGCGTGTTCGTGAATGGTGTGAAAGTGGTGACGGCGGATGTGGATGCAGACAATGGTGTGATCCATGTAATGGAGAAGGTGCTGATGCCTCCAACCGGCAATATCGTCGCTACAGCCCAGGCAACAACTGGTGGGGATAATGGACTTGATTCTCTCGTAAAAGCGGTGGTTCGTGCAGATGCTGCCACTCCCGGTTTGATCACCCTGATCAACTCGAACACGCTCACCATCTTTGCGCCAACGAATAAAGCCTTTCGTGATCTGTTAAGTGCTTTGTCTCTCACTAATATCAGCCAGATCCCGATCCTGACACTGCAGGCGGTACTTGCCTACCACCTGGTTCCGGGTCGCGTGTTCTCCTCAGCCTTGGCAAATGGATCAGTGACCATGTTTGCGGGTGGTTCTACTACAGTGAATTTAACTAATGGAACCAGTGGCGGTGCAACGATCACTGGCGGCGGTAATGCCGGTGCAAAATCCAATATCATCGCCACCAATGTGATGGCCACAAACGGAGTGGTGCATGTGATTGACAGGGTCCTGTTACCTTAAGGATATCCTTGATGAAGAGTGATCTATTGTAATAGCGTAGAAAAGGGCCTGTAAAGGCCCTTTTCTACGCTATTTGTATTGGTGACAGATCATCCTAACTATTGTGCCGGAGCCCGGGGTTGAATTACAGTGGATACCTGTACTAAACGATCGGCCCCACCTTCCGATCAATTACGGGTTGATAACCACTTTAACCTTTTCTCCCCCGTCATCATCTATCAGCTGCTTCAGGATCTCCCCGATCCGCTGCTGCTCGACTGCTTTCGTTCCATTATTGAATAACGGCAATACAAAAACTCTGTCTGAAGGAAGATACATGTCTGTTTTAAAGGCAAAGGTTTCGAACCCTTTCTTACTATGCATTAACAGTGTATTCGGATTGCTTTTCGATTTTTCGACGGTAAGGGCCGTGATGTCTTTCAATGGCACAACGGAGAGATAAGAACCCTTTTTGGTGTCAGACAGACCAACCATGTCCAGGTTGTAATGTATATACAGTTTGTCGCCGGCAACGTCCATTGCGGTAAGCTGGAAATTGCTGGTCTTTCCGTCCAGCGAAAGGCGAACCTTTTTTCCGGTTTCAACCAGCGTTTTTACAAATTCCAGCCTGTTGGCACGGGCGAATATAAAGCCTTCGCTGATGTCTTCCAGTTGTGTTTTAATATCGTCAAATGAACTACCGGATTCTTTGAGATAATGAATATGCATTGTTTTCAGAACGGAGTTGGGAGACAGCTTACCTGCCGGATCCCGGTAAAATGCATTTTCATTGTTCATTTCCAGTTTTAGCAATCCGAGACTCGATTCAGGATCCAGCTTCATGTCGGTGATCGACTTTATATGTTCCGGCATAAATTCAAGTGAGACAGACAGGTTCTTTTCGCTTTTGGTCTCATACACATAGGAGTACTTCAAACCATATTCGGTCGCTTCCAGTTTCAGGTCTTTCATCAGGTACCTGGTTTTGTTCTTGTCATGGAAGTATAAGCTGCCGATATTCTTTTTCAACTCAGTATTGAATGCGTCGATCATTTTCAGCAGTTCAGGATGGACCCTTTGCATGGCAACCTCCGGTTTATCTACCTCATATTTTGCTGATGGGTAACCTTTGTTTTTGATGATGTCTGCCTTTTCATACACAGAATATTTTCCTTCCTCGCTGAATTCATCTTTAAAAGCCAGTTTTCCTTCTTTCTCCAGCAGATCCATATTAATAAGCATCTCTGGTTCTTCGATCCTGTCTTCATATTTGAAGCTTTGGTCCAGGATCTTTCCTTTCCGGATATGGATCGTTCCCTCTTCGCCGGGTGTGTATTCATAGACCAGGTCTTTCGACGGAATGAACACCAAGCGCAGGCCTGTCAATCCTTCCGGAATTTCGGTCTTGCGACCATTCTCCAGGTAGTATTTGAATTCCCATTCGTGTGTTGTGAGCAGTTTTTTTGTGTTGGCAGCAGAGGACTGTGCAGAGGATGGAATGGCAAACAGGATGGTTACCATCAAGATCAGCGTGATTTTATACATGCGTACGGCGATTTTTCGGCTTTAAAAGATATAGGGATAGAAAAGTAATAAACTCTGGTAGCACTTCAAAGGGTTCGTTTACACCTCCGCGTCTTTTTCAACGGCATCGATAGGGAACTTTCCAGGATACTCGGGGTGGACGGCTATTGAACGGATATTTGAAAAAGTTAGTATGTCAACAGGCCGGAAAGGCGTATTGGCCGGTGATCGTAACTGCGTGGAAGAAGTCTCTACTGCTTTTCCCAAGCCCGGAACTATCTACCTTGAAAATACAAAAGGTCTACTTTTGCTAAAAATCTACCGATGCGCCAATTCACCCGTCTTTGCCTGTTCGTGTCTTTGTTGCTCCTTTCTTCCACCATATTCGCCAAAGCCCCCGACCGTTATTATTACCAGTTGAAGATCTACCAGCTGCAGTCAACAACGCAACAGCAACGCGTGGAGAAATTCCTCGAAACTGCATATGTACCCGCGCTGCATCGCGCCGGTATCAAAAGTGTGGGTGTATTTAAAACGATCGAGACGGATTCCGTAAAGCGGATATATGTCCTGATCCCTTACCAGGAATTGAAGCAGATCGATGCAGTTACGAAGTCGCTGGCAACCGATGATCAATACCACAAAGCCGGGAAAGACTATCTCGACGCGGCGTACAATGACCAGCCTTACCAGCGTATGGAAACGATATTGTTGCATGCGTTTGAAGGCATGCCTGCACCCTTTGTGCCGCAGCTCACGGGCCCCAAAGAGCAACGCGTATATGAACTGCGTAGTTATGAAGGTCCAACGGAAAAGTATTTTGCGAATAAGGTAGAGATGTTCAATAAGGGTGAGATCGATATTTTCAAGCAACTTGGCTTCAATGCGTTGTTCTATGCAGAAGCTTTAGCAGGTGGCCAAATGCCAAACCTGATGTATATGACGAGCTTTGAGAACAAGGCCAGCCGCGATGAACACTGGAAGCAATTCGGAGAAAATGCGGAGTGGAAGAAATTGTCGGCATTGACTGCATACCAGAACAATGTTTCGAAGATCCATATATACTTTCTGTACCCGGCGGGATGTTCGGATTTTTAAACGCGATAGATGTCTTGAGGGAATCAGCAGGATGTTTCAGGACTTAGCGTATGCTTTCCGAACAGGAAGAATTCGCTGCGTCATCTCTTCTGACCGGCAGTTGTTTTTTTGAACCAGTCTCCGGGTTCCCGCAAATGAACGGGCATAAAATCACCGCAGATATGCGGATAATGGACGTCGGAAAACGATCCGCGTTGCGGCGCATTGATCGATGTTGATTCCAGCGACCTACCCGGGTCAGCGGCGGTAACGATCTATCACCTGATGAGCGTCACCGTCCCTTTCAGTAATACATCTCCCTCATTATTCTTTCCCCTGATGATATACACATAGACGCCAGCATCCGCACTGATCCTTTTACCTGTCCATCCCATCCTTTGCCTGGATTGGCGGTGGTAAAGATCCGGATGCCCCATCGATCGAACACACTGAACTCCTCCAGTTCGATGTTCGCATATGCAGGAATGATGAAGAGATCGTTCAGCCCATCCCTGTTAGGCGTAAATGCCGAAGGCATGAGAAACGCACCGCTCACCCTGACGATGCTGGCGGCAGATGCGGTACAACCCTTGGCTGTTTTAACCATCAATGTGTAATTAACGGTCTGATCAAGTGCTACGGTGGAGGTGGTGCCTGCCGAAGGAGATTCCACCCGTGAAGGCGGAGACCATCGATGCGAGGCAATAGATCACGATCGTCGGCATTGTCTTCGGATTAACCGCGATCGAAACAGCAGCTGTCGTGTATGGAAGCGAGCCGCATGGGCCGGGAGCCAGCGTGATCGTGCAACTGACGCGGTCGCCGTTCGTCAGGGTTGCCGAAGAGAAAACAGGGCTATCAGTGATCACCAATGCCGCCGCCCAAACTTCTTTGCCATATGATCGCGCCCGCACTGTTCAGTTTCACGATCCATGCATCACTGAATACCGCGGTGGTATGATGACCGGATACATCGTTGTCATTACCGTAACTCACGCCCGCAATGATATATCCGCCATCGGCCGTCTCCCGCACGGCCTTCGGACCATCACCATCAGTGCTGCCATAAGCCCGTTGCCATAGGATACCGGGAGGTTGTGCTTTTATAAGGTGAGCTACCAGGCAAAAAACAATAAGAAGCAGAAAGCGTTGATTCACGGCAAGGCAATGTGGTTAATTGTCCAAAATACAATTGTCGGGTATGAATCTACGCTTTTGCAGCAACAGCTTTCTCCGGAACATTGGGCGGAATCCGTTGCGTTCGCATCTTTTTTTTATCCACGGCACATTGGATGGTTCTATTAAGTTCAGCGAGTGGATATGTGGAGGGGATTACCGTTTTATTGATCAGCATGTATAGCTCAATGAACTGTGCAGACTTCCATCAAAATGACAAGGGTCCTGGTCTTCTCTATTCTTTGCGACGGCCTGCGCATGCTCGTGCCTCATCAACCAGTTCGTTCACATCATCGCTAACAGATCACTATACAGGCAGGAAAATCAGCAAAGCCATCTGATGAAAAATTTCCCGTTTCTGCCAGTTCGCGATTGTTATGAGGCCCGCTTTCCACATCACAGATGATAGTAATGTTACGACCCGCATAAGATCATTTGCCTTTATACGGTGTATTCATTCTTCGACGACGGATCGTTCGGTAGCGGCTGCTCTTTCGCTTGATGTAGATGACTTTTTAAAGAATACCCGGCTTCATTCAAATGATCATTTTAAATGAATTGATCGATAGCGGGTAACAGACATTATCATGCATATATTTCTTCATGATTTTGTTCAGCTATCCGCAATATTGACGTTCCGCAATGAACTCACACAGATACCCGCGAAATACCTTTTATAAAATTTCGCAATGATGTTTTTTATGTGACGATGCTGGCGATATATGCCGCCCACTTCTTCTCACCGTATTTTCTGCAACCGTGATCAGGGTAATAACAACACCCGGAAAGTGTCCCTGTCGGTGTAAAGCCTTACAACGCCTGCAGCAAAATAGGCAGGATTAGTTTTTGCCTCCTTTCTACTATGTAAAAATCTTTACCCTGAATAAACCAAACCAAACGACCCTCGCCAAAGTATTGTTCATCTTTGGAATTCTCCTGCTGAAACAGCTTCCGGTGATAGCGCAATTACCATCCGCTAATTTCACCAGCGATCAGCAATCAGGATGCTCACCTGTTATTGTCAAGTTCCAGGATCTGTCGAATGGTAATCCGCAAAGTTGGTTATGGGATTTTGGGAATGGGAACACATCCACCTTACAACATCCGACTGCAACGTATCTTACTCCCGGTACATATACAGTAACGCTGACTGTTACAAATACGAGTGGAAGCAATACATTGAGAAGAACAAGTTACATTACTGTGTACAGTCCGCCGGTGGCAGACTTCGTCGCAGATACACTCACAGGATGTTTCCCGCTGCCGGTGCGGTTTACAGATCTGTCCTCATCACCCGGTGGCAACAGGATCGTTGCCTGGCAATGGGATTTTGGGAATGGCGTTACCTCAACACAACAAAACCCGGTTACGACCTACACTACGGCGGGCACGTTCGCTGTAACGCTGAAAGTAACAGATGATAAAGGATGTACAAAAGTGATCGGACGAAATGCATACATCCGCGTTACGCAAGGTGTGTCTGCATCATTCTCTACTACACCAACAGTATTCTGCACGGCACCTGCCAGTGTTCAATTCAATAATTCATCTACGGGTGCGGGTACGCTATCGTACAGCTGGGATTTCGGCGATGGCAACACCTCATCACTTGCAGCGCCTGATCATACGTATACAGCAACCGGCACTTACAACGTGATACTTACTGTCAGCAGCCCGATCGGTTGCAGTGATACAGCGATAAGGCAGATACAGGTCGGCGGATTTCAGCCTGACTTTATTATCAGCAATGACGGTGCATGCCCCGGCAAGCCGGTGATGTTTGCCAATACATCCAGACCATTACCTGCAAATGTGCGCTGGAATTTTGGCGATGGCGCGACATCCACGCAACAAAATCCCACGCATGCGTATGCAGCACCGGGAACATACACTGTTTGGATGTATAATAATTATGGAGCCTGCCGTGACTCCATCAGCAAGACCGTAACGATCACTGAACCTCCTATAGCAAAGTTCGGCGCGAACACAACAACCGGTTGCCATCCTGATCTGACCGTGAATTTCCAGGATAGCTCATCTGGTGCTACATCCTGGCTTTGGAATTTTGGCGATGGAACGACTTCGTCAGAACAAAATCCTTCCCATACTTATAATGGATATGGGAACTATAACGTCACGCTGATCGTGATGAATGCGAATCAATGCGCAGATACTGTCGTGATGAACAATTATATCCGGTTGGGTAAACCTGAACTATCTATCCGGAATTTACCCGTCAGTGGTTGCGTGCCCTATACTCTTACTCCGCAGGCGTTGATCACCACAACTGATCCGGTAACAAGCGTGTTATGGGATTTTGGAGATGGCACCACTTCGTCCATGCAACAACCTGCGCATACGTATACGCAGCAGGGAACGTATACTGTAAAACTTTTTATCACCACGGCAAGCGGTTGTACGGACAGTCTTGTGATGGATGCCGCCGTAAGAGTCGGAACAAAACCTACAGCAGATTTTGTTGCTGATCCGCTCGTGAATTGCGCTTTTCAACCGATCCAGTTCACTGACCTTTCCTCCTCTCCTGTTGATCAATGGATCTGGAGCTTTGGGGATGGTGGCGGATCCACGCAACAGAATCCATCGTATGCGTATTCATCTACAGGCACTTTCAATGTGCGGCTGATCGCCATTAACAATGGTTGCCCTGATACCATCGTTCGTAACAATTATATCCGCATCCTTCCACCGATCGCGCGATTTAAACCCCAGCCGGATTGCAGTGACAGGCTTCGATTTACTTTTACCGATCAGTCGGTTCAACCTCAAACATGGCTCTGGGATTTTGGAGATGGAACCACGTCGACTCAACAAAACCCTTCGCATCGTTTTCCTGAATTGGGAACATATGTGGTTCGGCTTACTGTAACGAATGGCAATTGTACGCATTCGACGACGCAGGTAGTCCGTCCAACACAATTGAAGCCCGAGTTCACTGCCAGTGCAACAACAACCTGTCATGGTGCGCCGGTCGTGTTCACACCGGTAGATCTGCCTGCAGCGTTGACAGCATCGCTGACCTGGGACTTTGGCAATGGAGTACGCATTACCGCCGCGGGATCTTCGCCGGTAACGTACAGTTACCCTTCCCCCGGAAATTACAATGTGAAGCTGATCACTACCGATATCAATGGATGCCGCGATAGTATTACGCGAAGTTCGCTGATTCGCGTGAATGGCCCGCGCGCTGTATTCACTGCTACGAATCGTTCGGGTTGCACCGGTACCAATATCCTGTTCAATGATCAGTCAACAACAGATGGACAACATGCCATCGTCAGCTGGCGCTGGGATTTTGGTGATGGCATAACGCAAACCTTTACTGCGCCGCCATTCCAGCATACATACAACACCACCGGTAACTTCACCGTAAGGCTTACCGTTACGGATGCATCCGGATGCAGCCACACCACTATTCAACCTAACTATATCCTGATCACTGATCCGGTGCCGCGTTTTTCGAGTGTTGATACCTTGAGTTGCCCTGGCGGAACAGTGCGGTTTGTTAATACATCCACACCACCGACAGCATCGTTCATCTGGGACTTTGGCGATGGCACTACCTCCACCGCCTTTTCGCCGACCCATCGTTATACAGATACAGGATCGTATACGGTTAAACTCTATATGACGGACAATGCCCGTTGTATGGATTCTATTGTGAAACCTGCTTATATCCGCGTGGTAAGGCCGATGGCAAGCTTTACCGTAAATGATTCAGCAAGCACCTGTACGCCCTTGGAAGTGCAGTTCACCAATACTTCCACGTACTTCAGTTCTGTATTATGGAATTTCGGTCCGGGTGAAGGGGTATCAACATTACCCAATCCTGCCCACTTTTATTCAAAGCCTGGAACCTATCGCGTGAAGCTGACAATTACCAGTCCGGGTGGTTGTGTTGATTCAGCTTTCACCAACGTCACCGTATTTGAGACGATCGGCATGAAGATCGATTATGCACCGCTCCAGGGATGTAATCCATTACTCGTAAATCTTACCGCTACCGCGCCAACTTCTGTTCAGTCTTATTTCTGGGATTTTGGTGATGGTTATACGCAGACAGGTTCAGACAGTATCTCGCATACGTATACGTCGTTCGGTAACTTCCTTCCCACGGTGATCATGCTTGACCCTCCCGGCTGTGCGATACCGGTGAAGGGCATTGATACGATCCGCATCCGTGGTGCAAATGTGAACTTCGGCCTGTCAGACTCGCTTATCTGTGATAACGGGCCGGTCTGGTTTACAGATTCAACTAAAGCGAGTGATCCGATCATCAGTTATACCTGGACCTTTGGAGATGGCACCACCTCATCTGTGCAACATCCTTCGCATAACTATACCCGGCCTGGAACTTATGTGGTAACGCTGACTGTCCAAACGCAAAGCGGTTGTATCAATAGTAAGACCGCTACGGTGCGCGTGGTAGAAAGTCCGCGCATCACGATTGCCGGCAGAACGCGTGTATGCGTGGGCGAACCGCTCCGGCATTCCGGGGTGATCCAGCGGACCGGTGCCGCACCGCTTACGTGGCAATGGATCTTCCCGAATGGGAACAGTTCCACGCAACAGAACCCTCCCGATCAAATTTATCAAACGCCGGGTGAGAAGATCGTGATGGTGATCGCGCGGAACGGCAATGGCTGTACGGATACGGCGCGGCAGATCATCCAGGTGATCGCGTTGCCAGAATCAGATATACCGTCTCCGATCGTATTGCTCTCCGGCGGATCAGATACCATCCGTGCATCATATACGGAAGATGTGATCCGTTGGTTATGGACTCCATCCAACAGCCTTAGTTGTGCAAATTGTCCGCAGCCGGTAGCTAAACCAAGAGTGACGACCACTTACCAGGTAGCATTCAGCAATGCCGACAATTGCCGCAACAGGGATACGGTGCAGGTTATAGTGCGTTGCGCAGAAGGAAACTTTTTTATACCGAATACTTTTTCGCCTAACGGCGATGGCAACAATGACCGTTTCTACCCAAGAGGTAAAGGTCTGTATTCGGTGCGCGCACTGCGCGTATTCAACCGGTGGGGAGAAGTGGTGTTTGAACGGCAGAATTTTCAGGCGAATGATGCCAGTGTCGGATGGGATGGTACGTACAAAGGCAGGAAGGCGCAGCCTGATGTATATATCTATCAGTTCGAGTTCATCTGCGAAAACGGTGAAGTCATTAAACTCAGCGGCGATATTGCCCTGCTACTGTAAAATGAAAGTGTATGAAGCGGATCTATATAAAAACTGCGATCATAACATTCAGCTTATTGCAGCTGCTATGCGGAACCAGCACCGCGCAGGATCCTCATTTCTCGCAATTCTTTGAGACACCGCTTTACCGCAACCCGGCACTATCCGGGATCTTCACCGGCGATGTACGCGTGCAGGCGGTGTTCCGTGATCAATGGAACAATGTTGCCAATGCTTATAAAACGGGTTCGCTGAATGCGGAGTATAAACAGCCGGTTGGCCCCTCCGATGATTTTCTTACCCTCGGTATGCTGGCGTTGTATGATCGCGCAGGCACCATCGGCTGGACGACGGTGCAGATGCTGCCAGCCCTCACGTATCATAAATCATTAAGCGCCGATCAAAACCGGTATCTCTCCGTCGGCTTTATGGGTGGATGGGTGCAGAAAAGCTTTGACCGTTCGAAGATGACCACGAACAGTAACTATGATGGAGTGGGAGATGGAGAACCGCTGACCAATACCAGCTATTCTTATCTCGATGGATCGGTTGGTATCAGCTATAATGCGACGATCAAAGACAACCCGGATGATAACTATTACCTGGGGATGGCGTATCATCATTTCACGAGGCCCAATCAATCGTTCTATCGCGACCCTTCTGTTGAGCTGAATCCCAAATGGGTATTCTCCGGCGGACTGAGATTTGGCGTGAGTGAATATGCATACCTCACCGTACAGGCGGATCATTCGCGGCAGGGCGGCTTTACAGAGACAGTAGCAGGTGCGATGGTGGGTTTAAAGCTGGGACAGGATCCGGTTAACCCTCCCTACGTGTTCCATGCGGGAGCATATCTGCGGTTGAATGATGCGTTGATACCGGTGGTGAAGCTGGATTATTTTCCGTTCTCGTTTGCGCTCAGTTATGATGTGAATGTGTCGAGATTGCGGACGAGTAGTTTGGGAAGAGGAGGCGTGGAGTTGTCGGTATCATTTGTGAAGTCGTTGGATCGGGAGAATGGAGCGTTGAATGCGGTGAGGTGTCCGCGGTTTTAAAATGTTTGCTGGAATTCTGACGGACGATTTTCAGGTGGATTTTGTTGGGGGAGATGTTTCAATAGCCCAGGATCTTAATCGTGGGGGAGAATGTTGGAAGAGTTTTTTTAAGGGGCAGGTGCAGCATTCGGGTGGTCCGCCCACGATTGAAATCGTGGGCTATGGCACGATGTGGTGGATGGAAGTGCCATGGTAAAATAAAACAGAAGGACCCGCGAGGGGTCCTTCTCATGCAATAAATATTGCATACTGATCGTGGGAGACATTATGTTCTACAGCACTAATTCAGCACTCGCAGTATTACCCGGAAGATCCATGGCTGTTGCAACCACCCTGGTTCCTTCCAGTAAAGGCGAGATCGCCGTGGTTGTATAATACCAGAAACCTTCTTCGGTTTTTACGGCTGCACCGGATTCAACGAGTGTACCCTGTGCGGTGTAGATGCTGACGCTGAGTGATCGTACGCTTACATCATCCGTTGCAAGAATATCAATGCGGCCGCCCGCAGCACCATTGTAATTGGTGTTGATGATCTCGACGATCTCCGGAGCGGTGAAGTAATCTTTGATCGCGACGTTGAACGCTGAAATACCGAGGCTCGTCTTGCCTTCATAAAGTGCCAGTCGTTCAGGAACTTCCAGACTTGCCAGGGCATAGACAGTTGCTTTCTTAAACTTGCGCCTGATCTCCAGCTGGTCGTCGGAAGCCGTTGTTGTTTTCTTGCGACGTTTTCCGATGATCGTTTGTCCATTTCGCTGGCTGAACTGTACCAGTCCACCAACTACGCCGGATGCACCATGCATGACGACGTTGTATCGTGATATTGCCATCTTGTTTATGTTTTAAAAATTAAAGAATAAAGTTTTGCAAATGACCTGGCCAGGTAATGTTCGTATCAGCATCAACTGCGGCGCTAGCTTCCGCTGCTTGTGTTGAACGTGCATTTGAATTTGCAAGACAAACGTAGGATGAGTTTTTGTATGAGGAAAATGAGGCGGCGCTTTCTGCGCATTTGTCGTGATTTGGCTGGAACGCGAATGGAACACGAATGGAACACGAATGGAACACGAATGGCCGCTAATGGCCGCGAATGGTCGCGAATGGCTGCGAATTACTAATGAATGCCATTGATCGATGAACATCAGCTTACACTATAGCTTTTTTACATCCGTAATGCTTTGCCAGGCAGGGGATAAGCGTCGTTAAAAAAAAGATCCCCGGTATCACATCAAAGGGATTTAAAAGTTCCCTAAATTGCTAATAAATTTAGTAATATGGAGTGGTCAGATGTTGATTTTCAGTTCATTGGATTAGTGTGTGCTGGCTTTCCGTCACCTGCTTCTGATTATGCGGAAGAGGATATTGACCTGAGAAAATACCTTCAGCCTAATGCCACTTCTATTTACCTCGCGAGAGTAAAAGGCGACTCGATGATCAATGCGCATATACCGAATGATTCGATCGTGGTGATCGATAAATCGATCAAAGCAAAAAGCAACGCTGTGGTGGTGGCCACGTTAAATGGAGAACGGCTGATAAAAACGTTCGTGAAAACTCATGCAGGAACTTTCCTTGCTCCAAGTAATCCTGCGTATGTTCCGATCAAAGTAGATGAGGACATGGATTTTTCCATCTGGGGCGTAGTTACTCACGTAATTGTAAAACTTTAGCCTCATGATCGCGCTTGCAGATATAAATAATTTTTATGCATCCTGTGAAAAGATGTTCGATCCATCTTTGAATGGAAGGCCTGTTATTGTATTATCTAATAACGATGGCTGTACTATTGCGCGTAGTGAGGAAGCTAAGGCGCTTGGAGTGAAGATGGGAAGCCCTGCTTTATGGGTGGAGCAACATCTGAGAGGACAAAAAGTGGCCATCTATTCATCGAACTATACCCTGTACGGAAGTATGTCTGATCGCGTTATGAAGATCTTCCGCTCGTTTGTTGCGAGAGTGGAAGTGTACTCTATCGATGAAGCCTTTCTTGACCTGAGCCATGTGCCTGAGATTGAGTTATATTCTACAGCGGCTGCGATAAGAAAGATGATCTTAGAACATACCGGACTGATTGTGAGTATAGGAGTGGCGCCGACAAAGGCACTTGCGAAAATGGCGAATCATCACGCAAAAAAAAATTATCGTGAGCATGGCGTTTGGGTCGCTGACACCAAACAGCAGATCGATCATCTGCTAAATGAAACGGCTATAGACGACGTGTGGGGCATTGGCTGGCAATACCAGAAATTCCTGAAAGGAAAGAAAGTACATACGGCGAAGGACTTCGTTGCCTTACCCGATGACTGGGTGAAGAATAACCTGACTGTAGTTACGCAGCGGTTATTGTTTGAGTTGAGAGGTATACAATGTTTTGAGTGGGAAGAAAGTGTTGTTCCGAAAAAGAATATCAGGACGTCAAGGTCATTCCAGGAATTGTTGACGACATTCCGGGAGCTGCAGGCGCCATTGGCGAGTCACGCTGCTGCCTGTGCAAAGAAACTCCGGGACGAGAAATCCTGCGCGAAGAGTATACAGGTGTTTATTCAAACCAATCCGTTCAGGGGAACTGATAAGCAGTATGCGGGATCAATTGAGATCCCGATACCTGTGCCAACGAATAATACCCAGGAACTGGTGAAGTATGCAATGCGGGCGTTGCAGCGGGTCTTTAAGCCAGGGTATAATTATCATAAATGCGGAGTGACTGTGCAGGAGCTTGTGCCGCAGGAGGCAAGGCAATTGGGTCTGTTTGACCAGCGGGACCGGGTGAGGGATGATCGTTTGATGCAGGCGCTGGATCAGGCAAACAGCCAGTTCGGAAAAGATATTGTGCGTTATGCAACCCAGGGTTATGAAACGAACTGGCATTTGCGGGCGAAGCGTTTGTCGCCAAGGTACACGACCAGGATGGATGAGATCATGGTCGTGAAGGCGTAGGACTGACAATGGCAGGGAGGTGGCCGGCGCCATGTATCGCTGGAGCTGATTTATGAGGTAGTGATTTGCTCAACAATATTCTTTATTCTTAAATTGTATCATGATGTTCAATCCATTTCCCAGATTCGAATTGAAGTACCTGAATGGATTCAGGCAGAAAGGGGTGGTTGCGTTCGTAAAGCAGACGTACGAACGTGGACGTGATCCGCACGCCCATGAAAAGCCTGGATTTCTGCTGTCACATTACAGTGAGCCGCATATGGCCCGTAATCATTTTGATGCCATTGCCCATGATCCGGGCCGGCAATTGCTGGAAACGGCAAACCCCGAGGACTGGAAAGAACTGGCCCGACTTGGCGGAGCCGACGCGGGAGCGCTGGTGTATATGTATTTTAAAATCCCTGACGCAGAACAGCGTGCAAAGAAAGTGCTGGATAAGAAACTGCATGCGTATATCGATCATAAGCTAAAATGGAGGGTATCAAGGGAGGAAGGAGTACAATTTGGACTTGAGTTTACTTTTGGCGAAATTTATGCAGTATTGAAATCCGGTGGAAGAACGCATAAAGTGAAGATCGAAGAAATAGAAACTACCAAAGGTTATGTGCTATGACATCTCTTACCGCATCACGCTGGAAACGCTGGAGGATTATTTCGAAGGCCTGGTGCTTGACGATCCGCAGACGCAGATAGATTTTGACCTGTCCATCCACATGATGGCACAGGCACACCGCAAATCACTGGTGGTGGTGAAAGAGGCGGGGCAGTATCATGGAAAGATGTTTGAATGGGGCGTGATCTCCCGGGGAATGAAAACTCCGGAGCTGGTAAAGGCAAGGAGAAGGACGATGTGCAATGCACAGTCAGAGCGCGTAGTGAAAGATGAGAAATCGGCCTGGTACAGCATTCGTCATCAACGATGCCTGGTACCAGTGAACGGGATCTTTGAACACAGGGCCATCAAGGGATGGAAAAATAAAGTACCGTATTATATTCAGCTAAAAGGACGTGGCATATTCTGTTTACCCGGGATCTATAATTATCCCCCCTTCCCGCAAAATCCTGAAACAGGAGAAGTAACCGGTACATTCACCGTGATCACGCGTGCGGCGAATTCATTGATGAAGCAGATCCATAATGATGGGGACAATGCATTTCGGATGCCGCTGTTCCTGCCAAAAGAACTGGAGATGAAATGGCTTGAGCCGTCACTCACTGACGAGGAAATGCAGGAAATACTGGATTATGAAATGCCGAGCGAAGCACTGGAATACAAGACCGTTTACAGCATCCGGACGACAAAGCCCCATCCATCAGACGGATCAAAAGTGGATGCATTTGAGTGGCAGGGATTACCGCCACTGGGGCAGGACGAAATTCAGCAATCATTATTTTGACTATGCGAGTAAAAAGTTTTGACATAGAGTTCATGCACGGGCGCCGGAAGCGTTCAGCGCAAGTGAATGTGTACCCCAGGGCGGTAAGCCCATTGAAGTGCCCAATGTACCGTGTGTTCGTTCCGGAAAAAGATGGAAGCGGCACCGTATTTATTTTGTATGACGTGAAGGGCGAGAAAGAACGATTTTTCTGGTATGCCAACCAGGATGCAGTAATGAGTAATGGGATAGCGAAAGCTCTGAATAAAGCTTCAGGTTAGCATGTAAGTGATTTAACCGTGTTCTTCGTGCTTTAGCGTAATATTCCTTATTTCTTTAAACTTTCTGGATGTCTTTATTGCCGCGCATCAAAGATAAAAGTCTGATGCGGTCGTGATAATCAATAAATTTTTATCCATGCCTGCCTGTATTCACGCTATCAATATTATTTTATGGAGTTTATGATGCGGATCCATTGGAATGGTCGCATATTCAGGGTGAAGGTTCGTCGGGTGAGTCACAACAGATCAAAGGAGTGTTTTGATGTAATGGGAAATAACAAGACAATCATGGTCGAATCGAACAGACCTGTGCTTCTATTGAGGGGACTTGATAAGTGGGAACCTACCTACAGAATTTTTTCAGGAAAGTTTAATTCTCCGGGTTTTGATCAGGCGCTGATCAAAGCACTTCACGAGGGGGTCATGAGATATGAAGAATCCATGAAGAAAGATCAACGGTGATATCTCTTTCATGCCGTTTGCCTTTCAGCGCATACAGTAAGTACGGATATTTGCCGTTCAGAAAATCCGCAAGTATGTTATTACAATATTGTTCAGATCTGCATCTGGAATTTCCAGAGAATAAGAAATGGCTGAGTAGAAATCCTCTCCAACCAAACGCGCCAGTTCTTGTGCTTGCCGGCGACATTGTTCCTTTTACTGAAATGAGGAAACATCAGGATTTTTTCGATGAACTCTCAGCTAATTTTGAAGTGACATACTGGATACCCGGGAATCATGAATATTATCATGGAAACCTGAGTGAGAGATCCGGATCGTTTTCTGAAAAGATCAGAGAGAATGTTGTGTTGCTGAATAATCAATCGGTGATACATGACGGAGTTAAACTTGTCTTTTCGACTTTATGGTCAAGGATCGGTATCGCGAATGAATGGCAGATAGAAAGAAGTCTAAATGACTTTCACGTAATCAGGAATGAGGATCGATTCTTTTCCGTAGAGGATTTCAACAAATTGCATGAGGATGGGCTTGGTTTTTTACATGAAGCGCTGAATGATGATGACCATCTGAAAAAGGTTGTTGTTACACATCATGCGCCTACTTTTTATAACTATCCGCCGGAGTATAAAACCAGTGAGCTCAATGGTGCTTTTGCAACGGAACTGTATGACTTTATCGAAGAGTGTGGAGCTAAGAATTGGATCTATGGGCATATTCACTATAATACGCAGTCATTCAAAATAGGTGACACAACGCTTATTACAAACCAGATGGGATATGTTAGAAACGGTGAGCATAAGGGGTTTGAGCTGGCAAAGGTTGTTGAAGTTTAAAGACCCGGTGGTTAACCGGTCACTCTAATTTACTGTATCATTTACTGTATCACGCTGATACGGTAAATGATACAGTAACGCATGAGCCTGATGTTTAGCTCTTAGTTCACAGAGCTTCTTTTATGCTAAAATCAACTATCCGGAATTTCCGGACAGTTCAATCCGGACACAACCGTTCCTGCTTTCGACTTCATAAACTCTACGGAACGAAAGATTTTACACGCTGTTTTACGGGTTTGCTTGTTCAGGAATTGCAGGGGTGCCCGTCCTGTTTGTCCAGTTTACAGGTAGCCTTTCCCTTCAGGATCAAAGTCATTTTGGCAGGGAGTTTAAAGATGCTTTCGTAGCCGAAGAGGCCGTTTAAAGGGATGAAATTATGCCTGCTTTTTATTCGCTTCATGTTCGACGTTAGTTCGACTCTTGTTCGACGTTAGTTCGAAATAATGAAATGACCTGAACAGATCACAAAATGTATTGTTGAACTCTCTACTCACTATTAAAGCGCGTTCAAGAATACGTCAGCTTGACAGTGTTGGCTGGAGGATTAACGAGGAGAATTTCTTTTAGCCCCATCTGCTAATGGCTTCCCTGACTTGTTCTTCTTTTATGCCGGTGTGCTCACAAAATTCTGCGATGGTTATGTAATGGTATTTTTCTTTACCCAGTTTTTTGCGGATCAACTGCAGGAGGGATTGTGCAGCACGTTTACTACGACCTGTGAGGTTTTCAACATCTTTGGAGAGGATGACGATGCGCTGCGGTATGTTGGGTTTGAAAGACATTTGATAAACAAGCCTGGTGAAAAGGCTGACTAATACGGGGCGGTTTTTTGCAATCCCGATGCAAGTATAGACCGGTGAGAAGGAACGCTCCAAACGTTGTGTCGCCATTGACATGAATTGACGCATATGGCATGATTTGTCGCCCTGAAGTATTTCTGACAGAGGTCTGCTTTGGCTGCTGTTCCCAACAGGTTGATCATTGTTACCTATTTCATAGCGTTAGATAGACCCTATTAAATTTTCATTCTGTAGATGCTTCCGGTGAAAAAACGGCAATCCAACGTTTTTTCACCGGAAGCAGGCTGTATTTCGCGGTTTGACCTGAAATGAGTCCTGGAATATTTTCTCTTTCTTTAGTTTAGTCTAAGAGCCGATATCGTGAATCAAAGAGCAATTCAATATCGGCAGGGGATCCTGTCCTCTTTATTTTATGATAGTGATATGGGTGGCATTACCATTTACGCGGTAGAGTCAAGTTCTATTTATCAATAAAAACCAAATGTTATGACTGGAAGGAACATATTTCTAGTTGTTATGACCGTTAGTCTGCTTTCGTTGATTCTGATATCAGGAGATAATTGGATTAAAGGCAAAGTGCCGGTAATAATCGCACTTGGCGCAGGGTTTTGGATATTGGCAGTAAAAAGATATTGGACAGCGAAGAAAAGAAGGGATGATCGGCTGCGATAGCTTATATAAAGTGGACAAGGTTAGCTTGTGATTTTTTAGTCTACTGCTTACCCTAAAACAAGGGAGAAAGACTAAAGGCGTAGTGCATCAAAATACTTTGGTCAGACGTCCGTGAAGTGTTAACTTAGGTAACAACCGCTTAAACCTTCCACCATGCCATCCAGCTTAGATACTAGTTATAACCTATTGCCGGAGCAACCTCTGACCAGTGATCAGAAAATGGAATTGGGATTTGGGCATGATTCGATCGTGCGGACGCTGGCGGATATTATCCAACATTGTGTGTCGCCATTTACGATCGGATTATTCGGTAAATGGGGAACGGGAAAAACGACGATCGCGGAGCACCTTAGAGGAACGCTGATCGAGCAGCGGATACCGACGATCATCTTTGATGTCTGGAAACACGAGGGGGATGCGATCCGTCGTACATTCTTACTGGAAGTCGTGGAGCAGTTAAATGGTATGAAGGACCGCGGAGTGGTGAAGAAAGAAATTAAAGTAGACGAACGGCTCCAGTCAGGCAAATCGGTAACGACCCACAGGTATCATTTTCGATGGGGCAGGCTCTGGCGGCATTTATTTGTTTTTCTGTTACTTTCCCTGGTGGTGGCTGCCATCCTCTTGTTGATCCTGCCCCGTTTTGCCCCACAGATATGGGAAAATTTCACCTGGCCCGCGGTTCTAACCGGCGTCATCGCCGCAATCACCTCGACTTATATCTTTAAGTATATCGATCACTTCGTAGATGCAGAGAAAAGCGATGCAAAGCTCGAACGGTTTCAGGATCCACATGAGTTCGAAAAGGAGTTTCACCAGGTATTGACGTACGTCGAGTCATCACGTATACTGGTCATCTTTGATAACATGGACCGGGTGAGTGCCGACGTAGCGTGTAAGATGATCGGCTCACTCAAAGCCTTCCTGGAGCCTGCAAGGAAAGGGAAGAAAGAGTTGATCTTTTTAATTCCCTGTGATGTTCAGGCGATCAAAAGCCACCTGATGAAAACGGCAGATGGCATTGGGGTAGACAAGGAGATGCAGGCAGAAGAATTCCTGCGGAAAATATTTAATACTGCTTTATGGATTCCTGAGTTTGCGCAAATTGACCTTGAAACATTTACAACTGCGAAACTGAAAGAGACGGGCATCAGCGAGTTACAAAATGATTACGTGGTCTGGCTCATCATGAAAGTCTTCGCTCAGAACATCCGGCAAATTGTGCAGTTCATCAATATCCTGGTCACCAACTACCTGATGTTGAAGAACAGCCAGGATAAAGAGCTTGCAAGGATTGAGTTTTATAAAAACAATGTACCACAACTGGCGAAATACCTGTTGATGCTGCAGCGGTTTCCCGCTTTTGTCGATTTTTTTAAAGCAAATGCCATCTATGATATTGAGGCTGAAGGATATCATGCGGGGAAATTGGAAGCATTGCCAGACCAGGAGCGTTTCCTGAAATTCATGCGGGAGACGGATCAGGTGAAAATCGACAGCCTGGAGCCTTTTCTAATGAACAAAATCTCGCACAACGAAGAGCGGATGTCCGGGATCACGGCATGGCTGATCGAACTAACGTCGAACGAATTCAAGCTGGCCAGGACCAGGCTGGAAACATTCAGGCTGGAAGATGCAGAAAAAAAGGAAGCATTTAGTGAGATCATCAGTAGCTATATAAGGAAACTCAATGCGGTAACGCTACCCATCTTCTTCAACAATCTAATGAAAGTTCTTTCCTGGAAGAAGATCCGGCTCAAACCTACAACGTACCTGGAAATGGAGAATGCGTTGAATGAGGTAGCTATTAACGGAAAGGTTTCAGCAGTCGACCCTGCCGCACTCGAACAACTGTACGAATGTTTCACCGTCGCCAATACCCAGAAACGCAGAATCATTTATTCCGCGCAAATTCATGTTGCACAGGAATTATTGTTTGCTCCCAAAGTATTAACAGCGGAGGAGAACAGTTACCTGACAAACTTGATGGGAAGCATTCGCCGGGGACATTTAGAATACATGGCCGCGGGTATGGGAAAATTGAAGGGGGCTCTCGAAGAGAACGGTATCAGATATCCCGCATTGGTGGCCATGTTAACAGAGGAACCAGCCGTTTTCAATCAACTCCTCGACACGAAGTTTGTAGCGAAATTGATTGAATCCTTAAGCCTTAATGATTTTTTACGCCCCGACAAGTTAGGCACCGAACGGATCCGGTTACTGGAAACAGTGCCGATGAACGAGCGAAAAGAGGAGCTGCTCTTGTTAGTACAGCAAATGATTACGGCATTCGTAAAGGACGCAAATCTCAGAACAAGTCCTTTGATACCTTTCGAAGCGGATAGAATACTGGTGGGAATGTCAAATATTCTATTGCGTTTAGTGAACACAGGAGGGGAGTTGAGGCTTAATGCAAATGCAATGGCGGGGGTCGGCGCGCTGTACCGATTTGTAGAACGACATCAAGGAAGAATAGAATATTTGCTTCCTTATTGTATGACCGATCAATCCAATCCTGAATTTTCGGCGGTACAGCAAAAAATAACCAGAGAGATTTGCGAAAAATTAGTTGCCCAATCAACCCCCATCGGAGAGTTTCAATTACTCTTAGAAATCCTTAAAACAACCCCAAACTTTTTCACCAATACCAGGTTTGCAACCTTGCATCAGAAGATTCTTCGGGATGATAAACTTTATCCGCTGTTCAGGACATTCATTCCAAAAGAGCAAAAAGTGACGTTGATTGAATCGTTGATCGACCACCAGGAATTAGAGGAAGCGGTGGGGATATTAAGCCTTGATGGAGAAAGCCTCGCCAATGCCGGACTACAAAAGTATGTAGCCACAAAACTGCTGGAAGCGACCGAAGAAAAGCTTATTATCGGCTATGCAAAAGTATTCAGAAAGTGCTGGGCTACCAAGCAGGAGCGCAGGGACAACCTGTTGATGTTGTTAAAGAGAAAACGGACGGCACAGGATAAGCTGTATTTCGAACAACTAAAATCATCTATCGATTACAAAGCCGATGTTCGTTCGAATATTTTGAATGAACTCATAAAGCTGGCATTACAGGATCCAAGCAATAGGCATAATAATGTCATCGAATTCATCTCGTTTCATTATAAGGAAGTGCTCGACCCAATACTCTTAATGCAGCTAATCACACGTTTCACATCAAAGACTAATGATTTGCATTTGTTGCGGGATTTTCAGTATGGGCGCATTTATCAGAATTTAATAAAGACAAACATTGGTGAGGAACCTCCAGCAGAAGCAAAAAAATTTGTAAAAAACATTTATAAAGATGGCCGGTTGAATCCGTTCAAAATAACTATGCATGAGGGCGGAGAATATAAGGATAATCCGGTTCAGAAAAAACCTGTATATATTAATCGCCCACCCAATATTATTCCACCTGAATAATTGTAATTATAGAATATTTAGCCTCACATTGTCGACTTAAGCGGAGACATCAAGCCGCTTCGTAAACAACGCTGAATTTTACCGGAGGTTGGTGTGCAACATAAGTGGAAAGTCTGACCGCAGATGGCACTGCCCTCCGCCAGTCAGTTTTAGTATGGCTGCTATGGCCATATGCAGATCCTACATTATGACAGTGATAATTCTTATTCAACTGTTAGCATTAACACCTATTTCTAAAAACCGCGTCCATCAATTATTATCCCGTCCGCTCAACATAAAAAAAATACTCTAAGCCCTTGCCATATTTCAACCTTTTCTGCGTCTAATATATTAGAGTCTTTTCTAACCACATGATGAACGAAACCGAATTTCAAGACTTACTTGAACGTCATCGCCGTTCGCTGGAAGCATTTTGTTTTTCCACGCGCAGGAACGAAGGTGATGCAGAGGATCTCCTGCAGGATATCTGGGCGCGTGCGTGGGACGCCCGGTTTACCTTCAGAGGTGAATCAAGTTTTCATACCTGGCTTTATGTGGTAGCCAAATCTGTTTATATAACAAACTATCACCGGAAGAAGCATCTGTCGGTGATCTTTCCCGAGAGGTTGCCAGAACTGGAAGATGCTATTGATGATGACTACGAAACAATCAACGATCTGCGTGCTGCCGTGGGGCAATTGAACGACCGGGATAAGGACCTGATCAGTCTTTATTTAGACGAGCGCAGTTATAAGGAGATCGCCCTGGAGATCAATACAACTGAAAAGAACGTTGCAACAAGATTCATGAGAGTGAAAGAGAAACTCCGGAAACTATTAAATAGGAGACAATGACAAATGAGCAAATAACAAGCAGCTTTCCTGCCGTGTCTGTTAGCCTGAAATCAACACTAACGCTGAAACAGGTTATCAAGCGCGGTCATCCTGTAATGCGTGAACAAAAGCGTCAGCTGCTGGCCGGGATCGCGATATTGATGATGGTTGTTGTTTTGCTGTACCCGTTTACGGATTGGAATTCAGGAAGCCGTAATCCTGCATTGTTACTTATATGCGGATTGACACTTCCGATCATAAACAACCTGTTAGCGTATCGTTTTGTTTGCCGTCCTTTCGCGGGGAAAACTGTTCTGGAAAATTATCAGCAGGAGAGACGTAATATAAAAACATTTACCATTTTGACTGCATTGTTACGGGGTTTGTCGGCAGGAGTGCTGATCGGTTGCCTGTTCCTTAGTTTCAGGCTGGACGAAGTCCGCATGTGGATCCTGCGCGGCATTTTGCTATTGTATGTTGCAGACCTTGCCTATATTATCCGGCTCTGGATAAAACGATTCGGGAGGTTGTTAGCGAACCTCGATTATTTCCACAACCTGATCTACCCGGAAGATCCGTCGTAAATGTTACCGGAATAAATTAATCAAATTTTAAGTCGCAACCTGATCTTAGGGATTACGGGTTCTCACGCCGTAACCTTATAAGAGATCGTGTGCATTTTTATGAATAAAATAAAGGATATGGTACTACCACAACGGCAAATTATTTATTCGAAAGACATTGAGTTCATTATGGGATGCAGTGCCAGGACTGCCCAGCGGGTGATCCAAAGAGTAAGGGATGCTGTAGGCAAGGGGATTGGGGATTACATAACGGTGAAAGAGTTTTGTGAAGTGATGCGGATTGAGGAGAGGGAGGTGCGGGGGTTTATGAGTGTGAGGTAACGCAGCGAACG
>JBEVKW010000012.1:0-23346 GCA_040509495.1 Chitinophagaceae bacterium | reverse complement strand
AAAAGATCATATGCCAAAAGAAACCATCAGCTATTTCAATTTTACCAGCGATGGGAACAAGTCGGTTTACAAACGGGTCAAAGAAGCTGAAGTCCCGAAAGGCATGTGGTGGGAACCATTTGCTGATCAAAATGTAGTGTTCAATGATTACGAAGCCGGTACCACTATTTCACAAAAGCCGGTATTTGAAGAGACCTTTCTGGTGCAGGACAGCCTCTCCAGGATCAAATGGAAGATCACTCCCGATACGCGCGTGATCGCAGGTTTCGAATGCCGCAAAGCAATCGGGATCTTGTTCGACACAGTTGCTGTATTTGCCTTTTATACTGATGAGATCAAAGTTACCGGGGGACCGGAAAGTACAAACGGTTTGCCCGGGATGATCTTAGGCGTAGGTATCCCCAGGTTGCATACTACCTGGTTTGCAACAAGAGTACAGGCGCTGAATACCATAGAACCGAAAGCGCTGGCACCAGCAACCAAAGGTAAAAAAGCAAATAAAAAAGAACTGCTGACACTACTGGACAAAGCGCTCAGCCAGGGACAGGAATGGGGAAAGAAAATGGTGCTTGCCTTCGTGATATAGAGAAGTCAGCTTCCGATATAAACAGCTACGGGACGACATCCATCGCCACCGTGTTAAGAAGTTCTGCGATAGGTTAAGCACGTAAAACTATCGCGACACCTGCACAAACCGCCAATAGCGCAAAGAGATACCTTGCACTATTGGCGGTTTGTGCTATACATCTGTTCCAGCCAGTCTCACAGCGTGAAACAGTTGCCGGATGATCGCCTGGCCCACAGCGGGTTTACTCCCCTACTCTTAACTGCACCAATTTATCCCGGGCGTGTATGACAGGTATTCCCTATATTTAAACATACCAATCCATAATGCAGAAACTTTCACTGTATAACTTCTAACATGATCAGGAATATATTAATCGTTTTGCCAGCACTTTTTATGCTTTCCGTTGTCAGTGCCCAGTCTGACCGCACCTGGAACGGGAAAAAAGCTGCCGTGGTTATTACTTATGATGACGCTATCGATGAGCACCTGAACAATGCGATTCCGGTACTGGACTCATTGAACCTGAAAGCAACTTTCTATATAACGGGCTTTTCGAATTCAATGCAGAAAAGACTACAGGACTGGAAAAGTATCGCAACCAGAGGCCATGAATTGGGAAATCACACCCTCTACCATCCCTGTACTGGTGGAACAGGCAGAGAATGGGTGAAGCCGGATTATGACCTGCGTAACTATACCGTTAAACGCATACTGGACGAAACACGCGCTACGAACCTGCTGTTGCAATCCATGGACGGCAAAACGAAACGTACACTGGCATTTACCTGTGGAGACACAAGGATCGGTGATACCTCTTTCGCAGCCCTGTTAAAAAACGATTTCATTGCAATGCGCGGTGTACGTTCACTGATGCATCCTATTGACCAGGTCCAGCTGGATAATGTGGACTGTTATGGCGTGAATGGTGAATCAGGCGAACAGCTGATCGGCTGGGCCAGGCAAGCCCTTGAAAGCAATTCACTGCTGGTTGTGTTATTTCATGGTGTTGGCGGAGGTAACAGTTTGAATGTATCACTTGCTGCACATCGGCAGTTTCTGCAATTCCTCAAGCAACAGGAGAACGAGATCTGGATCGCACCCATGATTGACGTAGCGGAATATGTCAGAAAGCGCCAGGGAAAATGATGGATGTTATAACTCGTAACTGGCAATGATATCTCCGGAGCCAACCGCATCTGCGAGATCAGCAATTTCATGGATACGGCCGATCTGAGTATAGCTATAGGTAGTAGAAAACGTCTTATAAAAGAGCACTAAGGTCGACGTGCCGAACAGCATCACGTCACCCGCATGGATCAATTCAGGAACCGAAGAGTCTTCCGGCAAAGAGGCCGACAGGTCAGCATACTTCCGGTTACCGTTCAGCTCAGTCATTTCCACCGTTAATGGTAAAAGAGATTTTAACGCAACTGAAGTGGCGTTGTCATACAGCGTTACTGTAAATGGATATTTTCCAATTATAATTTTCATCTTCGTTTCAATAGGGTTGTAACTGGTCGCCTGCTTCCGAATACTAAAATGGCAGTACACTGAACCAATAAGCCGGACTCCAATAAGTTTCGTAAAGATAAAGGCCGCTCAAAAAAGGAAAGAATAGAATCCCGATAAAATGGCAAGAAAAAGAAAGAAAATGATAATAAAGGTACTGACTATTACGTCGTGCCGCAGATAAAATCAGGGTTATTACTATTCGAAAAGGATTATACGGGTATAATCAGGCGACTTTTCTATTTCTCCTGAAGGGCAGGGCCGTATAAGGTCAGGCCATCTTCTTATTCAATAACGGCAGCGAAACCACCATTCCTCACCATGCTGATCGTCATTTTATCTCCTGCGCGTACCTGTACGGTTTTCTTCCTGTAATCCATTGCCTGCCGTCCGGCATTGATCCCATCTTCAAAATATGTCATCGTGTATGTTTTTCCTTCTTCCAGGAAATCAAGGGTCAACAAGATATCTCGCTTATCTTCTTTTCCATTGGTAATGCCCCCGATGAACCATTTGCGGCCTTTGCGTTTTGCCACGAGTGCGAGTTCTCCCACGGTGGCTGCTAAAGCTTTTGTTTGATCCCAGGTTGTTGGCACACTTGTGATAAACTCAGTACATTCATGATTGCGATAATAAAGCGTGGGATTATCAGCGAGCATTTGAAGCCCACTTTCAAACAGCACATACATCGCAAGCTGAGCAACGCGCGTTCCCATTCCTGCAGCATTTGGTCGCTCCGCTTTATATGCGTCCGGCTGCAGGTTGATCATCGCACCGGGTGTAAAATCCATTGCGCCAACAGCGTTTCGCATAAAGGGAAGATAGATCGTATTGTCTGGCAAACAGCCTTGCATCTGTTCAAGTCCCCTTACACCTTCGTATGACAAAAGATTAGGGTATTTATACTCCAGGCCTGCAGGTTTGAAAGCTCCATGAAAATCCACGAGGATCCTGTATTTGGCCGCTTCCCGTACCACCCGCTCATAATAATTAACCATCCATTGATCGCTGCGATCCATAAAGTCGATCTTCACACCTTTCACCCCCCATTCCTGGAATGTTTTGAACAAGTCCATATTGTTATGCACAGTAAGCCAGGTAAGCCAAAGAATAATGCCGACATTCTTCGTTTTGCCATATCGGATCAGTTCTTTCACATCAACTTTTGGATTCGGTGTATAAGGATCGGTCGTACTCTTTGCCCAACCTTCATCCATGATGATATATGGAATGCCATATTTTGATGCAAAATCAATATAATACTTATAGGTTTCCAGGTTATATCCCGAAACAAAATTCACGTCCGCCCCGTACGGAGAAGCGTCATTCCACCATTCCCAGCTCACTTGCCCGGGTTTGATCCATGAAGGGTCAGCGATCTGGCTTTTAGCGGCAAGTTTGAGTGCCATTGTGTTTTCCAGCAGTTGCCGGTCATCTTTGGTTATCACAAAATATCGCCAGGGAAAAGACCTTGTACCGTTGGTTGCAGCAATATAGTCAGCCTCTTTGAGGATCTTCTGACTCCGGTCACCATCCGGGCCAAACGCCAGCGGCGCTTTCGGAAATACGGCAGATATACCATTGCTTCCCGTTCCTTTCAGGAACATCGCCGGGTAATCTGACAGGTCCGATTCGCTGATCAGGATCTTGTATTTTTTCCTTGTATCAATCAATGCAGGCAGATCAGCCATCTTATCCTGCCTCTTCCACCCGCCTGATTCTATATGCTGATATACCTCTTCGTAAGCAGTTTTAAAACTATTATTCTGTTGCAAATGCAAAAGGTAATTGCCGGGAAAATTAATGGTAAAGTCTTCGTCGATAACCTCGATAGAGTCCCGCATACTGGTGATAAAACGATAAGCGATCCCTTCGTTGAACGCTCTGAACTCTACGGCATAATTACCGCTGAACTTTAATAGCAGCGCATTGTACAAACTGTTCACTGTTGAGAATTTCAGTGGAACGTAAGGCGCTATCGTTTCTTTTCCGGTAATTTTTTTCGCAGACAATAATTTCGGATGGGCGCCGAATAGTTGATTCTTTAATACCAACGCAAGATGATTCTTTTCCAGGAGAGTTTCATTCTCAGCAGACACAGCGTAATGGATCTTATCTGTCAGCTCCACGGAGATCTTTAATTTACCATCAGGCGAGAACAGATCAAGTTGTTTGTTCTGACCAGATAACGGCATCGAAAAAATCAGTGTTACACTGAACAGCCCTGCATATTTTCGTAGAAGGTTCATGAGTTGATCTCTATTTTTATAGACGAACATCGGTTTATTATATCAGATGTCGACTGAATGACTTGCTCAACCTGGCGTTTATCGCTTTACCTATCATCCCGCATTTTTATCAGCCGGCAATATTGCGTTCATTATTTTGGGAAAAGCTTCGCGGCATTCCTGTTTCAACCAATTCCATTTTACGTGGCGCGTCCAGTAACAGGTTTTATCCCTTTTTATAGGGTGAAACGACTACCAGTTTATTACCGGAGTCATTCACTTCAAAGAATTTCGGGTATCTCAGGTACTGGCCATTCCTTGCCTCAGCATGGCTGTGTACAGACATCAATAGCTTGCCGCCAAACGTCCGGAACAGCATCCCGTGGCCAAAGTTCGGCCCCGTTACCGGTTCCTTTTCATGAATCCATGGTCCATCGATCTTGCCGCTTGCGGAATACGCCACGCCTTGGGTATAAACATTAAATATCCAGCTTGTCCATAACATGCCGAGTTTGCCGGTCTTTGTTCGGAACAACCACGGACCGTCCGTTACTTTATTGGCTACCGTATCCCCGGTCTCATTTTTTTCCCGGCTCCACGGAGAATCGCTTGCACGGAATAGTAGTTTGCTTTCGCCATATGTTCCGCTGAGATCAGGCTTCAGTGCGATCTTTTCCATCGTGCCATTCAGGTTTTGCAACCATTCGTGGCAATAGATCAGGTAAGGTTTCCCGTCTTCAACCCATAATGTACCGTCGAGGGTTGGCATATTTGCCGGAAGATAAGTAGGATCTTTCATGGGAACATAAGGTCCGTCTGGCTTTTCACTTACCAGCACATGGCACGCGCGGCGTTCAATCACATTTCCTTTTACGGTATCAATCTTTACTTTTCTGTTGGTAAATGTTGCGAAATAATAATACTTCCCCTTGTATTCGTGGATCTCGGCAGCCCAGATCATCGGGTCAGGCCCCATCCAGGATGCAGTATCGATCCGGGTAATATTGTACGGCCCCGACCAGCGTTCGAGATCTTTGCTTTTCCAAAGCAGGCCACCAGTGCCGGTCATGTAATAAGTCTTTGATGCATGATCAGGAAAAATAAAGGGATCGCTCAGACGGATCGAATCCAGCGGGATATTGGATCGTGGTGTGATCGTCCGATGCTGGCCAAAGCTCTGCATCAGCAGGAACATGGCGAAAAGCAGGAAGCAGGCTCTCATTATTTGTTGTTTTAATTGCACGTTTTTACTCGCACGCCCTAAACGGCATCAGTTACTTCAATACGTATTGAGACAGGTGATATCCCCCGCCAATCACTATCATCGGCATTGCAATGGACATTAATATAACGGTCCAGTTAAAGGTTCCGAAGTAGGTCATCAATCTTGCTACTGAAGGATTACCGGCATCGTATGCGAAAGTAGCCTTATCTCCGATATCCCAGCCAGGAGGATTGCTGGATGAATGATGTGTGTAGACGATCTCCTCGCCCAGGTTTGTTTTAAATCTGAATACCGGCTTATAGGTCGTTCCATCGGAATCTGAAATACTCTTTAATTCGATAACAGTTCCAATAGCTCTTTCACTGCTTCGCAGAAATGCCAGCGACTCACGCAAAAGAAATAAAGAGATGGCCAGCAGTACCAGCCCTACGATCAATGTCAGTGTATACCACATGAATACTTCCTGTTTAAATGAGTTAACCGGGTGCAGCCATTCGGTACCATAGTCTGCAAAATGTAATTTATTAAAAATATCTGCAGAATTTAAAACAAACAGCCGCTGATTACTCAGCGGCTGTGCGTATGGAAATTCAGGAGCAACGATCAGAATGGCTTTCCATATGCGCCATACAGGGCTTTATTTTCGATGCTTTTAGCAAAATTGGGTGTTTCTTCCCTGTTATGAAGATCGGATGCCTCCTGCCTTGAGCGTGCTGCGTCTGCAAGGGAAATACCGTGTGCTTCGATGAATTGAAGAAATTCCGGCGTAGCCGTTGCATGGATCGTATTGGTATAACGGGAGGTCTTGTCGTCAATACGTTCTGCTTTCAATTCCCAGAGCACCTGCACCGTAGATCTTCCATTCGCAGTGATCGTATCCGAAACAGATAACATACGGCAATAGTCTGCCTGGTGCACTGTGGCCACATAGTGTTGAATGACCAGTGCATTACCGATCGTTTCTACATTGATGGACATAGGTTCTCCTTCCAGTGTAACACTTACGCCCGCTCCGATATGATTCACCGAACATCGTTGATATTCCGCGTCCGGAAGATTCAATAACCAGTCTGCAATATCTATTGTGTCGAGCGGAGCATTTATGGTGGCACTCACCGAAGACGAAGAAAGAGCATTTGCTGATGTTTGTTTGATCTCTTTTGCTCCTGAACGCTGTGCTGAAACCGGAGTGAATAGCTGTTCCATTTTTATTGATTTAAAGTGATATCCTGAATCTCATCAGGGTGTTTATTAGTTGATGACAGACCGAAAATACACTGCCGGCAAAACGGATAGCATTCGCATTCGTTGATCTCCTGTAATGGATCGTTGAATCGAGACAAATTGCAGTTAAAACAAGATAACGATGCAGTGGGTCCGACCGAGCCGATAAGAAGATCTGTACAGCTCATTGAACACCCGACGCGGTGATGAAAGAATATTTGCACAAAGATCATTCATTCCTGTGCTGCAAAATCTTTAAGACCTGCATGCGATATAACTTACCAACCGGTACAGTGATGTGATCAAGCTGCAAACGGTCGGCCGTAAAGGAGGTCACGCTGCTCAGCGCAACAATGAAAGAACGGTGTACGCGGATAAAATGCTTTCCAGGAAGGATGGATTCAAGCGCCGCCATAGAATGTTTAGTGATCACGTCGCCTTGGGTCGTACGGACTTTTACATAGTCTTTCAGGCTTTCAATGCAAATGATCTTATCGAGATAAACTTTCACCATTTTTCTGTCCGACCGGAAATAAAGAAAGGCCGGTTCCCCTGTACAATCCTGCGGAAGCAATGCTGCTGCGTTTTTATCTGTGACGGGCAGGGCTTTCATAACAGCCTTAAGAAACCTGTCAAAATGAATGGGCTTCAACAAATAATCGGTCACGTCAAGATCGAAGGCCTGAAGCGCGTATTGTTCATAGGCTGTAGTTAAAATGACTTTCGGTATGGATGGCATGCTTTTGATCAGCTCAATGCCGGATATTTTTGGCATTTGTATGTCAAGAAATAGCAGGTCTACCGGTTGCTGCTTTAAGACCACCATCGCCTGTACTGCATTGGTACATTCTGCTTCAATGGATAACAGGGGAAGTTGCTGTACATATCTTCTCAACACCTCTCTTGCTGGCGGTTCATCATCTACGATCAGGCATTTATAGATCTTATCAGTCATACAGGAACTGCTAGAGTTCGATTTTAAGGTTTACGAAGAACATTTCCTCATCCGCACTGATCTGCAAATTATGCTTTTGTGGATAAAGGAGCGCGAGCCGTTTACGTACATTGGCAATACCGATTCCCGGCTCTTCCTGCTGACCGGCCTCTTCTCTCCCATTTACGAGTTTCATGGTCAGAATATTCGCATCCAGTTCTACATTGATACTGATCCAGGGATGTTCAATCATTTTGCTCGCGCCGTGCTTGAATGCATTCTCTACGAATGGCAATAATATCAATGGAGCGATCGATACATCTGTGTCTGCCGGAAGACTGATACTCAGTGCGAGTGAGTCGTCATACCGCAATGCTTCCAGTCTTACATAATCGTGGATCATAGCAAGCTCTTTGTTCAGCGCGACGGCGGGTTTACTTCCGTCATACAGCATGTAGCGCAACATACCGGATAATCCCATGATCATACCGGATGCTTTCTCCGAAATGTCCTGTGTAAGTGAATAGATATTATTTAACGTATTGAAGAGAAAATGCGGATGCAGCTGCGCTTTCAGCATTTGCAGTTCTGCATTGATTTTTTCCTTTTCAAGGCTTAGAGCAGCCTGTTGTTTCTCATAGAAACATTTCATCAGCTTCACCGCTGCTGCGATGCCTCCGATCGTCACCGCCCCACGTAGCCCTGCCAGCATGGCAACGCCGATGGCAATAGATCCCGGCGTGTTTGGCTGGCGCGCGATCATGGGAGAGACAACTGCCGTCATTCTGAACCTGACCCAGTCAATAATAGTGACGGACAGGAAAGCGGCCAGTAAAGCGGTAGCCATAATGAGCACAAGCGTTGCCGCCATCGCCCACACATATTTTCCCGGTATTACTAATTTTGGTATTACGATGTACATGAGCGTATACGCAAGGAAGATCTGCGGAACAAGGAACAGTAATGTATCCGGCAGGGTAATATAGATCCTGGTCCAAAACCCCTGCCCTGCAAGAACCGGCGATGGCGTAAACGAGTACAGGAACAGTTGAAACAATAACCAGGTGAGCCAAAAACTCAGATGCCTGATCCATTTCCAGCGCTTTTCATTGGAGAATATAAAAGAAAGTCCGGGCATTTTCTGAAGATACAATATCACCAGTTTCTGCCAAATCAGGAAGCCACTTATTCGCCCGATCTGCTGCTTTTTGCTCCGCAGGACGTTCATCGACGATGAATGACACAACCAGACGTTTGGTGCGTTATGAACGGCCAACATCATCGTGCAGCGATTTTCGCGGGGATCAGTTTTTTTCTTCGATAGGTTTGTTTCAAATCTGAAAACATGAAACAGCTGATCTTTATTTTTCTTTTATGCCATGTAGCGGCCAGGGGTTTTTCTCAAATAGATACATCCTCTTATCCTGTGCAACGGAAGGAAGTGCTTGAACTGCTTCATAATTCAGGACCGGGGAAAGATAAAAGCTGTGGCGACCTTATTGCCGTTGGCCCAAAGGGAGATATTTCGCTTTCACGGAAAGAATGGGCCGCCACGCAGGCAAAAGAACAAGTTGTCTTTAAATCCATCCGCATTGTTCCGGGAAGTGAGGTCATCCGCATATATGACGGAACCAGTGCTGTGGTTAATTTTCTTGCGGAGGTTGCCCTTGTGGCAGGTGGCAGGGACCTGTCAATAAAAGTCAGGCGGCTCGAGGTTTATCATAGAACGGCATCAGGATGGTGCATGGTGGCGGGACAGGGTACGGAAGTAGATGAGAAGTTATTTCCGGTAAAGAGCAATGAAGGAAAATGATCTGAAGCGGACAACCGAAAGCTGCCACCTTTCAGTTGACCAATAAATCAGGGTAAATCAGGACAAACAACACAAGAGTATTCACTTACTTTCGCACATGCTTTGAAAACGGGACTCTTGATCGATCCGGCCCTTTCGCCCTGCGCGGAAGGGCTTTTCATTTTATTCCTGCAGCAGAGAAAGGGTACGGTTGTTCAGGACATCTCATTTTGCTTACGGAGATAGATTCACCAGGATCAAACTGCATAAATCACCGGCATTCCGCCTGCGGGTTGTGGCGGCAAGCATTCTTCCTCGATGTGTTACAACAAACAGGAACGCCAGCTTTTCAGCTGGCGATTCCCTTATACTGGACGGTTAAACATAGGGTTTCCTATTGTTTTCTTTAAATTAAAGCAAGTCTTCTTTTTAAACAATAGCGATTGACCTTTGAAGCTCATTTTCCGGGTTTTCCCGGAGATATCAACGCTTAAAAAACAGGCGACTTCGGCAGAATTTCAGGTTTTTAAAATATCTTCAGCATGACCGCCCTTATAAGCCTTAAACCACCTGCAATGAGAAAATTCATTTTCGCCCTGACCGGCATTTTCCTGTATGCAACATCCTTCACGCAGCAGCACGAAATTGACAGCTTTCAACGATTGATCAGATCGGAAACAAATGACTCCATCCGCGTCGAACTGATAAATGCGCTGGCGAGGGTGTATGTCACCAACCGCCCCGATACAGCTTTAAAACTATCGCAGGAAGGGCTGGTATTAGCAAAGAAAATGAACGTCCCCTTACTGCACGCGAAATCGCTGAACTCGATGGGAGGAGTAATGTGGGCAATTGGAGATTTCCCCAAAGCACTCGAATATTACCTGGAGAGCCTCAAAGTAGCAGAGGATATCCGCGACAATGAATTGATCGCAAAAGTAACAAGCAATATAGGAAATGTATATGCGGCACTTGGAGACGAAGAGACAGCGGTGCGTTATACAAAAAATTCGATCAACATCTGGGACATGGCCAGTAATCCGAAGGGACGCTGTGTTGCCGTGCTGAACCTTGGCGATAGCTACGAGAACCTGAACATGCTTGACTCAGCAAGATTATACACAACACAGGCAAATGATCTTGCCAATAAGTTGAAAGACACAGACCTGATCGCCATTTCGCTCTGTAACCTCGGGAATATCTATCAAAAAATGGCACAGCCTGCCATAGCGATGAGTTATTACCGCGCAAGTATGCCCCTTTGCGAGGAAGCCGGGAATATGGGTGGAGTATCCGAAGTGTCGATTGGTATGGCAGAACTCTTCAAACTCAACAACCAGCATGATTCAGCGGAGGCCTATGCCAAACATTCTTTTGCTGTATCGAAAAAAGCAGGCTTTATGCCGGACCTTCTGCGTGCCAGCGAATTTCTGGCCAATCATTACAAAAGCAACCGTAACATCGATAGCGCATTTGCTTACATGCAGCAAATGGTGGCATTTAAAGATACCATGTTCAATAACGAAAAAGCACGGCAGGTGCAGGTGCTCAGTTTCCAGGAATCCATTCGTCAACAACAACTGGAAGCGCAACGGATCGAAGCAGCACAGGAAAGAAAAGACAATATACAATATGCGATCATCGGCGTTGGTGTTGTTACATTTCTGCTGATCTTCCTGTTATTAAGCAGAACCGTTATCGTAAATGAAAAATGGATCCGGTTCCTGGGGATACTGGGACTGCTGCTATTCTTTGAGTTTATTAATTTATACTTACATCCCTTCCTTGGAGATCTCACCCACCACTCCCCCGTCCTGATGCTGCTCATTATGGTCGCAATAGCCTCTTTGCTGATCCCGCTTCACCATAAGGTCGAACATTATATTACGCATAAAATGACAGCAAAGAACAGGCTGATCAGGCTGGCTGCCGCCCAAAAGACGATTGCAAAACTGCAGGAGACTGAATTGAGTGAGCAACAGCCCTGATGTTATACCGGAAAAATGCCCGGGAAGCCTAAGCGTTTCTTATTGGCGTTACGATCATGTCAAAAGAAAGTGAGCAGCCGTTCCGGCGTCCAACATCGACGGATCAGTGCATTCGTCGCCAAATCCCTGCATACATCCACGCTAGTTGCCTGCAAGTACACTGGTCTCTAGATTTGCCGGATTGTATCAACAATCTAAAAAGTACAGACCATGAAATTTCTCTGTCACCTGCTTCTGACCAGCCTATTGATAAGCAGTTGCTCGAAAAGCTCAAAAGGCTCCGCCGCTGAAGACACCACCTGGAAACCGCAACCCGATCTGCCCGTGATCAGTGGTAGTGCAAACTTTACCATTCCTGCCAGCGGTCATTATGTGAACGTGATGGGAAGTTCCATCCCAAGGATGCCCGTCTATCCAACATTAAAAGTGAAACAAAACTTCGCTCGGGGTTATGTGGCCGACCTGACCGGGAAGCCGCTAAAAGGTGCACACATAGGTATAAACGGCTATTACGCCAGCCAGACCGCGGTTACTGATAACAATGGATATTATGAATTCAAATTACCTCCGGGCGCTTCTTATTTTTTTGGTACGGCGACAACGATCACTTATAATGAAACAACCGCTGTTGTGGCCTTATATCCTGCAGATGGATCGGTCCGGCTTCCATCGGGAGAAGGTGTGGTAAAAAACTTTGTCCTGCTGTCTTATGGGCCTGCAAACCCTGACGAAGTAGGCCAGCAGCCGAATAATGAGACCAACTATTATGGTGGTGCAGTATATTTTAACTTCAATATCAATTATTCCTCCGATCCGAATCCAACTGCCGAATACCTTCCTTCAAACGGCATCATTGAAATTGAACTTATACCGCTTGAATGCCTGTATGGCGAAAGAAAATCCTTTAAAGTCTCCAGGCAGATCAGCGATATTTCAACCAGTTTTGCTATACAGAACATTCCCATTGGAAAATATACCATCAAGGCCGCACTGAGCGACGGACGCAAATTGAAAATGAGTGAGAATGGCCCCAGGGCTGGTGTTTATGAAAAATTGGGATTGATACCACGCAGCGCCACGGGTACGTCTACGATTACATTCACTCCATCCTGGCAGTCTACGCCGGTAATGGTCGCGTCCTTTAAAAGCAACTGGGATGCGGTGAAGATCGGTCTGAAACTATGAATCACCTGATATAAGTGCGAAAGCGTAAAAGGCCCATTCATCGACGAAAACAGCTTTCCGTCGATGAATGGGCCTTTAAATTGTCTACCACGCAGATATTCGCTGCCCGTTTGATCCTGCCCGGAAAACGGCTTTGCAGCATGAACACTCCAGGACTCTATAAAAAGCATAACCGCCTCCTGACCCATATCCTTTTCTGGATATTTGCCTTCGGCCTGCTCACCTACATCTATGGCATATCATACGACAGCTTTTCCCTTGGAGCCGTTACCATTCTCCGCTTACTTCCCGTCCATATTGGTTATTATTATATCCTTACGATCTGGGTATTGCCACCCTTCTTTAAAGGCAGGTACGTAAGGGCCATTCTGCGTGCTTTGATGACCATGTTCGTTATTGCCGTTCTGTACAGATCAATAGAAATATTTTTTGTCAATCAGTCTATATTCGACTATTACAAACAACGGAACGTATCCTTCAAATGGAACTCCCTTGCTGAAAGCCGGTGGTTGCAATTGCGGAATCAGCGAAGTTTCGTGAATGCTATTGAACGAACCAACGTAATTGTCTGGATCGGGATCACGCTGAAATTATTCGCATCATGGCACGAACGAAAGAACGCCGTTCTGCAAGCCGAATTAAATGTACTGAAAGCTCAACTGCATCCACATTTCCTATTCAACTCATTGAACAACCTGTATGCACTTTCACTGGATAACTCACCGCAAACTCCGGACGTGATCTTAAGACTATCCAATATTCTCCGGTACGTCATTTATGAAGGTGCTGCAGACAAGGTTCCACTCCGCCGTGACCTTGAAGTATTGGTGGATTATATCGCGCTGGAAAAGTTAAGATATGAAGAACGGCTGGATCTCCAGCTGAATATCGATGAGAAGATCAGCGACCAGCCGATCACACCATTGCTGTTGCTTCCACTGGTGGAGAACGCTTTTAAACACGGCGCCGCAGAAACGATGGAATATCCCTGGATTAGCATTGAACTGATAATGAAAAATGATATACTTTTTTTTAAGATCAGCAACAGCAAGCCGCGAAAACCAATACTGCGCGAGCCCGGCGAGCGGAGTAAAATTGGCCTGGCCAATGTCAGCCATCGCTTAAGCTTATTGTATCCTGGTGAACATACACTTACTATACTCGATGAAGAAGACTGCTTTATTCTCGAATTATCAGTTAAGCTGCAGCCGGCAAATAAAAATATTCTATGAGATTAAGAACGTTGATAGTTGACGACGAGCCGCATGCCATTGATATTATACAAAAGCATGCAGCGCATATACCTTCGCTTGAAATAATAGGCACCTGTAATAATGCAATCAAAGCGTTCCAGGCATTGCAAAGCAACGTCATCGACCTTATGTTTGTGGATATCAAAATGCCAGGACTTTCAGGAACAGATCTCGTAAGAAGCCTGAAACATCCGCCAATGGTCGTATTCACCACCGCCTATCATGAATATGCAGTTGATGGTTTCGATCTTAACGCAATAGATTACCTGCTGAAGCCGGTTTCATTGAAACGATTCCTTCAATCTATCGATAAGGCGATGCACTTCCTCCAGGGTAATAAGAAGCAGGAAACGGGAACCCCCATAATGGTACAATCGCCGCCCATTTATTTTTTATACTTACGTATAGAACGCCGGATCATCAAGATCAATACAAAGGATATTTTGTGGATTGAAAGCCTCAGAGATTATATAAGAGTGGTCACAGAAAAGGAAACTTACCAGACCAAACAGAAGATCGGTGTTACGGAAAAGCTGCTGCCCATGGGCGATTTTATGCGCATTCACAGGTCTTATATTATTCCGCTCAACCGGGTGGAAGCCTATCATCCGGGTTATATGATTGTCGCTGGAAATAATATACCGATCGGCCGGAATTATAAGCTTGCTTGTTCGCAAACGTTCAACCCGGGAAATACCAACTGGGAATAGACTATGATCTTCTTCCTAAATGAGCTACCGGTAATGTAAATCAGGCGAACCTTGCTGCCTCCGCTTTGAAATCTTCCTTCCTGCCAGCGCGTGCAGCCCCTTGCAATAACTTATCTTCGCGCCATGTCTACTAATTTCACACCCGACCAATGGGAAGAATATTACAACGAACATCCGATCCCCGAAAAGATCCAGCTGGACTCGGGTGCATTTATCTCCAACCCCAAACAATTCCTTTCTACACAGATTGCTTTACTCCGCCATTATGGAGACACTGCAATGCAGGGTAAACTTTGCCGCGACAGGCTGGTGAGTTTGAAAGAGATCATGGAAAAGCAGGGAAAGTAGTTGCGCCCCGCACATCTGCATGTAATGACAGACCGCCATTGTGCATAGCTTAGATATATGCATAACGATAGCTTATTACTGAAAGGAGATTGACCCGGGGGATAAAGGAATGTTTAAACACAGGCCAAACTGCCCGGTTACAGGAACACGTATTGTACCGAAACCTACAGGTGATCACTGCTGATGCGCCTGTACAAATTGCTGGAGCTTTTGTTGCCACGCTTTCTTTCCTTCAGGGCGCTGAACCGATCCGCTGCGCGAATTGATCCCTTCAACGGGTTTACCATCTTTATACGCGGGGAAATGAAATGCCTGGATGAGTGGGGTGATCTCCTGTTCTTCTTCCGAGTCTTGCGGCAATAGGTCCAGGTGATACTGGATCATCGCATCAAAGTAGTCATCAAACGAGGCAAAGTCTGCCCTTTTAGGGTGAATAGGAGTTGGTCGCATATGATTGGTTTTTTAAAGGATTGGATATGGATCCAGGTAACGGTTAAAAAACAACCGGGCGGCATCACGAGGCGGGTCAAAGGGTTGTCGGAGTTAGAACGTCGCACTTTTCATTATGTTGTGCCGACGTTCAATAAAACTTCCCCGGTCGATCCCAATCGAGCATTCCACCGGGCGAAGTATAAAGGGCGCATGTTTCCTGATCTTCCCAACCTGCAATCCGGTTACTTCTTGTACAGTTGCATGTTAACCTAATCATCGCACTGCTTATTACCGGATTGCCGGAGAATAGCTTTGCAATGATGTTATCCCCGGCTCCACCTACCTTCTTCGCGAAAGTATCCCTGTCGCTTTATTACAGTTTAACAACACCTCGTCGTTGTGATGAATAGATCCCTCGAGGGCCACTGAAATAATACGCCGCAAAGCAAACGATCGCATAATACAATACATATTCCCCACCAAACAGCTCTACTCCCATTAATATGCAGGCGACAGGTGTATTGGCGGCAGCAGCAAAAACTGCAATAAACCCTAACCCTGCCAACAGATCGACAGGCATTCCTGTGATCATGGCAATAGTATTGCCGAGTGTGGCACCAATGAAGAACAAGGGTGTAACCTCTCCTCCTTTAAAACCCATTCCAAGCGTGATCGCCGTAAACAAGATCTTCCAGAACCAGCTGAAATAATCAGCGCCATCTTTTTTAAAAGAAGAAACGATAGACACCCCATCGGCGTCAGGACTGGTAACGCCCAAGCCGAGATAGTCAGTTGTTCCCAGGATAAGCGTCAGACCGATGATCAGCAGTCCTCCCACAAACGGTCTGGCGTATCCATTCCTGATCAGGCGATGGCTGTGATCTTTGATCGCATGACACAATCGTGAAAAGGCAGAAGCTGCCAGTCCAAAGATCACCCCGGCTCCTGTCAATGGTATGATCAGGAAGTAGTCAAAATGAAATCGCAGTGTATCGGTTCCTATATCGGAAAAAGATGGCCCGGCCGGTGAGATCTTATACACCGTATGCTGAATGCCATAAGCGGAGCAGGTAAGATCTGCCGCAATACTTGCGATCAAACAAGGCAATAAGGCCTTATACTTCATTCTTCCAACGGTCAGTACTTCGATCGCGAAGATCGCACCCGTAACAGGCGTTCCGAATACGGCACCAAACCCTGCGGCGATACCGCATTGCAGCAGCATGCTTTTATCGTTATTGGTCAGCTTGAACCATCGGCCCAGCATTCCTGCCATGCTTCCGCCCATTTGAACGGCCGTTCCTTCGCGTCCTGCTGAGCCGCCGGACAGATGTGTGATGATCGTTGTAAAAAGTACAAGCGGCGTCATCCTTGCAGGTACGCCGTTACCGGGTTCATGTATTTCATCTATGATAAGATTGTTACCGGCTTCGGCATTTCTGCCCGCTATCCTGTAAACAAAATATATCAGGATGCCTGCCAGTGGCAGCAGGTACAAAAGCCATCCGTGTTGCCAGCGTAGACCTGTTGCCAGATCCAGTAGCCAGAGAAATAAGGCGACCAGAGATCCGGTGATGAGGGCAACTGGAATAATGAGTATGATCCGGCGAAGAAGTTGCCTGGCAATAAGTAACAGTTCATGACGATTATGCTTTTTCTGCTTCATCCTACAAATAGATTTGGTAGCCTGTGTAAAGCACGGGCTGGTGAATATTTGTAGGCGCCATCAGTTCAGGGAAGAACGGTTAAGTAGGAAGACACCATTTCCTTTGAAAAACGAAGGTACAGGTTTCAGCTGATTTCACTGTCTCCTACTCCGGCATGCCTGCGTGCACATTTCCAAAATGGAAACGCAGGTCGTCTCCGTAAAGAAACTGACCTGCGTTCCCGGGAAAGAAAGTATGCTCACTTACCTGCAGTTCCACGCTGAAGGAGCAGCCATTCTGCTGCATATCTTTTTCCAAACATGCGCTGCGAGCCCGCATCAATATGAATGCCATCCGGATTCGCCGTCAACCCATCACCCGGCACAACAGCAAAAAACTTTATCTGTTTCGCCACATCATGCAACATGGCATTATATGCCGGAGCCGCTTTATTAAAAGCGGGTAATTCACCTGCTATAAAAGGTAAAGAGGACAAACGAAACACCTTTCTGAATTTTTCTACCAGCAATACCAGTTTCTCCGGATAAGCTTTCAACTTATCTCCGCCGGCATCTGCTTCACCCTGGTGCCAGATGATCCCTTTCAATACACCTTTCGTTAGGGCAAGTTTAGTTCTGATCAATGCCTGGTTCCAGGGGAAACTCTGCGTTTGTTCCCAGTATTTATCATACAACCAGTTATCGATTGAAGATCCACCTGCTGCACAAGGGATCAGGCCGATCACGATGCTACTGTCTTTCTTCAGCAATTCCTTTGCAAAGGAAAGACCCGGACCTACGCCTGCCACATCTTTATCAAAATGGATCGGATCTTTTGCTGTCTCCCACTCTCCATCACGATTCAATCTGAGTATACGCGGATCACCGATGGTGTCAATTGGCTCAACAAAACCTCTACCCGCCATATTGGATTGACCGGCGAGAAGGAAGATGTGAAATTTTGCCTTTGTCTTTGGTGCCTCTATCACGCGTCTTTCTTTTGGAGCGATTGAAGATGATTGCGCCAAAAGAGTGGCGACAGGTAATACAGATAATAAAACAAGGATGACAGATTTCCGGCGATGATATTTCATGAATGCAGAAGTCTTGTTTAAATAAAATCAGTTTTCTTCTCCGTAAGCAAAACCTGAACCCAGGAATGCAAGGTATACTTTTCCAAACACGTCTTTATCGCCGTCGATATCATCCACATAGTCAAATATGCCAAGTGGGAAGGTACCGATCTGCTGCCAGGTTGCGCCGCTGTCATCCGAACGGTAGATCCCATGCACACCAGCAGCTACTCCTGTTACAAATACGGTAGGATAACCACCGGTGGTGTCAGATTTGCCAAATCCGAAACTGAACGCTTGTTGTATGCCGGGGATCGCCGACCAGGTGGCGCCGCCATCCGTTGATCTCCACAAGCCCCCTACTACATTGGATTGTTTGCCTTCGGCAAACCAGATATCCTGTGACTGACCGGGAACTGTTTTCATCATCGCATTCCAACGACTGGAAGCAGGTGCATTCCCGACTTTTGCCCAACTTACGCCATTGTTGGTGGAACTGAAAATTCCATTCAGATGGTGATAAAAGTAAAACGTCCCGGCCTGTACGCGGTCAGCACAAAGCGGTTTTCTTGCCGTGTAATACTGGTTTACACCTGATGTGGTAATTCCGGTGAAGCTGCACTGTATCCATGTTGCGCCACGATCAGTGGTATAATAAGGAAGTTTGTCATTACTGGGCAGCCAGACAATATTATCCTTGCTGTTTGCAGAAACCGCAATCGATCCATAGGTAAGATCTGCAGATGCGGTATTGTTCAATACAGCTGGAAAGGTTGTCCAGTTTTGTCCGCCATCTGTTGAATATCCACTTGCACGTACAGGGGGATGTGCATTGGTGTGATCCTGGAATGTACCAACGATGAATGCGGGATCGGCAGGGCACCAGTCCAATGCCCATCCAGACATGAACGTATGTTGTTTGCGTTTGGCATTGTATGCATCGGGATTGCTGTGATAAAAGGCGCCGACATCCCACATTGCTGTAACGGCTTTACCTCCGGGAGGACAGATCACCATGTTGCCGCATGTCTGTTCTATCCCGGTTGATTCGGCGATCCAGGTAATGCCGGTATCATAAAGGTCTTTGGTACGCCATACACCGAATCCTTCAGCAAACCATAACTTACCTGAGTCAAACGGATCGAAGACCAATTCGCCGACGCTCAACCACCAATCTGCCTGAAGACCCAGCCATTGAATGGTTGAACTCGTTCTGCTGAAGCCCCTTGTTGTCCAACTCGATCCCTGGTTGGTGCTGGCCCACGCAGATCCACCCTGCCGCATTACAATAAGATGGTTGGCATCCAAGGGATTCACTGCAATGTCTTCATAGGATAAACTGCCGGAAGGTGTAATATTTGTCCAGCCGGTTGCTGATGTGTATTTCCAGACAGATCCTGTGTATCCGTCATTTGTATTGCAGGCAACATAATAGGTTCCGTCAGGGCCGATCTCTGCGTCACGGTAACGTGCAGCACCCGGACCTGTACCGGCAATATTTGTCCAGCTAACACCTGCATCGGTTGTTTTATAAACGCCAACACCATCAACCGTAACATAGATCACATGTGTTTTGCCTCCTGTGGTATCGGAAGCCTTGTCGAATATGACAGTGTTTACGCCATGCGTAGCAAGACCGGCAGGTACTGCCGTGATCTTTTGCCAGGTAGTGCCTGCATTGGCGGTTGTCCATAGCTGATGAGCGATCGATGCGAAGTAGACGATGTTACTATTATGCGGATCGACGCCCAGCCGTTCACCTTCCTGCCGGCCGGGTCCATTCGCTTCCATGGTTACAGCATGTGAGCCAAATGTTGTTGCCGTCCAGTTGTCACCGCGATCACTGCTTTTGAATATTTGCCCGCGGAAAGCCATATAGGCTATATCAGGATCGGAAGGTGCGCCAGTAAGACTGACGACTCCGTCATACATCGCATAACCAACATAGCTGGCAGGCATGTTCGATGCTGTTACCAATTGTTTCCAGGTGCCGGTTCCCGAATTCCAGCGATAGGCACCCGACACATCGGTACGAGCATAGACCAGGTTGGGTTCGGTAGGATGAACTTCCATTCCAACCACCCAACCGCCTGCACCGACTTTTAGCGGTTTCCAGGTGTATGGTCCGGCGATACGCGCGGAATGTCCGGACTTGGGGTTATCAGCATCGCCGATCTCTGTCGGCCTGGTGCACGCTGCGGTAATGAAAAGAAGATACGTGATGATCGTAAATTGTAGCTTGGCAAGCATTTTCATACGTTATATTTTAAAGGATGAGGAATCGGTTTTGGGTTCGTTAGTTAGTTTTGGGATGACTAGCGTGGGTTCCCGCAGATTTCGCAGATTTATCTTTATGATTAGCGAAATATGTTTCCCTAAACGTATTATCTCATGTCAGTTGACGCAGATAGCGCAGATCAATTTCAGACAGCGGTAAGATATCTGCGTAATCTGCGGGAAACTACGCAAGCCAAACATCATCATCTATCCGTTCTGAATGGCGACGCCGGCAATCCTTCCTTATTATAAAGATCTGCCGTATCAGGATTATCCGCCCACGCATAACGTACAGCCACGGGCATTGCAACACTATCACTCCATACAATGATCTTATCACCGTCAATACGCGCATTCGCCCATACAAATTTCTTATCAGCACCTGCGATCGAAAACTGCTTTAGTTCCATTCCGTTTTTCACAACCAGGCCACCGCCTGTATTGGTAAAGGAAAGTATGATCCTGTTCTGATCTGTTTTCATAGACTGATAAACAGGACCGCTATAAACAACATCTTTTTCTCCATAAGCAAGTTTCCTTGCAGCCAGCGCAAGCCGTTTGCCCACCGTCTTTTTATCCAACGGATGTACATCTCCGGCTTCTCCAATATCTATTGCCACGGCGAGTCCTGCATACGGAACTTTCTGCGAGATCAGATCCTGTGATTCACGCAACTCTGCCCACAGACTTTCTTCCGGCTGTATTTTCACCTGTTTATAATTTGCGAGTTGTACGATCAAAAAGGGAAAATCTCCCTGCTGCCAGCGACTGCGCCAGTCAGTGATCATCGATGGAAGTAAACGCTGATACTCGGTTGCTCTTCCTACATTCGTTTCTCCCTGGTACCATGCTGCACCTTTGATCGTATAGCCGATCAGCGGAGCGATCATAGCGTTGTACAATGCGGTCGGCTGCTGATTCATTACCACAAAACTTCCAACAGGCAGTGCTTTTGAAACGTAGCCAACCTGGTATTGCCAGGTTCCGCTTAACGGCACCTCTCCTTTTCCCGTGATCAACCGGTATTTCTTTGCGGGAATAAAACCTCCTGTTCCGTCAGTATCCACAATACGGATCACGATCACATTTTTTCCTTCTTTCATCAATGACGCGGGAATTTTATAGTTGCGCAGGTTGTATTTATTGATCCTGGAACCTACTTTTTGCCCGTTAAAAAAAGTCTGATCAATATCATCAATGATGCCGAGTTCAAGTCTCGCATCCTGTGTGATCATTTCTTTTGTGAGGTCGATCTCTTTTCTTACCCAAACAGCTCCATCTACTTCCGGAATTCCCTGCGTTTCCCAATAGCCGGGGAACTGCAGTGTTTTCCATGAGGAGGCATCATAGTTCGGATCTGACCATTTATTCAAACCCTGGTCATTTTCATCCACCTGTTTGTGCCAGTTGTCAATGACCGCTTTCTCACCAGCGAGCAAAGCATTTAACTGAACGGTATCTGTGAACCGTTTTAATTTAGTGAGATAGTTGTTGAAATCTTTCAGTCCCTCTTCACTTGTCCAGGCTTCTGCCGATGAACCGCCCCAGCTTGTATGCAGGATTCCCATCGGAACTTTATAACGTTCGTATAAGTCTTTCACCATGTAATATCCTGCTGCAGTGAAGGCACCGGTATTGGCCGGAGAAGCGGGCGCCCATCTTCCTTCTACGTCATTTTTAGTAGAGAATGCAGTCTTCTGTGCTACATGAAATTCACGGATATCCGGGTTGACTGATTGAGCAATGTCATTGGGAAACATATTTGCGGCCCAATCCATATTAAATGCCATGTTTGACTGGCCGGAGCAAAGCCAGACATCACCAATCGCAATACCGCGAATGGTCTTCTTGTCGCTGCCTGTTTCAATTTCCATTGTGTAAGAACCGCCGGCTTTCATAGCCGGTAGTGTCAGCTCCCATCGTTGACCGGCGCCCGGCTTAGCCTGATATGTTTTTTGCTGAAATGAGATCTTCACGGGAGATCCGCTCAAACTCCATCCCCAGATTTTCACTGGCCGATCGCGTTGCAAGACCATGCTATCGCTTACCAGTGCAGGAAGTTTCAATTGTGCAGCAGATACCAACGGCAGGAAAGATAAAGCGAGCAATATATTCAATCGATAAGATCTGTTCATAAGAGTTGTTTGTTTTGTTCTTGTCAAACATATCAGTTTCGGTTATCAAAAAAATCGATGAGTGAATACACGCGTGTGTTCAGTTCTTTCATCAGATCGGTTAACGGCTTGTATACGCTGTAATCGGATGTAACGATCCCTTTATTCGCGTCGTAATTGGATGGATCGACTTTTTTATTCTCCGGATCATTATCCTGGTATTTGAACCAATGAAATCCGACGCAGTTCTTTGATTCCAGTAAAGCCAGCGCAAAATTCTGATAGAACAGTCCACGGTCGCGCTGCGTATGTACGATCCATCCGGCGCCTGCGTAGTTGGTCAAACCAGCATCTTCTCCTTTGGTATACCATTCTGTAACAATAAATGGTTTGCCGCTCCATTCTTCCCATTTGCGCATATCTTCGATCACGGGCGTCCACACTCGGTAGTAGTTGATGGCGATCACATCCACGTATTTGCCAACAGCCTTAAAGAATGGCTTTACCGTCAGTTCATAGAAATGCAATCTGCTGCCGAGATAAAGATGGTTTGGATCATATTTTTTGATCGCTTTTGATACGATCGAATAATATTTATCGGCCACCACGCCCAGGAATTCATGGCGTATAGAATCGTTGATATTTTCTTTTCGCAAGCCCTGTTCCGCCATCCATCTTTTTGCGGCCATACAACCGGCATCGGCAGTATCTTTTTTATTCAGGTACCTGTCAAGTGCGGTTTTTTCAAACGGCAATTCATTGTCGGAGAAATAACCGTACAGGTTCTTATCATCTTTATTTTTTGCAAGGTCTTTTGCGTATTCGTCACAGAATGTTTCAA
>JBEVKW010000011.1:0-21588 GCA_040509495.1 Chitinophagaceae bacterium | reverse complement strand
GAACATATTTTCGAACAGGAATATAAAGCCGCTTTAGCCAGCGGCTTTTTTTGTTCCTGATAAGTTGATGTTATTACCTGCAGGAAGCTATTCGCGATCATCTGCGGCCATTCGTGTTCTATTCACGATTGCTGTATATTCGCGATATGTGGTCTGTTTGCAAAAAAGAACTCCGCCAGTTTTTCTCCAGCTTAACCGGGTACATCGCCATCATCGTTTTTCTACTGGTGAATGGACTGATGCTTTTTGTATTTGACGATAATATCCTGGATTTCGGGTATGCGACGCTTGACAGGTACTTTGAGCTGGCTCCATGGATACTGTTGCTGCTGATCCCTGCTATCACCATGCGAAGCTTTGCAGAAGAGTTTAAGACGGGAACCTTCGAGATCCTGCAGACGAGACCATTGAGCAGGCAGCAGATCGTATGGGGAAAATACATGGGCAGCCTGGTCGTTGTGCTCATCGCCCTGCTTCCTACAATTGTATATTTCTTTTCCATCCAGCAGCTTTCAGCGAATGATGGCATAGATACAGGAGCAGCCATCGGTTCGTATATCGGGTTGTTCTTCCTGGCGGCAGTTTTCACCGCCATCGGTATTTGCACCAGCAGCTTTACCAATAACGCCGTGATCGCATTCATCATTGGATTGATCGCCTGCGCACTGTTGTATTATGGATTCAGTGCTATCAGCCGGATGCCCGGACTGGAAGGCGGTGTCGACTATTACATCGAAATGATCGGCATAGATTTTCATTACCGCAGCATCAGCCGCGGGGTGATAGATTCCAGAGACGTGATCTATTTTGTCAGTGTCATTTTCCTGTTCTTATTATTGACGGGAAGAAATCTTATCAAGCGCTGATCAATCAACCACTATCATTAGCTACCGATAAAACCCGGATCTGCAGCATGAATAAACTAACCGATAAAATCATTACATCGAAATTTGGATGGCTGTGGCTGATCATTATACTTGTTGTGATCAATTTTGCCGCTTCTGTTCTTCATACGCGGATCGACCTCACTAAAGAAAAACGGTATACCCTCAGCGGCGCTACCAGTTCCTTATTGAGCAACCTGAATGGACCGGTGGAAATAGATGTTTTCCTGAAAGGAGAATTCCCGTCCGGGTTCCGCAAACTGGCAAACAGCACACAGGAATTTTTACAGCTGATGAAAGACCGGAACGGATCCAATATCCATTACCGGTTCATTTCTCCGCAGGAGAAAATCCCGGGGTCTGAAGTGATGTATGGGGATTCACTCGTGAATATGGGAGCTGTGCCGATCAACCTGACGGTGCAAAAGGAAGCGGGGCAAAGCAGTAACATTATCTTTCCTGTTGCGGTTATGCGTTATAATGGCAGGCAGGCGCTGATAAATTTATACCCCGGTGCAAGCGGGCGCATTTCCCAGGAAGAGATCAATAGTGCAGAAGCATTGATGGAATACCAGTTTGCCAAAACGCTGGATAATCTCAGCCAGACCAGTCAGCCGATCATTGGTTATGCTGTTGGCAACGGGGAGCCTACGAATTATAAAGCATGGGATCTGAGCCAGACACTTAGTAAAGGATATGATTTCCGGATGTTTGACCTGCAGCATTTTGCGGCGATACCCGATAGCATGGGCCTTCTGATGATAGTGAAACCGGTCACCCAGTTCAGCGAGGAAGAAAAGCTAAAGATCGACCAGTATATGATGAGAGGAGGGAAATTGCTTTGCTTTATGGATGCATTGATCGCGGAGCAGGATAGTCTTTCTTTCAAACCTGAAACGATTGCATACGACCGCAATCTCAACCTGACGGATCTTTTCTTCCGTTATGGATTGCGGGTTAATCCCGATCTGATCATGGACCTTCAGTGTGATATGATACCATTGGTGGTCGGAGGCTCGGCAGATAATCCGCAGATGGAATTCCTCCGTTGGAATTATTACCCGCTATTTTCTCCGGGCACCGGGCAGATGATGAGCAAGATACCCGGTTATATCGCAAGCCGTTTTGCCAATTCCATTGACACCATCCAGGTGCCGGGGATCAAAAAAACAGTATTGCTGGCTTCTTCAGCACATTCACGAACGATCAGCACACCTGCACTGATCAGTTTCAATGAGAACAGGAACACGCCTGAAGATGCGAAATTCAATAAAAACGGTATTCCTGTTGCGATGCTGCTGGAAGGGAAATTCACTTCTTTGTACCGAAACCGTGCTTCACAGGCGCAGCGCGACAGCCTTGCTGCCGTGGGAGTGGATTTTCGCGGAGAGGGCACCATGCCGGGAAAGATCATTGTAGTAGGAGATGGCGATATAGTACTGAACGATATGCTTCCGGGAGAGAACGGCAATCCGCCGCAACCTCTACCAATGGGTTGGAACCGCTATACTTACCGCGAAAGCGAGCGGCAGACAGATGCAGGACGGTATTTTGTTCCCGCGGCAAACCGTGAATTCCTTCAGACATGCGTTGAATACCTGGTGAACAATCCGGCTATCAGCGAAACCCGGAATAAAGATATCGTTCTCCGGCTGCTGGATTCCCAGAAAGTGAGAGAGAACCGGTTCATGTGGCAGTTCCTTAACATCGGGTTGCCGGTGATCCTGGTGATCGTGGCGGGGTTTATCTTCCAGTATAGCAGGAAGAGAAAGTATACAGCATAGTCCGGCCGGCAGAACATAAGTATGGAAGCCTTTCAAGGAATCTCATCAGCCGTCAGTATCTTTGCTTCCTAATTTCTTCATGAATGACAACTGATCAGATCACCTACCTCGTGTTCGGGTGTGTTTTAGTACTTGCACTGGTCTTCGACCTTGGACTTTTAAGCAAGAAGAACCAAACAGTGACGATCAGGCAGGCTTTGTATCAAACGTTTTTCTGGGTAGGTCTTGCGCTTGCATTTTTTGTGTTCATGTGGATCGAGAATGGACAAACGCTGGCGCTTGAATATCTCAGTGCTTACCTGATGGAATGGAGCCTAAGCATTGATAATATCTTTGTATTCATCCTCATCTTTGCTTCTTTTGGTGTTAAGGAAAAGCACTACGGACGGGTGCTTCTGATCGGTATACTGATGGCGATCCTTTTCAGGATCGTGTTTATCACTGTAGGAGTTGCGCTGGTAGACCGTTTCCATTGGATCCTGTATATCTTCGGCGTATTCCTGGTTTATACCGGGTTTAAAATGTTTACAGCAAACCAGGATGAAGCGTTTGATCCCCATGAGACAAAAGTGTACAGGTTGCTTAAGCGGATCCTTCCGCTTGTACCCAACGATGGTGATGGTAAATTCTCTGTAAAGGAAAATGGCCGCCGCCGCTATACAACTCTTTTTGTGGTGGTGATCATGCTGGCAGCGATCGACCTCGTGTTTGCACTGGATTCCATTCCTGCTGTAATGGGGATCTCCCGGGATAAACTGGTCATCTATACCTCTAATATATTTGCCGTACTTGGATTGCGCTCACTCTTCTTCCTGCTGCGTGGGGCGGTGAACAAGTTCGATTACCTGCAACAGGGTATTGCGATCGTACTTGTATTCATAGGTGCGAAAATGCTTGCTGAAAAATGGATCAACCAGTATCTTGATAAACCGACCCAGGTTTTTATCTCGCTTGGTGTGATCCTGGTTTGTATATCAGGTGCGATCTTTTATTCCATTTTTGTAAAGAAAAAAGGCCTCCCCAGGGAAGTGAAGGAAGACGAAGTGTATTAAAGGGCGGCAACGAACTTCGTTTTGAAACATACATTAGATCATATCGCCGGTGTTATCGGATCACCTTCTGCTACGGATAAAAGGGTGATCGAACAGTTGTTGCTGGACAGCCGGAAAGTGTATTCACCCGCTACGGCTTTGTTCTTCGCGATCAAAGGTCCACGGCGCGACGGACACCAGTTTATTCCCGAATTATATAAAAAAGGCATCCGCAGTTTTGTAGTAAGCACGGCAGTGGATGCAGTTGCCTACCCGGGAGCAGCTTTTCTATTGGTGGACGATACGCAGACCGCACTGCAGCGGCTGGCCGCTTATCACCGAGAAGCATTTCATATTCCCATCGTTGGCATCACCGGAAGCAATGGAAAAACTGTAGTGAAGGAATGGCTTTACCAGTTGCTTCACGACCGTTTTAATATTGTACGAAGTCCGAAAAGTTATAACTCCCAGATCGGTGTGCCTCTGAGTGTATGGCAGATCAACGAACATCATAACCTTGGGTTATTTGAAGCCGGTATTTCTCAGCCGGGCGAAATGGAAAAGCTCGAAGCGATGATCAAACCGGATATTGGTATCCTCACTAATATCGGAGAGGCGCACAGCGAAGGGTTCGCCGGTCGTTCCCAAAAGCTGAAAGAAAAGATGAAGCTATTTGCACACAGCGCGCTGATTATTGCCAACGGGGATGATGCAGAAGTGGCTGATGCGGTAAATGTGTCTGGTAAAAGAAAGATCCTTTGGGGCAAAAAAGAAACCAATGATGTATCGCTGACCGGGATCAGTAAAGAAAAAGGGTTGACCACGATATCCCTGCAGCTGCCGCAGGAAGCGGTAACGTTCAGTATTCCGTTTACGGATGACGCCTCCATAGAAAATGCGGTGCATTGTTTTTTAGTGGCATCAGCGCTGGGCATGGATGTTGCGGAACTGGCGACCGGAATGATGACTTTGCAGCCGGTGAATATGCGCCTTGAATTGAAGAAAGGGATCAATCATTGCACGATCATCAATGATAGTTATAGTGCTGATCTTGATTCGCTCGAGATCGCGCTTAATTTTCTCGACCAGCAAACGGGTAATGCAAAGAAAACAGTTATCCTGTCAGATTTTCTGCAAAGTGGTTCGGATGATGGAAGTCTCTATCCCTTCATTATTGATACGCTCCGGAAGCACCATGTAACCAAATTGATCGGTATCGGAGAGCATATTTCTTCAGCGCTGCAGCGGCTTGCATTGAATGAAGCAGAGTTGCCGGCGATAGAGTTATATGCTTCCACAGCAGAGTATATCCGGCAGTTTCTTTCCCTGCAATTCAGAGAAGAAACGATTTTGATAAAAGGCGCGAGGATATTCGGATTTGAACAGATCGTTCAGTTGCTTGAACAGAAAGTGCATCAAACGGTATTGGAGATAAACCTCGATGCGCTGGTCAGTAATATGAAGGCATATCAGCAGCAATTGAAACCTGCCACCAGGATCATGGCTATGGTAAAAGCATTTGCCTATGGAAGTGGTGGTGCGGAGATTGCGGGCATCCTTCAATTTCATAAGATAGATTATCTCGGCGTAGCCTATGCTGACGAGGGAGTCGAGCTCCGCAAATCAGGCATTACACTTCCCATCATGGTAATGAATCCGGAAGTAACCGCATTTGAATCGATCGTTGAACATAATCTTGAGCCCGATATCTATTCGTTTGCGATGCTCCGTGCGTTTCAGGGTTTTCTGGAGAAAGAGGGATTGCAGCAATATCCTGTTCATATAGAGATTGAGACCGGCATGAACCGTCTTGGTTTTGCAGTTGATGATACAGAGCGGCTGGCCGGAATACTTGCTGCTTCTCCTTTGTTAAGGGTACAGTCGGTATTCTCTCATCTTGCTGCAAGTGAAGATCCGGCCGAAGATGTTTATACCATGTCGCAATACGAGCGTTATCAGCGGGCGGTTGCCAACCTGTCTGGCATCGGATATCCGTTCTTAAAACATATTTCCAATACCGGAGCGATCTTTCGTTTGCCGGAATTGCAGCTGGACATGGTCCGCCTGGGAATCGGCATGTACGGGGTTGACAGTGCCGCTGTTCACCAGTCATGGCTGCAACCGGTGACCACTTTAAAAACTACGATCGCGCAATTGAAACACCTCAAAGCAGGTGAAACCGTCAGTTATAACAGGAGAGGCGTGATTCAGCGCGACTCGTTGATCGCAACGGTGCGTATTGGTTATGCAGACGGCTATTCCCGTAAGCTGGGTTATGGAACGGGTAAAATGCATGTTCGTGGTCATGATGCACCGGTTGTGGGCACCGTTTGCATGGATATGACGATGATCGATGTCACTGATATCCCGGGTGTACAGGAAGGGGATGAAGTGATCATCTTTGGGAAAGAGATTACGGTGCAGCAGGTTGCAGCCTGGGCAGGTACTATTCCTTACGAGATCCTGACAGGTATTTCGCAGCGAGTGAAGCGCGTTTATTTTGAAGAGTAATGTTCGGTAAGTGATCGGGTGATCAGATACCGCAGACAAATGCTGCCAGGACGAATCGGATCCACACTGTCCACCACTTCAAAGCGAGGGTGTGTTTATCAGCGCCACTATACAATTCGCAAGAGCAGAAACTTACACCGGCGGGCTCAACCAACTCTGTCCCGACAGTAGCCTTCAATCCAGGTACGGAACACGCCTACACCAGTGAATAATGGCAAAACCGGGCCTTGCCGATCGCCCATGAACCTGAAACTGTGCCAGGCAGATAACGATCCCCCGGGTTCCCTTATATTTGCTACTTAAACCTGATACAGTGAAGCTTAGAAATGCTATCCTTCTGATTGTTCTTATTATCCTGGCGGACCAGGTGCTTAAAATTTGGATCAAAACCACCTATCCGTTTGGAGATACTCATGTTACGGGGTTGACATGGTTCCGGTTGTACTTTATTGAAAATAAAGGAATGGCATGGGGCTGGGAATTTGGCGGCGAATGGGGTAAGATGGCGCTCACGCTGTTCCGTCTTGGCGCTGTGATATTCGGTACATGGTATCTTGGCCGGATCGTCAAGCAGGGCTACAGCAAAGGATTTATTATCTGCGCATCACTGATCTATGCAGGAGCGTTGGGTAACCTGATCGATAGCATGTTCTACGGAATGATCTTCGAAGACAGTTCGTATTCTTATGTTGCAAAGATGTTCCCGGAAAAAGGCTATGCAGGCTTTTTGCATGGCCGTGTTGTGGATATGCTTCATTTTCCGTTGATCCGTTCTACTTATCCGTCATGGGTTCCTTTTGTTGGTGGTGAAGACTTTGAATTCTTCAGCCCGATATTCAATATTGCCGATGCCTCCATTTCCTGTGGCGTGATCACGCTGTTCATTTTCCAGAAAAGATTTTTTAAAAAGAATGACACTGATCAGCATCAGACAGTTGAAACAAATGCCGAGGTAAGCGATAAAGTTCAGGTCTCCTGATCAGCGATTGGTATTAAAGCATAAAGAAAAGTGCCCCGGATCTTATTTCCGGGGCACTTTTCTTTATCATCAGTTGGTCAATACTGTTCAATGTGCTTGTTTCAATACGCGTTTTGTGATCATAATTCCTCCGCATTCAACTCTCAGGATATAGATCCCGTTTGCGAGAATATCGGTATCGGCCAGTGAAAGTTGATTAACACCTTCGCGAAGTTCAAGGGTTTTTCGGATAACTGTTTTCCCCATGTTGTCGATCAGTTCAGCCTTTGCTATTCCATTGCGATCCGTTGCGATGTCGAAGAACAGTTCACGCTGGAATGGATTTACTACCGATACGAAAGCAAAAGGCACTGGTTTGGCCTCAAGCTGCAATGTGCGTGAGAAAGTTCCGCGGTTATCTTTTGTTTGAACATAAAGTCTGTAATGCATTTTTCTGGTCAGGTCTTCGGGGTCTGTGTATGCGTATGATTTTTGGTCTGACGCGGAGGCTGCGGTTCCGTTAACAGTTGCGATAGTGATGTAATTTATTCCGTCAGTGCTTCGCTGGATACCGTAGACAGCATCCGGTTCTTCACCGGTGACCGTCCATTTCAGTACGCTTTTACTGTTGTGAACTGCTCCGTTGAAATTCAGGAATTTTGTCGCGAGGGTTCCCCCGCAATCATTCACTGTTAATGTGATCCCATTCATTTCGTCTGTGGTACGGCAGGAATTATTGGAGAGATTGGCTGTACTGGTTGCGATGACCAGCCTGTACCTGCGTCCATGATCTGCCACAGTCACCAATGGATTGATGAATGAACTCCAGTATTCGTACATGTTCAGCGCGGCATTGTAGTGCGGCACGCTATCGATCACTGCGGAAACGTTCGTCCAGGTTGCACCATTATCCATACTTGTCTGCCAGCGATGGTAACGGTAGTTATCAAAATAAGAGCGGATGGTATCTGTTACTTTGAATGGACTTCCCTGGCAAACGGTAGGAGTCATTGTGGGAGAGTACTTCATGTTTGGCAAACAGGTTGTTACGCCGATATCATCGATCGCCCAGTCGTTACCGCCGCCACCTGGTGCATTATTACGGATGGTCACGGTCATGCTGGTTTGCCCGGTTTTCGTTTTGAATACAAATCCTTTTTTTACCCATTCTCCGGTATAGGCGATGTTCCCACTTGTGTAAACGTCTTCTCCATCGATCTGAAAGTTGAGATTTGGGCGAACGCCTGAGGAGTCGTTACCGGGGCCGGGCCTGTAGCCGGAGTTGGTGGATCCTTTACCGCTGGAATCACAACCACAGCGGCGGCAGATATTTCTGAACCATGCAGAGAATTCGTAGTAGGTGTCTTCACAAAGACCGGTGATATCCTGCGTGAATGCTCTGTTGGTTTCGTAGCTCGCATTCACTACAACGGCGTAGCCACCTGTTCCGGGTAAGTTGCCGAGAGTTGGATTAGCCGCTGCTGTATGGTCTCCTATGATGTCCCACACACCGAATACACGCGAGCCGCTTCCCGGACCTGATGAGTAAGCTACGTTTGGATTTACCGTACCATCCGTACTGGTGGTATTGGCGAGGCCGTAGTAGTTATCGTTAGGCGTATTCGCTCCGAAATTAAGCATCGTGTAAGGCAGTGGAACGAAAGAGGTTCCGCCGGCCCTGTTTTGGTTTACACCAGATCCGAACGTTCCACCGAATTCACCGACGATAGCGTTTGATCCCGTAGCATTCGCGCAAAGTCCAAAGTCTGGTGAAATACGGATCCTGTAAGGAGAGAAGGCAGAAGTGGTTAAGCTGCCGCTGGTACCAAGGTTATACCTGAAGTTACCTGCTGGCAGACCGATTGTTTCGCCAACGGTTACGCTGCCGTCGTTTTTGATCCTGATACGGAATGCATAAACGCGGATACACGTGCTGCCGAAGAAAGACGGCCTCATTCCACCACTACCCCATAAACGGCCCGAGTTAGTGCCTGATTCTCCCTGCGTAGTCACGTCCGCTGAACTGGCACTGTTGCCGATGTTAAAGCGTATACGACCGGAAGACTTGTGGATATGGCCTGAGTCAAGATCGGCAGCATCGGAATACGGAACCTGGAGACGACCTTCGTTCGAGATCATCTGCAGGGAGTTATCGATGTATTCAAACTTTGCGAGGTTGATGGTATCGTTATAACGGAGATTATTCAGCCGCGATGAACTACTGCTTCCACCACCGGTCACGGCAATGGTTGCCCGCACTTCGATGATATCTCCGGGCAGAAAAGTGCCGCCATTGGGCCGGCTGATATTAACAAAGCTCTTACCGGTCGTTACGGTTGGTTGAGCAACTGCATCAACACAAGGTAGCAAGCCGAACGCAAGAAAACAGTGCAGCAACATCCGCCGTTTGCCAGTAGCCGGGGAACATGTTTGAAGTAAAGCTGTTTTCATAAGCAGGATTAGGGTGATTCAATAGATGGATTAACAGCCACCAAAATACATGGACTGGCAATGGAAAACAATAGTACTTTGTTCATTATCAAGCGCGTGTATTCACTACCGGTTTCACATGCCGGCGGTAGTAATTTTATTGTATTTTCTTCTTGCTATTTTATTTTTCGCCTCATAGTGCGAACATTTGCAGGCCATTACATATCCCCAATAAAAAAAGCCCTCAAAGGGGCTTTTTATTAATATCGTAAATCCACGACGATCACTGCCGGAGGACACCGTTAATGGTCAACATAAGAATTGATCAGGAAGGAATAATGGTTCTTGCCAGGGTATCGTTTACGGGCGCTTTATAGGGATCACTCATTGGAGAGATCCTGATGCGGCTTACCGATTTTGCCCTGTTGTCCAGCAGTTCTTTCAGGTATGCAGCCTGGTCATTTCTTGTTGCCGGTTCACCAGCAACAGCCTGCTCCATTACCTTGAGCGGATAAGCGGAAATATAAGAGCGTTTGATTTCTTTCATAGATTCGGATTTAACTTTTACGAATGCTAAAATGAAAGTTTTTGTTGGAATATGCAACAGGGCACGTCGAAAAAGAAATGAAAATCGGGATAATAGTTTTCAGGATCGAAAAACTACGATCAGGGCCGCATGAGATGTGAGTGGTATAAGATCTCCTGCGGCAGCTGCGAAGCTTCCCTGAAAAAGAAATGCCGTCTGGATTTCCAAACGGCATTCTATATCATTGGTCAAAGGATCATTTGATCTCTCCCACCATTTCTCCCGGGATCACCCAGGCATCAAATTCTTCTGGCGTAACATATCCTAATTTCACTGCCATCTCTTTCAGTGTTGTTCCTTCCTTATGGGCTGTTTGAGCAATCTCCGCGGCTTTATAATAACCGATCTTTGTGTTTAACGCGGTTACCAGCATCAGTGAATTGTCAACGTGTTTTTTTATGTTCGCCTCAATCGGCTCGATGCCAACCGCGCATTTATTATTAAAGGAAACACAACCATCACCGATCAGGCGTGCGCTGTGAAGGAAGTTATAGATCATCACGGGTTTGAACACATTCAGTTCAAAGTGACCGGTAGCCCCGCCGATATTGATCGTAACATCATTACCCAATACCTGTGCAGCGATCATCGTCAATGCTTCGCATTGTGTAGGGTTTACTTTGCCTGGCATAATGGAGGAGCCCGGTTCATTATCAGGAATGAATAGTTCGCCGATCCCGCTTCTTGGTCCTGAAGAAAGCATGCGTATATCATTAGCGATCTTCATCAGGCTAACGGCAACGGTTTTCAATGCGCCATGTGCTTCCACGATGGCATCATGCGCTGCAAGTGCTTCGAATTTATTTTCCGCAGTGATGAACGGGAGGTTGGTGAGGTTAGCAATATGTTTTGCAACATTCACTGCATAATCTTTCGGTGTATTGATGCCAGTGCCTACTGCAGTACCGCCAAGTGCAAGTTCACCCAGGTGCGGCAATGTATTTTTGATCGCTTTCAGACCATGATCCAGTTGTGATACATATCCGCTGAACTCCTGTCCAACCGTCAGCGGAGTGGCATCCATAAAGTGCGTACGCCCGATCTTGACCACGTTTATGTATTTCTTACTTTTCTCTGCGAGTGTATTTCGCAGTTTTTCAATACCCGGGATCGTTGTTTCCAGCAGGATCTTATATGCGGCGATGTGCATAGCTGTTGGAAAAGTATCGTTCGACGATTGTGATTTATTTACATCATCATTAGGATGCAGAAATTTCTCTTTATCAGTGAGAGAGCCACCTTTGATCACATGTCCGCGGTAAGCCACCACTTCATTAACGTTCATATTGCTTTGTGTACCGGAACCTGTTTGCCAAACCACTAATGGAAAGTAAGCGTCCAGTTTTCCGTCGAGGATCTCGTCACATACCTGTCCGATGAGATCAGACTTTTCTTTGGGCAGCACACCTGCTTCCTGGTTGGTGATCGCTGCTGCTTTTTTGAGATAGGCAAATGCACGGATGATCTCCCTGGGCATTTTATTGATATCCTGTGCAATCTGGAAGTTCTCGATGCTACGCTGAGTTTGTGCGCCATAATAGGCGTCCGCAGGCACCTGCACTTCGCCCATGGTGTCTTTTTCGATTCTGTATCCCATAATCTGTATTTAGAGAAAAGATGAAAAAATGATTTGGGTGGCAAAGTTAGGAGATATCGTGTGAAAAGGTATTCCGGTATACTGGTTTTATATGGCCGATTGATGTAGATTTATTGCGGCATAGTTTCCCGCTGATCTGCGCAGATCAATGCGCAGATGCGCAGATCAGTTTCCGACAGCAGACAGATACCTGCGGATCAGCAAGCCTATCCGCGTAATCAGCGGGGAAACTACGCCAGACAACGATATTACCTGCTATAAAATACAACGGATAAAATGAAAAAGCTTTTGCTCCTCACCTTTGCCATTTATGGAACGCTGTGTGTTAATTCCCAGGAATATACTCCGGCACCGGAGAACGTTGCTGCGCGTCAGCAATTCCGCGACAATCGCTACGGCATGTTCATTCACTGGGGAATTTCCAGTATGCTCGGCGATGGAGAATGGGTAATGAACAACAGGAACATCAAAGTAGAAGATTATAAACGGATGCTTCGTGCATTCAGCCCGGTTGATTTCGATGCATCAAAATGGGTTTCGGCTGCAAAGAATGCAGGCATGAAATATATCGTATTTGTATCACGTCACCACGATGGATTTTCCAACTGGGATACGAGGCAATCTGAATGGAAGATCACCAATACACCATACGGAAAAGACGTACTGAAATTACTGGCAGATGAATGCAGGCGGCAGGGCATAAAACTTGGCCTGTATTATTCAACACTTGACTGGTCGCGGAATGATTATCCCTATGAAACAGGCAGAACAGGAAAGGGAACCGGTCGTACACAAAAAAGTGATTATGCCTCTTACCTGAAATTCATAAAAAATCAACTTACTGAATTACTTACCAACTATGGAGAGATCATGTCTATCTGGTTCGATGGTCACTGGGATCAGACGAATCCGGAAGGAGATGCTGACCGCTCTTCAAGAATTGACTGGAAATATGATGAGATCTATGGGTTGATACATCGTCTTCAACCGAAATGTATGATCGGGAATAATCATCATCTTTCGCCGATCGCGGGGGAAGACTTCCAGATGTTTGAACGTGATCTTCCCGGGGAAAATAAGTCGGGCCTGAGCTTCCAGAAAGCATCTGACCTGCCGCTGGAAACCTGTGAAACGATCAACGGTTCATGGGGCTACAATATCACAGACCGCAAATATAAAACAGCAGAACAGGTGGTGCAATTGTTGGTCGGTGCCGCAGGAAGAGACGCTAATCTCCTGTTGAATATCGGGCCTATGCCGAATGGTGAAGTACAACCTGAATTCCGGGATACACTTGCCACAGCAGGCAGATGGGTGAAACAGTTCGGGGAAAGCGTATATGGCACAAGAAAAGGCCCGATTACTCCACAAACATGGGGCGTTACTACCCAGAAGGAAAAGCGTGTATACATTCACCTCTTCAAGATGCCTGCAGAAAATCAATTAGTATTACCAGGAGTATGGAAGATCGGTTCGATCAAACAAATGGCAAACAATGCTCCTGTTAAGTTCAAACAACAGAAAGACAGTGTTTCGATCAGTCTGGAAGGCCTCCGGTTGTCCGGGCCTGATACGGTTCTTGAGATTATCCTGAAGTGACCGGCGGGCAAACAATGGTATGGCCTTTTCTTTGATACCTATCATCAAACGATACACCATGAATAAAATGATCGGAACCATGTTTGGCCTCGCACTGGCCACTGCCATTTACGCGCAGGCACCCAAACAGGCGCTTCCCACCAAACAGCAACTGGCATGGCATGACATGGAGTATTACTGGTTCATACATTTTGGTCCGAATACCTTTACAGATAAAGAATGGGGTCATGGAGATGAGCAGGCTGATATCTTCAATCCGTCTGCGCTCGATTGCCGCCAATGGGCGCGTATTGCAAAAGCTTCCGGAGCGAAAGGCATCATTATAACAGCAAAGCATCATGATGGCTTCAGTCTTTGGCCCAGCAGATTCTCCAAACATACAGTCCGCGAAAGCGCCTGGCGAAATGGGAAGGGAGACGTTTTGAAAGAACTTTCCCAGGCTTGCAAAGAGTACGGGCTTAAATTCGGTGTGTATCTGTCACCCTGGGACCGGAATCATCCGCAATATGGTACACCTGCATACAATGATGTGTATATAAACACGATGAAGGAGCTGGTAACGAAATACGGACCATTCTTTGAATTCTGGTGGGACGGTGCTAATGGAGAAGGGCCTGCGGGTAAGAAACAGGTGTATGACTTCAAACGGTTTGAACGTACGATCAGGGCCATTGCACCGAATACCGTTGTGTTCAGCGATATTGGTCCAGACATCAGATGGGTAGGAAATGAAAAAGGCATCGCGGGAGAAACGAACTGGAACTATCTGGATACTGCCGGATTTGCCCGTGGCGCGGGGGCTCCTTCAACAGATACTCTTTCACGCGGAAATATCAATGGCAGGAACTGGATCCCCGCAGAATGTGATGTAAGCATCCGCCCGGGATGGTTTTATCATGCGCAGGAAGATGATAAAGTGAAAACACCACAGCAGCTTTTCGATCTTTACCTGAAATCTGTCGGACGCGGTTCTACACTGTTGTTGAATGTTCCACCAGACAGAAGAGGTTTGATCAATGAGAAAGATTCTGCATCGCTGATGGGATTCAGGGCACTCCGTGATGAATCCTTTGCAAACAATCTTGCCTTTGGAAGTTCCGCTGAGCTGCACACCAATGGAAGTATTTTCAAACGAACAAAGTTCAATGATGGTGATGCAGTGAGTTCGGAAAAAATCACTGATTACAAAAATACCGGGCTCTGGATAAAGCTTGATTCCACAAAAAAGATCAATTGTATCGTGTTGCAGGAAGATATCACGAAGGGGCAGTTTGTGAAATCCGCCCAGGTGATCCTGCTGAACGGATTACAGGAAACAAAAAAGATCATGGTTACTACCATAGGAAGAAAGCGGATACTCGTGTTCCCGGTGCAGGAAGTAAGTGGTATCCGCGTACTGATCACCGATGCGAAAGGTGCGCCGTCGATCAGTGAAGTGGCAGCATATCATATCCCTGAAATGCTTACTGCCCTTTAAAACTTGCTTTTCGTTTTTCGAGGAATGCGCTGGCGCCTTCTTTGGCGTCTGCGGAAGCAATGAGATCGCCAAATGTTTCAATCTCGATGGCATAACCATTTTCCGCTTCATTGTATACTGCATTGGCGGCTTTGATGCAACCTGCAATCGCGAGTGGGGCTTTTGTATTGATAAGAGAAAGAATGGACCGCGCTTTGTCGATCAGTTCTTCTGCTTTTACTACATGGTTTACGAGGCCGAATTGATGAGCAGTTGCTGCATCGATCATATTTCCCGTCATCAGCAGTTCCATTGCACGCCCTTTTCCGATAAGTTGTACGAGCCTTTGCGTACCGCCATAACCGGGAATCAATCCGAGATTTACTTCCGGTTGTCCAAACTTTGCTGATTCACTTGCCACGCGGAAATGACAGGCCATGGCGAGTTCGCAACCGCCACCCAAGGCGAAGCCGTTGACTGCGGCAATGATGGGTTTGGGACTGTTCTCTATCCTTGAGAAGACCTGGTCCTGTCCTTTTTGCGCGAGCGCCTTTCCTCCTGCAGCATCAAGCGAATTGAATTCACTGATATCTGCCCCGGCAACAAATGCTTTCGGGCCACTTCCTATAATGATCGCTGATGAGATCTCTGGATTATTGATCACATCACTGATCGCTTTACCGAGTTCTTCAATCACTGTCTTGTTCAATGCATTGAGTTTATCGGGACGGTTGATCGTGATGGTACTGATCCTGTCACTGGTTTCTACTATAAGGCTGGAATACATGGGCATTTTTTTTCAAAAATAGGAAATCTGTGGCTGAAGTAGTTTTAGCGTAGCGGAAGCGGCAGCTTCTCTTCGGTGCAGGCTTAACTTAGTTTAAAATTGGGTGGCGTAGGGGGAACGCGGCGTACAAACGATACGCGGAGAGCGCGGCGAAATGCAATAACTTTCCAATGGCTGTTTCATCCGGTGCGTATTGTTATCTCCGCAGTAGGGGGAACGCGGCGTACGCAACGATACGCGGAGAGCGCGGCGAAATACAATAACTTCCGATGGCTGTTTTCATCCGGTGCGTATTGTTATCTCCGAGTAGGGGGGAACGCGGCGTACGATACGCGGAGAGCGCGGCGAAATGCAATAACTTTCCAATGGCTGTTTTCATCCGGTGCGTATTGTCATCTCCGCAGTAGGGGGGCACGCGGCGTACGCAACGATACGCGGAGAGCGCGGCGAAATGCAATAACTTTCCAATGGCTGTTTCGCCGCGTCCGCTGCGTATCGTCGCGTACGCCGCGTTCCTCCTACGCCAATCTGCACTCAGGTAGTCGACTTATGAGGAGAAGATCCCCCATTGCCGTAGCCGTCATTTGCTTCCTACCTAACAGACATTAGATTATATTTGTTGACACTTAAAAACCTCCCTTCATGAATTTTTCATTGCTCCGTAGATGTACCCTGCCAATGATCCTGCTTGCCTGTGTTGTTGGAACTGCCATTCCTCTATCTGCCCAGAACACCAAAGGTATGAAAAAGCTGATCGATAAAAATCTGACACTTGCTGCGAAGCAGTATCTCTATATGGCAACGCTCACGGCTCCTGATTCCATGCCGCGTTCATTTGATGCAACGAAGAACAGATCTATCAGCAGCAATACCCGTTGGTGGACGAGTGGTTTTTATCCGGGTTCCCTCTGGCTGATCTATTCTTATACAGGCGATACGGCCGTTAAGGCAGAAGCAGAAAGGCGTCTTGCGATCCTCGAAAAGGAAAAGTATTCAACGGCGGATCATGACCTTGGCTTTATGATCTTCTGCAGTTTTGGTAATGCGTATAAGATAACAAAGAATGATGCTTACCGCGAAGTTTGTGCCGTAGCATCCGAATCTTTGATCAAACGTTATAAGCCTGCAATGAGTTCCATTCAGTCATGGAATTCGCTTACATCTCCCAAGGCGCCTGTGATCATCGACAACATGATGAACCTCGAAATGCTTTGCTGGGTGGCTGATGAATATCGCGAACCAAAATTCAAAGCGATTGCGATCGACCATGCGAATACGACGATGAAAAATCATTTCCGACCTGATTACAGTTCTTATCATGTAGTGGAATATGATCCGGCAACGGGTAAGATACTGGAGAAGAAGACTGCCCAGGGATATGCCAACGAATCAGCCTGGGCGCGTGGCCAGGCATGGGGTCTTTATGGCTATACCATGATGTACCGTTGTACCGATGATAAGAGTTACCTGGAGCAGGCAAGAAAGATCGCAGCATTTATACTGAACCATCCCAATCTTCCTAAAGATGGCGTTCCTTACTGGGACTTCAACGCACCCATTGATAAAAATACTTTACGTGATGCATCTGCCGGATCGATCATGGCCTCTGCGTTGCTGGAATTGTCACGCTACACAGAAGGCGCGGAAAGAGCCAAATACATTGCGGCTGCAGAGAAAACCCTGAAAACACTTTCCTCTAAACATTATCTTGCCAGGTACAGGGAGAATGGAGGATTTCTGCTGAAGCATGGGGTGGGGCACCTGCCTGCGAAATCTGAAGTGGATGTTCCGTTAACTTATGGAGATTATTATTTCATAGAAGCACTGATCCGTTACAGGGATTGGTTTTTACAGTGAGATTTAAAAGTTTAAGAGTTTAAGAGTTTAAAAGTTTAAAAGTTTAATAGTTTAAAGGTTTAAGAGTTTAAGAGTTAAACCTTTAAACTATTCAATTATTGATTTAGAAGCTTCGATGCTCTTTTACCCATTCCTGGATGTATCCTGCAATATCTGCGGTGGAAGTGCCGGGAGGAAACAGCTTTCCAACTCCGAGATTATTGAGTGTTTCCATATCATCTTCGGGAATGATTCCTCCGCCCGTCAGCAATACGTCGTTCATGCCTTTTGCTTTCATGAGATCGATTACTTTGGGAAATACGGTCATGTGCGCGCCTGAAAGAATGCTGATACCGATCGCATCAACATCTTCCTGTAATGCAGCACTCACGACCATTTCGGGAGTTTGGCGCAGACCGGTATAGATCACTTCCATTCCTGCATCACGCAGGGCGGTGGCGATAACTTTTGCGCCACGGTCGTGGCCGTCCAATCCTACTTTGGCTACCAGTATTCTTACGGGTCTGTTCATGGCAAGTGTTTAACGTGATCAGGCAAATAAAGATAACGCGTTTTTAATTCGGTGGATCGTTTCTTCTTTACCCAGCAGTGCTGCAATATCGAATACATGCGGTCCGAATTTTCCTCCTACCAGCATGATCCGGAAAGGCAATAATACTTCACCCGGTTTGATCTTATTCACGGCGGCCATTTCTTTGAAGTTGTTTTCCATTTCATGTGCCTCCCATGTGGTACTCAGCTGAAAATTACGGATCACCTCTGCGAAGAACAATTGCTTCGATTCATTCCATTTCGGCTTTACAGCATCTGTATCTATTGTTGCCGGACGTTGAAAAAAGAAGGAAGCCTGGTCATAAAAATCAGGTAATAAAGTACAACGGTCTTTTACCAATCCGATCACTTTTTCAAGCAGGTGATCATTGGCAATAGGCAGGCCTTTTTCTTCCAGGAAAGTTTTAACGACCGGCAGTAACGTTTTGCTGTCGGTAAGTTTGATCCACTCATGGTTGAACCATTTCGCTTTTTCATAGTCGAATTTTGCACCGGCACTATGCACGCGGTCAAGGCTGAAAGCCTGTATCAATTCTTCCTTTGAAAAAAGTTCTTTTTCCGTACCGTCGTTCCAGCCCAGCAATGCGAGGAGGTTGATGAATGCTTCCGGTAAGAATCCTTTTTCGCGAAATCCTTCCGTGAGTTCATTTGTTTTGGGATCTGTCCAGTTCATGGCGAATACAGGGAAACCGTATTTCGCGCCATCACGTTTGCTCAGTTTGCCATTAGGCCCGAGTATAAGCGGAAGGTGTGCCCATTGGGGCATTTGCTCCAGTCCAAAAAGATATTTCCAGCACAGGACATGCACTGGGGCACTGGGTAACCACTCTTCGCCACGGAAAGCATGCGTTATTTTCATGAGATAGTCATCCACTACCACTGCAAGATGGTAGGTGGGCATGTTATCTGCTTTCAGCAATACTTTATCATCAACAAGCGAAGTGTCAAAGCTGACTTCACCACGGATCATATCAGTAAAAGAAATGCTTTCATTTTCCGGCATTTTGATACGGATCACATGGCGGGTGTTTTCTGCAAGCAACTGCTTTGTTTCATCAGCAGTCAATGAAAGTGAATTCCGCATTTTCATGCGAAGCGTATGATCATATTGGGGAGAGGGATTTTGTTCCGTTTTAAAATCCTGCCGCATTTTTTCCAGTTCTTCCGGTGTATCAAATGCATAATACGCATGACCCTGGGCAACGAGTTGCTCAGCATACTGACGATACATTGGTTTGCGTTCACTTTGTCTGTACGGACCATAATCACCGCCGTGTAGCGGACTTTCATCTGGCGTCAGTCCTGCCCAGGCCAGGCAATTGAAAATATAATCTTCGGCTCCTGCAACATAACGGCTTTGATCAGTATCCTCGATCCTCAGGATAAACTCGCCGCCATTCTTTTTTGCGAAAAGATAATTGTATAGAACTGTTCTTACTCCACCCAGGTGAAGCCCTCCCGTAGGACTGGGAGCAAATCTGACGCGTACTTTTTGTGCCATAGGCGGCAAAGATACGGGGAAGTCGATGAGAGAAGATGGCTGATGGCGGTTGACCGTTGTCTGTTGACCGTTGACCGTTGACCGTTGTACGATGGCGGATGACCGATGGCCGATGGCCGAAGATCAGGGTTTATGCGGGCAATGTCATCAAGCGTCGGATTGTTTAGGTGACAAAGTGATGGGATATAAAAGGAATGAGGTGCGCTGAGACAGCAGATCGGCCATCGGCCATCAGCCATCGGCCATCGGCCATCGGTCAACGGACAACGGCCAACGAACAACGATCAACGAACAACGATCACTTATCTTCGCTCCGTGAAATACTTCATTAAAACTCCCTGGTGGTTAAAAAAGATCTTCGCTTCTTATACCTGGAGTGTGCCGGTAAAAAAGGATGTCTTGTTCCTGACATTTGATGACGGCCCGCATCCGGAGATCACGGGTTTTGTGTTGGATGAACTGAAGAAGCACAATGCGAAAGCAACTTTTTTCTGCATAGGGAAAAATGTGTTGGCTTATCCGGAGATGTATAAAAGGATACTGGATGAAGGGCATGCTGTCGGAAATCATACACAACATCATTTGAATGGCTGGCAAACGGACAACAGGAAATATCTCGCGGATGTTTTTGAAGCAACCAGGTATATAGACTCTCCAATGTTCCGCCCGCCCTATGGGCGCATCACCACTTTTCAAGCAAGGAATCTACGTGACGCAATGAAGAATGAACAGGCAAAAGTGATCATGTGGGATGTGTTGAGTGCTGACTTTGACGAAACTTTATCAGGGGAAGACTGTTTAAAGAACGTGGTATTAAACGCAGGCAAAGGATCTGTTATCGTCTTTCATGATAGTGAAAAAGCATTCACCAGATTAAAATATTCGTTGCCTAAAGTGTTGGATTTTTTTGAAGCGAAGGGCTATAAATTTGAGAAATTAACGGTAGGATCTGATAAACTCACGCTATAGTAAAAATACTTATCTATAGAAAGCTGATTATAAAAACTTGATACTCATATAAAAATTTAGGGCCTGGGTAGAAACCCTGGCCCGTTTTTAATCCGTACCCTATGAAAACTGGTTTAAAGGTAAAGTAATTTTTTATTTATGCAAACAAATTTCCAACTGTTTGTTGCCAGAAAGGGGGCAAATTCTCTTTGATAATTGTCAAATGCACACTATGCGACTTATAGATACACACGCGCATCTTTATTCGAAGCAGTTTAATAATGACAGGCCTGAGATTTTGGATCGGGCGCGGAAAGCCGGGCTGGACAAGGTTTTGCTACCAGCTATCGATTCGTCAACACATGAGGCCATGTTGGAGCTTGAGCAGCAGGATCCGGATTTCTGCATTTCGATGATGGGCCTTCATCCCTGTTCGGTCAATGCGGATTTCGAAAAAGAGCTGAGGATCATTGAGGATTACTTCGCTGCCCGGAAGTTCATTGCAGTAGGTGAGATCGGCCTTGATTTTCACTGGGATCTTACCTTTAAAGAGCAGCAATTCAAAGCCTTCCATCGCCAGATCGAGTTGGCATTGCAATACGGGTTACCTATCGCGATCCACTCCAGGAATGCCAATGACGAAAGCATCCAGGTGGTGAAAGAACATCAGAAAGGAGAGCTTAAGGGAGTGTTCCATTGTTTTTCCGGCACGGTTGACCAGGCGAAGCAGATGATCGACCTCGGGTTTTACCTTGGCATTGGCGGTGTGCTGACCTTTAAAAATGGGGGATTAGACAAAATAATTGAGCAGATCGACCTGGATTACCTGGTGCTGGAAACGGATGCGCCGTATTTAGCACCCATTCCATTCCGTGGAAAACGCAATGAAAGCAGCTATCTCACGCATGTTGCACAGAAATTAGCGGATCTGAAACAGACCAGTGTGCAGAAAATTATCGATCAGACTTCCCGGAATGCGCAAAATTTATTCGGACTCTAAGCCTTGAAGCTGTATTTTTGCAGCCCCTAATCCGGCAGTAGTGCCAGATTAACCGGAGACGTGTCCGAGTGGTTGAAGGAGCACGCCTGGAAAGTGTGTATACGGGA
>JBEVKW010000010.1:0-9396 GCA_040509495.1 Chitinophagaceae bacterium | reverse complement strand
ATTTCTTCATCATGCTGATCAAAGAATTTGTATTCTGTCAGATGATAGGCGGTATCAGCTTCTACACGTGTTCTCTGGCCGAATTTCTTTTTCCATTTGGCCATTTTGGTTGACCATGGCCAACCTTTCGTGAGATACGCATACATGATGGGGTTAACCACCAGTTTAAGATTTTTGTGCTTATGGGTGATGAGATAGTTAAGATTCTTTTCTATTTCATCTTCCAGCAGCAGGGTTGAAGTGATCTTACCTGTGCCGTTACAGCTTGGGCATATTTCCTGTGTATTGATATTCACCTCAGGCTTCATACGCTGGCGCGTGATCTGCATGATGCCGAATTTGGAGATAGGAAGGACGGCATGTTTAGCCCGGTCCGGGCTCATGAATTCTTCCATTTTTTCCATCAGCCTCCGTTTGTTTTCCGGAAGTTTCATATCAATGAAGTCGACAACGATGATGCCACCCAGATCGCGAAGGCGAAGCTGGCGTGCGATCTCATCAGCCGCCTCAAGGTTTGTTTCCAGGGCATTCTGTTCCTGGTTATTGCTTACGCTTTTGTAACCGCTGTTCACATCGATCACATGAAGGGCTTCAGTGTGTTCGATAATGAGATAAGCTCCGCTGTTCAGGTTAACGGTTTTGCCAAACGAAGATTTGACTTGTTTGGTAATACCGAATGAATCGAAGATGGTTGCGCCATTCTGATAGTAAGAAACGATATCGGCCTTTTCCGGCGCGATGCGCTGGATATAGTTTTTGGTATCGTTAAATATTGTGCGGTCGTTCACAACGATCTTGTTGAAATCTGCATTAAGCAGATCACGCAGGATGCTGTTTGTTTTTGTTTGCTCGCTGAGAATCTTTGCAGGAGCAACAGCGCCTTTCAGATTTTTCTGAATGGTCTTCCACATTTCTACCAGTGCAGAAAGGTCTTCATGCAATTCTGCGGTATTCTTCCCTTCAGCGGCAGTGCGCACGATCACGCCAAAGTTCTTTGGCTTGATCGCTTCCACGATCTTCTGCAGTCTTTTTCTTTCTTCAGAAGAATGGATCTTGCGGCTTACAGCCACGATGTTATTGAAGGGAGTGATGACGACGAAGCGACCGGGAAGGGAGATCTCGCAGCTGAGACGGGGCCCTTTGGCCGCAATAGGTTCTTTCAGGATCTGAACCAGGATGTTTGGCTTACCACCCAGTACTTCATTGATCTTACCGGTTTTGATGATCTCGGCTTCGTTCTCGAACTTGCCGAAATCTGCACCATTTTCCGATTTATCGTTAACGGTGAGGTTGGTAAATTTCAATAAAGACTTGGCGTAAGGGCTCAGATCTGTGTAGTGAAGGAATGCATCTTTTTCGAATCCGACTTCTACGAAGGCGGCATTCAGGCCCGGGATCAGTTTTTTGACTTTTCCAAGGTAAAGGTCTCCCACGGCAAAACGTGCATCGCTTTTTTCGCTGTGCAGTTCTACCAATTTCCTGTCTTCCAGCAAGGCAATCTCTACGCCCTGCGGGGCTGCATTAATAATGAGTTCTTTGTTCATTACAGCTTACATAATATGAATCACCTTTAGTGCTGTAAATACCGGTTGCCGGCAAATGCGTACATGGATGCAGGAGGGAGTTTTTGCAGCAGGGATAAAATGGGAGTGCAAACTAGTACGTACGAGAAGCAACCAGTTAACTGAAAAGGTAGAATCAATATGACTCATAGATTAAAGGCAGAATGAAGGTAGACCCTATCACGGTTTCCCGGAATAGGGTCTACATAGCTTTAACTCTATGAAAAGTCAATTACTTGTTTCTCTTTTTGTGACGGTTCTTTCTCAGTCTTTTTTTACGCTTGTGCGTCGCAATTTTATGACGCTTTCTTTTCTTACCACAAGGCATACTCAAATAATTTTTAAATACAGTTTATAAAAATGAGGTTTGAAAGCTCAACCGCAGTTTAAAAGTTTAAGAGTTTAATGGTTTAAAAGTTTAGCACTTAAACTATTAAACATTGAAACAGTTGAACTATTGAACTTTCGACACTTGAACTTCGAAACTTATTTACTCAGCTCGGCAATCCTCTTTTCGATCTCTTTCTTAACGTCCTGCCGTGTAACGTATTTCAGACTAACCTGGTACCATTCTGCTGCCTTTTTCTTCTCTTTCATCCTGTCATACAGGTCTGCAAGCATTAAAATAGCATCGAGGTTTTCTGGCTGCATCCTGTTTACGGTCATTAAACGGGATACAGCTTTATCTAATTGCCCGGACATCAATGCTCCACGAGCCAGCGTCATCTGTGCATACACATTTGTGCTGTCTTTCTGTTCTACATCTCTGATCCATTTCAGGCCTTCCATCGGGTTTTCGGCTATCCCTCCGAAAATGAGAGTTGCACCAAGCCCAACTTTAGACGAATCACTATCCGGGTTCAACTTCAAAGATCTTTCAAACAAATCTTTGGCCTGCACCGCTGCCCATTGTCTGAGACCGGGATTTTCCTCCTGTTGCAGGTTTTCCAAAAATAAGTGGGCTGCAAAGGTGAGGCTTTTTTCTGAATTTTCCAATCTTGCCGCTTCCGCCTCATACCACGCATAAGGCTGGAAAAAACCCACACTATCTACCCAGAAATGAGAAAGCTGATGGTAAACCCTGAGCTGCTGAGTTTTAACATCACCTCTTGAAATCGAATTCTCTAACAGGTTCAATCGGGTAACCTGCTCTGGAGTAAGCTGTTGTTTGGCAAAAAATAAGATGGAGTCGGTTGAGACAGCAGTCGTTGCAGTATTGCCATGGTCATGGCCGTCATGCTCATCATGCGCAGCCGCCGGAGCAGGTGCTGCACTTTTATCCGGCACTGTACGGCCAAATAAAAAAATAAATGCCGTCAGGACAACGGCTACTGCGACAGTGATCCATTGCGGTTTCTTCACATCTTTACAATTTGGTGGGCGAAGTTACCGACATGGAACATATTAAGACTGATAAAGTTCAGTGAAAGCGTGCTTTAAGTAAAAATTAAAAAGTAAAAATTCAAAAAGAGAACCCCCTTTTTAATTTTGACTTTTTAATTTTTACTTTGACAAAGCATTAAACCCAATAACAGGATTATACACCATCATCACCAGGACCTTCATCAGGCTTTGGCTCTTTCAGCTTCTTTACTTCTGCTACAAACTCTTTAGCAGGTTTAAACGCAGGAATGTAATGCTCAGGAATATGCACAGCAATATTCTTTTTAATATTACGGCCTATCTTGGCAGCACGCTTCTTTGTAATGAAACTTCCAAATCCACGGATGTAAATATTCTCACCACCAGCGAGAGTATCTTTTACTTCCTTGAACATAGTTTCCAGTGTTACAAGAACATCCACTTTGGGGATACCTGTTTTCTCAGATATCTGATTTACGAGATCGGCTTTTCTCATTTTATCTGGGTTTAATGGTTTCTTTTTATGCCAAATTATAACAAAATAATATGATAGTCAACAGGATAGGCAAAAATTTTACCAAATTTTTCCTTTTCTGATCCGGAAAATGCCAGATATTTAGGTCCGGGACCACCAAAAAATGAAAAAAACAGCTAAAAAGCGACCTGCGGACGAATTTTCGACCCTGCTGCTGAAGTGGAATAAGGAACAGAACAAACGGGAGATGCCCTGGAAAGGTGAAAAAGACCCGTATAAGATCTGGCTCAGTGAAATAATCCTCCAGCAAACCCGCGTTGACCAGGGGTTGGCGTACTACGAAAGATTCATCGCAAAATTCCCTTCTATAAAAGATCTTGCAGCAGCACCAGACACTACTGTATTTAAACTATGGGAAGGACTCGGTTATTACTCGCGTTGTAGGAACCTTCTCGTAACAGCCCGTTATGTCTCCAATGAGCTTAATGGCGTGTTCCCTGCTACATACGATGAGATCAAAGCGCTGAAAGGGATAGGACCATATACAGCGTCCGCTATTTCCTCATTTGCTTATAATCTTCCCCATGCAGTTGTTGACGGCAATGTATTCCGTGTACTTTCACGCGTATTCGGCGTCGCTACTCCCATCGATTCAACAGAAGGAAAAAAATATTTCACACAGCTAGCAGATGAATTGCTGGATACTAATAAGCCTGGCTTATATAACCAGGCGATCATGGATTTTGGCGCCATCGTTTGTAAACCGGCATTACCACTTTGCCCAACCTGTGTATTCAATAAAGATTGCTTTGCGTACCTGGAGCATAAAGTGAATGAACTTCCTGTAAAAGAAAAAAAGATCAGCGTGAAGAAACGCTGGTTTTATTATCTCGTTATAGAACACAAAGACAAATTTGCGATCAGGCAAAGAACCGGTAAAGATATCTGGAACCAACTGTATGAATTTCCTGTTATCGAAACAACGGCGGAACAGGAAACTGCTGATATTATCGATATCGCCGAACAACAGGAATGGATCAATGCCGATAAATATTCACTTTCATTTGTTTCTCCTCTTTTCAAACAACAGCTATCCCATCAACTGATTGCAGGTAGATTCATTGCGTTGAAAGCACATAAACCGGGTAAACTGCCGGAAGGATCAGTGTGGGTGTCAAAAAAAGAAATGAACGAATACCCGTTTCCAAGATTTATCAACCAGTTCCTGGAAAAAAAGGATGTGATCGATCACACCTTATTCTGAACAATTCATCGGTCAGATCTTCATCAGATCGGCGCACCGGGACTGCATTTCAGAAGATTGGCACATTTTTTCATTCCATATAAAAAAATTAACTTTAGAGTAAAGGCCGGAAGGTTCTAATAATCAGATAAAAGAAATAGTATGAGAGGAGTAAATAGGGTGATGCTGATCGGCAATCTGGGTAAAGACCCGGACGTACAATTCCTGGAAGGTAATATCGCTGTTGCAAAATTTCCCCTCGCAACTACGGAAACATTCAAAGACAGATCAGGAAAGCTGGTATCACAAACAGAATGGCACACAGTTGTATTATGGCGCGGTCTTGCTGAACTGGCTCAGAAATACCTTCACAAAAGCAGCCTTGTCTACATTGAAGGACGCCTCCGCACCCGGAGTTGGGAAGACAAGGACGGAAACCGGAAATTTGCCACAGAAGTCGTAGGAGATAACCTGATAATGCTCGATAAACGGATGGAAGGATCGTCGAATCACGGAGAAAGCGGCCTGGAAAATTTGGGAAATCATGATACTTCCCTTGGAGATCCCTCAGAAAACCTTCCCTTTTAGTTTAAAGTAATATTTTCGCGGGACAGGCGTTTGTCTGTGTAATCATTCAACCGAAAAAAACACTGCATTGGAGAGTCATTCGGCCATTCAATTATTTTGCAAATTCCCAGCCTATATCTTCCTTGTTGCCAATACCCAGGGGATCACCCTTATGGTCATTCTGCTGGTGGCACTGTTACTGCTCACCTTCACCATTTCCGGAGCTGAGGTAGCGATCTTTTCGCTTAATGACAAGGATATAAACATGCTGAAGACAAAACAGCATCCCGCTGCAAGACGGATCATCAACTTTCTGGAAGAACCCAAAGAAGTGTTTGCCTCACTTCTGATCGCCAGCATTTTTATCAATATCTCTATTATTGTGCTGACCAACTTCCTGATCGGGCACTTTATTTCTTTCCAGCAGATCCATTTCATCCTGGAACTATTGTCAAAGGCGCTGGTGATCACTTTCGTGCTGGTATTCTTTGGTGAAATACTTCCGAAAGTCTGGGCCACGCAGAATAATCTTCGCTTTGCGTATGCCTCCGCCATTGTAGTGGAAGCCGTACATCTTTTTCTCCGCCGGATCAGCAAATGGGCCGTATCATTTGCAGACTCTATCGGAAGAAAACTGGGCGCTAATAAGTCAGAAGCAGTAAACATGCAAGAACTGGATGACGCCATCGACATAAAAACAGATGAAGAAGCTTCGCAGGAGGAAAAGAATATCATGAAGGGGATCGTGAAGTTCGGCTCGATAACGGTCAAGCAGATAATGCGAAGCAGGCTCGAAGTAAATGGCATCAGCCATAGCGCATCCTTTGGCGAAGTGATCAGTAAAGTGGAAGAACTACATTATTCAAGACTGCCGGTTTATAAAGGAAGTATGGATGAAGTGGTCGGTATCATCAACACAAAAGACCTGATCGCGTCCCTGCAGCAACCTGCAGACTTCGACTGGCATAGCCTGATGCGTCAGCCATATTTTGTGCCTGAATCCAAACTCATCTCTGATCTGCTGAGAGACTTTCAATCACGCCATATTCATTTTGCCGTAGTGGTAGACGAATTCGGCGGTACCAGCGGGATCGTCACAATGGAAGATGTGATGGAAGAAGTTATCGGTGAAATCAGGGATGAGTTCGATGAAGAAGAAAGCCACGATAAGAAAATTGATGACAATAATTATATTTTCGAAGGCAAGACGATGATCCACGATGTTTGCAAACTGATGCACCTGCCAATCGACATATTTGATAATGTCCGGGGAGAAAGTGAATCGCTTGGTGGACTTGTACTCGAAGTTGCCGGAGAATTTCCCGCCATTAATGATGTGGTAACGAGCGGAGATTTTGATTTTACCATACTCGAGGCCGATAACGTACGGATCAAACTGATCAAAGTCACCGTTAACAATAACAACAGGAAAGCCTGAACAAGCAAACCATACTGATGCGTAATTATTTTTTTGTATTTGCTGCGTGTATTCTGTGTACGGCATTCCTGTTATCCTGCAACAGCCCTTACACCTACAAAAAGAAAGGGTACTTCAATATTGTGTTCCCGGAGAAAAAGTACCAGGTATTTGACGAGCAGGGCTACCCCTATACATTTGAATATCCCGTATACGCGACCGTTGCTAAAGACACTTCTTTTTTTGATACAAAAGCCGGCGACTGGTGGATCAATATAGATTTTCCACGTTTCAACGGCAGGATCTATGTGAGTTATAAAGGCGTTACACCAAAGAATTTTGATTCACTCGTCAATGATGGATTCAAGATGGCCTACAAACAGCACACCGATATTGCGACGGGCATAGAAGACAGTGCCATCAAAACCCCTTCAGGAGTGGAAGGGATCTATTTTTCACTCAAAGGGAACACCGCAACTGCTAACCAGTTTTTTGTAACTGATAGCACAAAGCATTTTCTCCGGGGGGCTTTATACTTTAATGCCGCACCAAACGAAGACTCCCTCAGCATCGTCAATGAATTCCTTAAACAGGATCTGAAGCACCTGATCAATACGCTTCGGTGGAGATAGCGGTCGCTGTACGCCGGGCTTTATCTATTCAAACCTGTAACGCAAAGCGATGAAATATATCGCAGTATTCATTAATAGGAGGATCGTATCAGGGACAACATTCCCTGTGATAAACTTTCTCCCTTCACCCCGCTTCCCATTTCACAATTTCATCCTATCTTGACCGGGCAACCATACTTGATATGAGATACCTGGTGTTACCACTGATTTTCCTGCTGATCTTTTCCTCCGCACATGCACAGCAGGCTGCCGCTGTTGATTCAATGAAAAGAGAACTGGCGAAAGCCCAAACAGTAGAAGACAAGCTTTACTGGCTGGATTTCCTTTCCCGCACGCTGATGAATGTTGATCTGAAAGAGGCCGATGATTACGGTCAGCAGATGATCGATCTGGCTGAAGAATCCCGCGACAGGAAGTTCATGATCAAAGCATATACGTCCAACGGCGTAAGATGTTCCTATCAACCGGGAAATAAAGAATATGTAAAACGGGCAATTGGCTTCTACGAACAGGCGCTGGCCATCGCACGTCAGAATAAAATGGATGAAAAAACAGCAGGAGTTCTCCTGCGGTTAAGCCACATCTACCTCGCAGTGCCGGATAATGATAAAGCATTGAACCTGGCCAACCAGGCGTTCTCACTCGTTTCTGCATTGACGAATGACTCCCTGAAGGCAGAGGCCTACAGCCTTTATGGAGATGTCTATATCTCCAGAAATGAAAAGATCATCGCCTTGCGCAACTACTTCATCGCTGTACGTATCGCTGAACAATTGAAAATCCCGCTCCTGGAAAGAAACTGTATGATCAACCTTTCCGCATTTTACAGCAGCATCGGCGATTTTGACCAGGCGATAGACTATTACATGAAAGCAAATAAAAAGCTTTTCATGATGAAGGAAAAAAATACGCCATACCTCAATGCGATGGATCAGAACTACATAGGTAATTTGTATGCGCAAAAGAGCAGCCACGATATGGCGATCAAATACTTCAGAAAATCGGTACAAATGGCCGATTCGTTGAAGTTCACCACACTGAAAGTTCCCGGATATTCCAGCCTGCTAAATGAGTACCTCCGGATGAATGAGCCGAGAAAGGCACTCGAATATTTCAATTCAGCTGAGGGAGCAGAACTAAGGCAATACCTTGCAAAATTTGGTTTTAGCGGGGAAGTTGAAAAAGGCTACGGCTATATCTACACCCAGCTTCAACAATATGATTCAGCAAAGATCTATTTTGAAAAAGCAGCGCCTTATTATGAAAAGACGGCAAGCGATTTTTCAAAAGCCAATTTCTATGCTCAATTTGGTTCCTATTATTCAAAGGTCAACGAACTGGATAAAGCCATCGAGCTTTTCCAGAAAACAAAGGAGATTGCCGACAAAGTGGGTCAACTGGAGTTTTCGCAGCGCGCCGTGCAGCACCTTGACTCCCTATACAGAAGGAAAGGAGATTATTTGCAGGCAAGTGTGTACAACAGCATTTATTATAAATATAAAGACAGTCTGGAGGCGATCAATAAAGAAAAAGAGATCAGCCAGGTAGAAATTGCAGAAGAGCAACAGCGCGAAGCGCAACTCGAAAAAGAAAGACTTGAAACCAAGAGAAAGCGCTATAATATCCAGTACCTGGCGATCACCATCGGCATTGCCACATTGCTGATCGTGCTGGTGATGATGGGAATGTTCAAAGTGTCTGCCGCTACTATCAAAATGATCGGCTTTTTCACCTTCCTGATGTTCTTCGAATTCATCTTCCTCATTTTCAAGAAAAATATTGCCTATATCACCGAAGGTGAACCGTGGAAAGATCTGATGTTCATGATCGCACTGGCAGCGCTGTTACTGCCGCTGCATCATTGGGTGGAACATAAAGTAATACATTATCTGACCTCGCATAATCGACTGACGTCTTCAGGGAAAACCTTGATGGATAAGTTGAGAGGAAGAAGGAGTGAAGTATGAGAGTGACGGTGTTGGAGGTGCCGGGCGGGCACGGCGCTTTTTTTTTCCGAGGGGTTGCCCTCGGAGACTCCGTTTACTTTTTTTGCCTTGATGCAAAAAAAGTAACAAAAAAAGATCAAGGCTACGCGCACATGGCTAAAAATGGGAGGGTGTCACCTGCACAAAAAAAAA
>JBEVKW010000009.1:0-21373 GCA_040509495.1 Chitinophagaceae bacterium | reverse complement strand
TCTCCGCGTTCGCTGCGGTCCGTTGCGCTCGCCGCGTTCCATACGCCAGGCGATCATCCAGGCTATTTACTATCCACCAGGCGGATGATATAACTATACGAATACTTCTTATCCAGCAAACGATACTGCTCATGCGGCAACGCCCCCCAGCTATCATCACCGCCTACCCCGCGCTGCTTCAGATCAATATTCACATGCACCGCATTCGACGGCGGCAGATCCGTTGGATGCTGCTGCTTCTTCGTCAATCCCGGATCAAGATCTTCGGTTGAGTAGTTCGTTGCACTGAAACAGATCGGCTGCACACCTTCTACAATGATTCCACTGCCACGCGACGAAGTAAGCGAAAACCATCTCACATCCGTTTTATACCCACTTTCCTGCGGACGGATATAACCTTTGTAATACTGGTTGCGCACGTTGTCGCCGTACACGCCAAGAAATGCAGACTCTTTCCTGTCACTATAATTTTCCCATGGTCCACGACCATAATACTGCAAACTGTCAAGCCTTCCCGGTAAACGCATGCGCATACCAAAGCGCGGAAGCTCCGGCAGATCACGTCCTGTCATATCCATGGATGCAGTAATACGGATGCTTGCATCATTACGGATAAGATATTCGATCGTATACGGAACATTGATACCCGTTAATTCATATTCAACTTTCACAGGTATGCCTGCTTCTGTTTGCTCTCCCGCAGTAACTGACTTCAGTTTCCGTCCCTGGTGGGCGGCACGCCAGATCCCAAGATTGGATGGCATATTGTTCCCGAAATCATTATCATTCGGCGCACGCCAGAAATAAGGTTCCGGGAAACGGTCGAGCTGCGCGCCATTCTTCGATTTATAATTCCGCACAGTCCCCTGCTTCAGATCGATCTCTCCGCTTATATCACCAGCTTGAAACTCGATCTTATCTGCTGATTTTTTGATGGTCAAAGTTCCGCCGGATTTGGGTCTTGATGCAAAGAAATCTCCTTTGTATTTAAATTGCACCGTCGCGACCACATGCCCAACAGGCAGCATCGCCTCTTCTGATTTTGTTATCAAAGAAATGTTTACAAATGTCTCAGCACCGTCAGGCACGTTGAACGTTGATACAGGGATGGTGATCTCCTTTTCTTTACCCGGAGCAACGTCCACCGTAAATAAAGATTCGGCTACCTTTCTTCCATCACTGATCAACTCCCAGCGAAACTGATATTGACTGAGATTCGTGAACGCAAACAAATTCTTCACGAGAACTTTTCCAGTTAAAAGATCTTTTGTAGAAAAAGCAACGGGCTGATACACTTTCTTCACTTCATAAGCGCCGGGATCAGGCGTACGGTCAGAACTGATCATGCCATCTGCTACGCCATTCTCATCATGCTGAAAATAAAACCCGCCGAGATCGCCACCGTAAGCCCAGAATGTTTTTCCATTATCATCTTTGGTTTTGATACCCTGATCAACCCAATCCCAGATAAATCCGCCCTGCATATGCGGTGAACTGTCAATGATATCCCAGTATTCGCGGAAGTTACCATTACTGTTACCCATCGCATGTGAATATTCACACATGATATAAGGACGTTTCTTTGAACTATCCGCCGCGTACCGCTTCATATTGCGGATGGCAGGATACATCGGGCAAACGATATCCGTATTCCAGTCTTCACCCGCCTGTTCAAACTGAACTGGTCTGGACGCATCACGCTCTTTGATCCATTTATACGCATCATGAAACACCGGACCATTACCGCACTCATTTCCGAGCGACCAGATAATTACAGACGGATGGTTCTTATCACGCTCCACCATTCTCTTCTCGCGGTCCATATGTGCAGCGGCCCATTCCGGCATATAAGCAGGATGTTTCGCTTTATCAAACCATGCCTGGAATTCCGCACCCATTCCGTGTGTTTCGATATTTGCTTCGTCAACCAGGTAAAGTCCGTATTGATCGCAGAGTTTATACCAAAGCGGATCATTCGGATAATGTGAAAGCCTTACCGCATTAATGTTCAACTCCTTCATCAGCCGGATATCTTTCAGCATCATTTCGCGAAGCGGCACGTGGCCGTGCACATCATCGTGTTCATGACGGTTAACGCCTCTTACGATCAGCGGCATTCCGTTCACCATCAGTTGTGCATTTTTGATCTCCACTTTCCGGAAACCGATCTTCGCGCCTGTGTACGTTGCATTACCCGCTGCATCTTTCAAAACGATGACACAGTTGTACAGGTTGGGTGATTCGCCACTCCACTTCTGTACAGCCTTGATCTTTCCTTTTACCGTAACTGTCTGGAATGAATCTGATGAGCCGACGATCTTTTGCTCCTGTTTGAAAACGGATTTACCTGCTGCATCAAACAATGATACACTCACCGTTCCTTTGAAAGACGGGTCTGGATTAAAGTTTCTCAACGTTACATCCGCTTCAAACAATCCATCTTTATAAGCCGCATCCAATCCCGGTTTCAGGAAAAAATCCCAGATGGTTTGTTTGGGTGTTGCATAAAGAAATACATCACGCTCGATGCCGCTCAAACGCCAGAAGTCCTGGTCTTCGAGATAACTTCCGTCATGCCAGCGGAACACCTGTACAGCCAGCAGATTCTTTCCTTTACGCAGGTACTTCGTGATATCAAATTCAGCAGTGGTCTTGGATGCTTTTGTCATCCCAACCTTCTGACCATTAACATATATAAAAGCACAGCCGGAAATAGAGCCGAAGTGAAGGATCACTTCTTTTCCATTCCAGGACTCGGGTACGGTAAAATCGCGGCGATAGGTACCCACCGGGTTATCCGGACCGATGAACGGCGGATTCTTTGGATGCGGATACGTAATGTTTGTATAGATCGGCACGCCGAATCCTTTGATCTCCCAATTGGAGGGAACGGCAAGATCCGACCAGCTTTTAGTATCTAGATCATCTTTATAAAAATCCTGGATACGGTTTGCATATTTATCGGTGTAAATAAACCGCCAGGTTCCATTCAGCGACTGATGGAAAGGCGATCTGCTATAATCATCCGTGATCACGTCCTGCTGGTTGTCGAAAAGCATAAAGCTGGCGTGTGGAGCTTCCTTGTTTACTTCGTATAAGGTCGGATTTTCCCAGTCATTGTTCGTGTTCTGCGCCAAAGCATAAACACCAGTCAGTAGTAAACAGCTTAACTGGAAAGTCTTCAATACAACTCGTTTCATCATATACTCTCTTTGTGAATACAGTAATACTGCGATTTATGGGGTGTGGTTTAAAAATTGTCAAGCGTCCATTTATCAGCCCATTCAACGATGGGCAATCCGTCACGAAAACGAATGGGCAGCCAGAGATGACGACTATCTTTCAGGTTACGCGGGTTCCACCGGTCTGCCAGGAAGATATAGGCATTGCTTTTTGCTTTGACCGGTAATATATAAGTTGATTGCCCGCCAAATGTTGTATCAGCACCCGGACCGCTCATTGGGTTCACTTTTGACGCTTCCCATGGGCCCCAGACAGAGGTGGCCGTGTGCAATACAGCTTTATTCGGCGCCCATCCCGTGCAACCGCTTGTGATCATATAATACTTACCGTCTTGCTGGAAAACAGCAGGAGCTTCGCGATGATTGCTGAAAAGCATTTTATCTTCAGCAGTCACATCAAGAAAATCGTTAGTCAGCTTTGCGATCCGCAGATCATAGTTTTCCCGTGAGGAATAAATATGATACGCTGATCCATCTTTATCCACGAACAATGTCATGTCTCTTGACATATTTCCGTTCGGACGAAAGCTGCGTACGAACCTGAATGGTCCGGTCACTTTATCACTTACGGCAACGCCTGCCCGTGCCGCACTGTAGCCTTTCCCTTTCAACTCAAGATGGAACCACATCACGTATTTCTTTGTGGCAGGGTTATAGATCACCTTCGGGCGTTCCATCACGCAACCAACTGTTATATCGCTTGTGGTATCCTTGTCCTGCGCCAGCGCCAGTGACTCGTACTGCCAGTTATAGAGATCGGTAGATGAGTATACGTTCACCCCTTCAGAAGCGTGCCGGCCCCGTTTCTCACCAAACCAGTAATACTTGCCGTTATCATAGATCACTCCGCCGCCATGGGCGTTGATGATTTCTCCTTTTGTATCAAACCACTCTGCGCCTGGATTAAAATCACTTACCGTTTTTGACTGAGCGGTGGCTGGCAGAGCCGACAATCCAATGCATGCGGTCAATGCAAGGCACCGAAGACCACTGCGGGTAAAAAAATAGTTGATCATTATAAGATTTTTCATTTGAATTAAAAACGGGCTGTAGAAACAGCCTGTTTGCTTTTAAATGTTGCTACGATTAACTGCTTTGCTCAACAGTCTTTTGCTTTTGAAGGCAAGTTCTTTATAGTCCTGACAGGTTTTATTTTCGATTGGCGTAGTTTCCCGCGGATAACGCAGATGCCTGCGCAGATCCGCAGATACCCTCTACCGTCAGAAACTCATCTGCGCATCTGCTCCTTGATCAGCGGAAATCTGCGGGAACCCTACGCAGATCAGTCCACCAGTCTGTACATTTCACAGGCAGCCAGCAAAAACGCACCGACACCAAAATTCGCCGTAGAGTTCTTATCTACCACCTGGCCGGGAATAGCCCGTTCACCAATTGGTTGCACATACCCCACCCGTCCATCACTCTGAAGCGCTGTATTCATTAAGTAGGTCCATGATCTTTGCACAACGGGTAAATATGTTTTCTTATCAAGAAGACCATTATTCATTCCCCATAAAAATCCATACGTAAAAAACGATGTACCGCTTGTCTCCGGACCGGGCGCATGCGCGGGATCGAACATGCTGCGCGTCCAGTAGCCTTCGGGCTGTTGACTGCTTTTTATTGCAGCCGCCATTGCTTTGAATCTTGCAATGTATTCTTCGCGGTACGGAGCATCAGTTGGCAGATCTTTGATCACCTTAGCCAGTCCGGCAAACACCCAACCATCTCCTCTTGCCCAGAAATCCTTCTTTCCATTAGCAGATTTATGTTTTGGGTAAACATATTTTGCATCGCGGTAATAAAGATGTTCATCTGAATCATACATGATACTGTTGGCATAAGCCAGGTATTCATGCAGCTTTTCCAGATAAAGTTTGTTGCCACTGAGCTTATACATTTTCGTCATTACCGGCATCACCATATAAAGGCCATCGGCCCACCACCAGTAATCATTCTTTGGTGTGCTCATCTGGTATTCCATTACTTCTTTTGCGCGGGCGATCTTCTTTTCATCTTTATCGATGTTATAGAGGTCTATATAGGTCTGAAAACAGATCTGCCAGTCGCCAAACAAAACATACTCATCTTTTTCACCGTAGCTGTATTTCCAGTTCGATTTGTCGGTTGACTTTGCGCCCATCCACAAATTCTGTTCAGCCCATTTTTCAGAATACTTCTTGTACGTCTCATTTTTTGTAAGAAAATAAGCTTCCATATTTCCTGTATGATACGCCGCGTTATCCCAGAAAGCGCGGCCAGGTTCCGGATGGGTCTGTTGCCAGTTGGTATTTACTTTATCGATCACAGCCAGCACCTGCTGCTGATCCGTTCCCATCATCGAAGTCAGGGACTTTTTCTGCGAAGTACAACCCGTGAATAAGGCGAACGCGACACAGGATGCGATATAAAAACTCGTCTTCATCATGATAAATTCTTTTATCAGGGTTTCCATTCCAACACCTGTACCATTTGAGGTGGCGTTGAAGTAAGCCCTTCACCATCTGCCTGCACGGTTCGTTGTACAAACAGGTGAACAATATTTTTCTTTTTCCAGAGATCTGTATCGAATGAAGGCTCCCAGGCACCGGTATCTCCTTCGAACAGATCTTTCACGGTAAATTTCTGCTGACTAATATTTTCTATGCTTGCCACAGATACCTTGCTTCCTCTCTCCTCGTCGCGAAAGAACAACCATGCGCTTGTATTCTTTCCTTTCTTCCTGATCAATACCTGCGGGCGCGCAACAGGAATTTTCTTCGAGCCCGTTCCGCTTAAACTAAAAGGAGTTTTACGGAAATCAAGGGTCATCACTTTCCACTCCTGGCCTTTATTATAAACCAGATGATATTGAGGAATGTTGCTGTTCGCATCACGCCAGTAGGTAGCGATCACGATATTCCCCGAACCATCTGCATGCATGGACGTCTGGTTGATCAATTCGCTTTTCTGCGGAATACGACACGCATACTCAGCATTTGTTGCATTAATAGGTAAACTATACTTCTCGCCAGTCGACTTCTGCCAACTCTGTCCGCCATCCATTGACTTCGCAAAACACATATCGTGGTTGCTTGCCACATCTGGCGATTCCCGCCAGACCCAGGACAGATATATCACGCCTTTTGCATCAACATAAGATTGCCAGTAAGCATTCCGCTTTCCCTCGCCATCGATCAGGTTTGATTGAATGCGGTTCCATTTCTTTTGCGAAAGATCATACCGGTTGATCACCATATTGCCATTGCCGGATCCTCCGTCGCGGTAGAAGAATAACAAACCACCATCCGGCAGGGTATAGAATTCCGGGTAAGAAACTTTGTTCTCCGCTGAACTGATCATAGTCATTTCCTCCGTCAATTCCAATGACAACGGTTCCTTGCTCTTTACATAACGTAGCTTCGAGTTGTGATGATCCCAGGCGATATGTAAAAAACCTTCGCCATCAACGATCATGCTGATGCTGTTATGTGCATCGCGGATATTTCCTTTGAAAGGTGTTTGCTTCAGTTCCCAGCTTTGACTTCCGAGCTTACGTTTTCCGATCATCATAAAACCGAGGGAATCATAAAAACCGGTGAATTGATAGTCTTTAAAACTCGCCAGTGAATTCTTGCGGAACACGACGGTATTTATGGAGTTTCCGGCCCAACCTTTGGCGATATTGACTGTGCGTACTTTCTGCGCAGTCGCATCTGGCACAATGATGAGCAGAAGAAACGTTAGATAAACAATATGTGTTCGCCAGTTTTTCAAACAATTACCTTTTATGAATCTTTCAGTTTTCAGTTAGCAGCCGCGTAGGAGTATCGCAAAGAGCGCAAAGGAATCGCAAAGAACGCAACGCAATTCCATATTAACGACTGCTATCTTCGCGTTCGTTGCGCACCCTTAGCGTCCTTTGCGATACTCATACGCCAAACAAAGTTTGTTCAGCTACATTTTACCATCCCGGGTTCTGCAACATCGCCGGCATTTTCCTGATCTCTGCATCCTGTATCGGCAGCAGGTACATCTCCGGACGGAAAACGTGTTCCCGAATATTGTTCTCAATTACATAATTGAACTTATAGGTTGCCGGTGTTGTTCCCGATACAAGGAATGGATGCATGACCCGGTTGAATCCTCTCGGACCACCATTGTATAATGTCATCGCGATCTTCCATCTCCGGATATCATGCCAACGATGATCTTCAAATGCCAGTTCAATTCTTCTTTCGTTCTGGATGAATGTGCGCATTTCCTCTTTGGTCATGCCGGCCTTCATTCCATACAAATTATCAGCACCCGGTTCGATGCCTGCACGTTCACGAAGCTGGGCAAGTTTTGGATAAGCAAGTGAAGTCTGACCAGCTTCATTGATCGCCTCTGCATAGTTCAACAGGATCTCAGCATACCGCATGATCGGCCAGTTTCTTGCAGGGCTTGCACCGATGCTATTGGTAACCGTACTGTCACACATCTTGCGGGTGAAATAACCCGTATTACCACCGGAAGAGAATGCATCACCGGTTTGACCTGTGCCGGTATACGTCCACACGAAGTTCTGCGTATTATCATTTGCCGCATAACGCGAACCGTTAAACATAATAGAATAACGGAAGCGCGGATCACGGTTTACATAAGGATTCTGCGGATCGTATCCTGAAGTTGGATCAGTGATCGCCTTGCCGCTGATCATTGGAAATGCATCTACGAGATTTTGCGTCGGCCGGGAATAGTTCTGACCACTTCTGCTGGGCGGCAAATAGTAGGCTTCAAAATCTTTATTATTCGGACGCGTCACCACAAAGATATTCTCCGGGTTTGTCCGGGTAAGAAATGTCTGGTAAAAACCAAGGCCGGGTTGTGTGTTATTTACGATCAGGGAATAATATCCGGAATTGATGACCGCTTCCGCGGCTGCAGCAGCAGCCTGCCAGTGCGCAACATCATATGCGGGATAGCTGACCAGTTCTTTTTGCTGTGCAGACGCCGCATCAATTGCGCCACCATTGAACAAGGGACTTGCTGCATAAGACAGCAGACGCGACTTCAATCCCATCGCCGTTCCTTTTGTAACACGGCCATAATCAAGCGCATCGTATCCGACAGGGAAGGCCGCATTGGGAGTCGGCAGTAATGCCGCTGCTTCATCAAGCTCTTTCGTGAGATACGCTACAAAATCAGAAAATTTCTGTCTTGGTATATCCAGGAAGTCGGCAATACCATACACCTTATCACCCACATTCGGCACGCCACCATACACGATCATCAGCTGCAGATAGTACCACACACGGAGACATTTTGCTTCCCCTTTCATGCGTGATTTCATATAGGCTGATAGTGGTGTGCTTTCCAGTTTTGACAAGAGTAAATTCACCCGGCGGATATTACGGTAAGGCACCTGCCAGAAATCTGTAGCTGGCGGGCTTGAACCATAGTTCGCTGCAGAGAATGTGCCCTGGTAGAACATTACCGAAGGACGTGTTGCCGAGCTCAATGAGTACTCTGCATCATCCGCAGATGTTTCCTGATTACCGTGTGTTTCCCAGCGGCGTTTATTGAAGGAAAAACCGATACCGGCAAAATCCGTGTTACCGAATGTTCCTTCCGCATAAATACCATTCAGGAATTGTATCGTACGTAAGCTATCTGAGAAAACCTGAGCTTCATCAAGCGCGGTGGATTTATCATCCAGGAAGCCGCCCGATTTGGAGCAGGCTGCCAGCAGGGCAGAAAAGCTGATGATGGTTAAGATCTTTTTCATTTACTAAATAGTTGAAGCGATAAATCGCAATTTGACAATATCGTTAGAATGTTGCGCTGATACCAAAGTTGATCATGCGTTGTGGCGGGTAGTTCACACGGTCTGTACCACTCGTACCTGTTGAACCCTGACCGATCTCCGGATCAAGCTGATAAAGCTTGTTGAGCTTTGTCCAGGTGAACAGGTTGTACCCGTTCGTATAAACCCTGATATCTTTCATGCGTAATGACTTCACGAATTTGGAAGGGAGCGAGTATCCGAACTCTGCTGTTTTAAGACGGATGTAATCACCCGGGATCAGCCAGAATGTAGATGGATAAGCTCTCGAATCACTTATACCAGGGATAAAGCTCAACATCGGGAACTGTGCGTTATCACCAAGCTCTGGCGTCCATGCCTGCTGATGGATCGCTCTGAAATTGCCACCGAAAGGCTGGATCGCTTCGGCTGCTCCTCTCACGTTGAAGTTCATTGCTCCCTGGAAGAATACGCCGATATTAAAGCCTTTGTAACGGATGCCCAATTGCAGACCGCCTGTTGTATTAGGAATATTAGGATATCCCTGTACCTGTGTATCAAAACCATCGATAATACCGTCTTTGTTGAGATCAGCATATTTCAGGTCGCCGGGGCGAACTGCGATGGCAGGCTTCGGACTTGCCGCAATATCGGCTGCATCTTTATAAAATCCAACCCATGTATAAACACGCTGTGCATTGATCGCATTACCGGTGAATGACTGGTAAGCGAATCTGTACGCGGGTTCATCCATGAACTCGATCTTGTTCTTCGCCACAGAATAAGTTCCTTTCACGGAGAAAGAAAGATCCTTCGTAATGTTATCGGCATAGTTCAACTCGATCTCATAACCACGGTTATTCACCTTACCGAGGTTCACCGCAGGCAATCCCTGCCCGATCACGGAAGAAACCGATGAGTTAGGGCCGCTCCTGGTGGTAAGGATATCATAACGGTTATTATCAAACCATTCAACCGTTAAAGAAACTTTGTTTTTAAACAATCCCATTTCCAGGCCGATATCCAATTTCTTTTCTTTTTCCCAGCTTACGTCAGGGTTACCCAGGGTTCCTTCAAACACAGCACCAGCTGCATTGGCATTTGGATCGCCGAAGAAAACCATACTGCCCGGTGCGGAATAGATCTGCTGATAGTAGTAGCTGAATCCTGAACCGATCTTGTCATTACCCACGAGACCGTAAGATCCCCTGATCTTCATCCGGTTGATGAAGTTGATGTTATCCTTGAAGAATGGCTCTTCTGAAATATTCCAGCCTGCAGAAGCCGCCGGGAAAAAACCGTAACGTTTATCTTCTGAGAAACGGTCTGATCCGTTGTAGGCTCCGTTGAACTCTACGATGTATTTTTGTTTGAAGTCATATCCGACACGACCGGTAAAACCACGGAAGTTGTTCGGAATGAAATTGTATGCGCTTGTTCCACTCGCCGCAGTTGCTGAGTTCTGACTGAACAATGCCAATCCATAGATATGATGACGGCCGGAGAAAGTCCTGTCATAGTTCAGGAACATCTGCGCGGTAACGTTACGCACCGTGCTGCCGTTATTTGATCCGCGGATCAGACGTCTTACACGGAAAACGTTCGGGTTACGGGGAGCATATGTTTCCGTCACCGGATCAAATATAAAGGAAGGGAAGTCACCACCACTCATCGATACGTTCGGGTTTGCATAGCTTGATGCATAAGAAAGAGTTCCTTTCAATGATAAACCACGGGTGATAAAATCAAGGCGCTGGTTCAACGTAGCCACCAGGTTCATATTTGATTCGGATGTACGCGTGTAACCGAGGTAGGTTAGACGTCCGATGATGTTATTCGCATCATACACCGTTCCGCCTGTGCCCGGGCTTCTCTGCCATTGGCTGTAACCAAGCGTTCCATTCGGGTTGTAGATAGGGTAAGCCCATGGCGCCAGTGTCCAGAGGCTACCATAATCAGCAAACACATCGTTCCATCCGTTCGGACTACCCACCTGCGGCTGGTTGATGGTGCTCATGTTACCGTAAAGATCAAGACGGAAATCTGTTGTCTTGGTCACCTTCATATCCACGTTTGAACGATAGTTATAACGTTGGTTGTAGAAGTTATTGTTGATCCCTACTTTGCTTCCGAAATCTTTCACCATGCCATCCTGGTTAAGATAGCCTGCAGAGATGAAGTATTTCACGCGTTCTGTACCACCGGTGATATCGAAATTCCCCCGGTATTGGGTACTGAATTTTTTAAAAAGTATTTCTCTCCAGTCGTTGTCGGGATAATTATAAAGATCTGTATGATCGCGGAATGCAGCAAGGGCGGCGTCAGAGAAGAATGGTGTCTGGTTATCGTTGGTTCTTCCTTTGTTATAGAGAACGGCCGCATCGTACGAGTTCAGGAATTTCGGCATGATGGTCGGCTGTGACAAGCTTGTTTCACCGCGGAACGAGATCTGCGGTGCACCGATCTTACCACGGCGGGTTGTGACTACCACTACTCCATTCGCCCCTCTCACACCATAGACAGCTGTTGTTGATGCATCTTTCAGGATGCTCATTGATTCGATCTCGTTTGGATCAAGTCTTGCAAACTGATCATAAGAGAATTCAATATCATCCACAATGATGAGCGGAGAAGTACTTCCGGTGTTGTATGAGCTTACACCACGAATGTAAAAGGCTGCACCATCCGCGCCCGGGCGACCGGATGTTTGCTGAGAGAAGAAACCGGGCAAACGGCCGGCGAGTGTATTCTGCACACTCGCAGAAGGGTTTTCTCTGAGCTCCACTCCTGATACGGTACTGATCGCACCAGTGGTCGTGATCTTTTTCTGACGGCCGTAACCTACCACAACAACGTCAGAGAGACTTCCGATCGTGCTGTATAATGTCACCTGCACATTGCCCGTTGTGCCAATTGTAAAATCTCTGTCGCGGTAACCGATATAGGAAACCGAGATCACGCGGGATGTTCCTTTCAATGTTAATGTAAACCGGCCTTCCGCGTTAGTGCTCGTACCATTGGCACTTACACCTTTCTCCAGCACAGTCGCGCCGATGATAGGCGTCCCAAGCGAGTCAACCACAAGCCCGGACACCTGCTTTACCTGGGCATAAGCTCCCAGGCAGAAAGCATTTATCATGATCAATATGCAAACAATCTTTTTCATCTAAAAGCATTTAGTTTTTTATAATTACCATCCTTCGTTCTGGATGAGCTGTGTATTCTTATTGATCTCGTCGAGAGGGATCGGCATATGATACAGCCTTGTCTCAAACTTTGATGTTGCCACCGGTACTACCTGGTATGTAAGCGGCGTTCCATTGGTAATGCGGATCCCGGTAAGTGTTGTATTCAATACCTGGTCGGCAATTTTCCAACGACGAACATCCCAGAAGCGATGTTCTTCAAATGCCAGCTCAATACGGCGTTCGTTGCGGATCAGTTCACGCATTTCAGCTTGCGTGATCGCGGCTTTAATACCATAGCGTGTATTTACTCCTGCCGTGATGCCTGCGCGCGCTCTCAGTGTTTTGATCTGCGTAACCGCTGCTTCTACCTGGTTCAGTTCATTCAATGCTTCTGCATGATTCAGGATGATCTCCGCATAACGGAAGATGGGGAAGTTGTGGCTCTGGCTTGAATAGGCGGTTGATGCCGCAAAGTTTCCGAGGAACTTGCGCAGGTAATAACCTGTTCTTGTCTGGATCGTTGACAAAGAATTATCAGACGGGCGATCCAATCCACCCTGGTAGGTTTGTACAGTGCGGCTCAACCATGTTGCGCCATTATGAAAAACGGTCGCACCTAAACGGGGATCCCTGTTTGCATAAGGATTTGCCGCATCGTAACCGGAACCTGCTTCGTTGATCATCATTCCGTTCAACATTGGAAAGGCATCAACAAGGTTCTGCGTAGGACTTGTCAAACCCTGGCTTCTTGCATTCGATGCTACAAAGCCAACAGGCGATTGTGAATTCTCGAGGTTCGCATTATTCGCCACCTGTTTGGCAAAAATGATCTCTGTATTCATCTTATTAATGAACACTGATGTGAACGCGGTTGGCGTACCACTCGTTACCAGTTTGAAGTAAGTGCCCAATGCGTTGAACTCTGTGGCCGCATCCACCACTTTCTGCCAGCGGCTGGGATCTGCGGTCGGGTATCCGGTCAGTGCTTTCTTCACCGGATCTGATTCGATACCTCCACCATTGAAGAGCGGGCTTGCGGCATATAACAGCACTCTGCATTTCAATGCAACAGCAGCGCCCTTTGTGATACGTCCGAAATCTGATGTTGATACGTTATCTGCGCGGAGATCTCCTTTCACCGCGTCACATTCACTGATGATATAGTTCACAGTTTGTTCAAACGTATTTCGCGGAAGCGAGATGTTATCATCCATGCTTAGCACAGCATCGCCAAGCAACGGCACACCACCATATCGCTTCAGCAGTTCCCAGTAGAAGAATGCACGCAGATATCTTGCTTCCGCCTTCCAGATCGTTCTTGTCGCAAGTGCCATTGGCACCCGATCTATATTCTGCAGGAAGATCGTCGAACGGCGGATACCATAATAACTGTTTCCCCAGTATGGATCAGGATTATTAACCACCGTTACCGCTCCTTTGATATAATTCTCAACGGGCATGTTATAACGCGAGGGCAATGCGTCACCTGCAGCGGCGTCAAGGAAATCGCCACCAATGCGGTTGAATCCATCCGGTATATAAGTATAGATATTGTTCAGGTTAAACCCTGCCACTGTACCATTCTGATCGAGCGTATCGAATGTCAGGTCTGAAGTGAACCAGTCCTTCGGTTCTTCTTCATATTTGGTGCAGGAAGAGGTGGCAAGCACCAGTCCTCCGAAAGCAACCATTGTGATTATAGGAAATATTTTCTTCATATAGCAGTCTTAAAATTTAATATTGATACCGAAGTTGTACAGCTTTTGAAGCGGATAAGCGCCGATAAATGATTCCGGATCTCTGCCAGAGATAGATTCAGATGCTTTAGTGAACAGGTTGTACCCGTTGGCAAAAACACGAATTGTTTTAAGGCCGATCTTACCTACAAGCGAAGCGGGGAAGGTGTAACCGATCTCTGCATTTTTCAGACGGAAGTAATCACCATGTCTGACCCAGAAAGAAGACGACGCATCATTGTTGATATTCTGACCATAGCTGAGGCGTGGATAGGTTGCACCAGGATTTGAAGGAGTCCACCTGTCGAGATTATGGCTGTACGCCTGGCCTGTTCCATTATTCTGAAAGGCGATGTAAGAAATATTGGCCATATAGATATCCCGGTTCTCGGCTCCCTGTCCAAGTGCGCTGATATCAAAACCATTCCAGCTTACACCAAAAGAGATCCCGTAGTAGAACAGTGGCCTTGCCCTTCCGATCGCTGTGCGGTCAAGCTGGTTGATAATGCCATCACCATTCAGATCAGCATATTTGATATCACCAGGTTGAGGAGTGTAACCCTGCAGTGTCGCACTGCTGTTGATCTCAGCCTGCGATTGGAATAATCCCAACGAGCGATATCCCATCAACTGATCAACCGGCTGGCCGGTTTGTTTCATCCAATCGTACTGGCGGTACACTTCATCCATATACAGCACTTCACTCTTCACGCGTGATGCGTTGGCAGAGATAAAATATTGCACTTTTCCCACTGATCCGCGCCATGTTGCCGTGGCATCATAACCTGAATAACGGTTCTTACCTATATTCTCCAGCGGGTAATCGTTCCCGATAGTTGTACTGTTACCTCCTCTTGGCATCAGGAGGTCCGAATACTTGTTATTGAAGTATTCGAGCGTGAAGCTGAGGTGGTCATTCAGCACGGAGCCAGACAAACCGATGTTGAGCTTGCTTGCTTTTTCAAATGTGATACCTGCATTGGGCAAGGTCCATTCAGAGATCGTGGTTACAGACCCTGCTCCGGTACCAAAGTATGCAGCCGGTCCGTCGAAGAAACGCGGATAGTACACAAAATATCCCGGGGCGTCCCAACCTACTTTACCGTAAGACGCGTACAACTTAAGGCGGTTGAACACGTTCGAATTTTTCATGAAATCTTCCTGTTCGATATTCCATCCGAGGCCGATGGACGGGAAGAATCCACGTTTGGTTTTTCCTGCAGGAGGATATCTGTTGGAGCCGTTCATACCGAACGCAACTTCCGCCATGTATCTTCCTTTGTAATTATATGCTGCACGACCGGATGTTCCGGTGATAGTATAAGGCAATACATCGCCGCTAATGGTATTATCGCGGTTAGCCAGTATCACTGCACTGATGCCATGAACATGGTCAAATGTGCGATCATAACCGATGCTTAGCTCTTCATAATCGGTACGGCCCTGGTATGCGATACCATTGCTATTTCCCTGTGCGCCGTTCAGACCGAACTGCGTATAACCCGCTGGCGTTTGTTGAAACACGGCGAAGCTTTTGCTGCGGTTGATGTCTTCTCCCAGGGTGGAGTTGTAAGCTGCTTTAAGTTTGATATAGAGTCCGGGTGTCACCTCATCAAGGGAGCGTCTCAGGTAAGCATTAACGAGGATGTCACGGAAATAACGCTGCCGGTAACCGGAGTTGATCGTTTGTGCCAGCATGTTATCCTGGAACAGTTGCGAACCACCGAAACTTTGATTCTGATTCAGTAACGGATATGCATTTGCGGGCGTGAGCAGCATATTTGCGAGGATGGTTCCTGTTGTTGCGCCAGGTTCGTTCGCATTCATGATCCTGCCCAATAGGTAGATCCCACCGGTGAGTTTAGGTGTGATGTTCACATCGATATTCGAGCGGATGACATAGCTTTTGAATGAGTTATTCGTATTGTAACTGTTGCTGTCAACTGTTCTGAAAAACCCTGATTGATTAGCGTGTTCCAGTGAAACGAAATAACGGGCGTAACGGTTACCGCCGCTTGCGCTTACCGTATAGCGCTTAAAAGTTGACGAATTCTTTGTGAGTTGCCCGCGGTAATCATTGTCGGGATATGCAAAGGGGTCGCTGCCTGTCCTGTATGCATCAAGAGCCGCCTGGCTGTAGTACAGGCCAGAGTTCAGGCTGTCGATCCCGTCATTCCGTAATGCTTCATTCCGCAATCTGGCATAATCATATGCCCTGAGCGTTGCCGGGAAACCCATTGGTTTCTGAATGGCTGATTGCGCGGTGAAGGAGATCTGCTGGGTTCCCTGCTTTCCTTTCTTCGTGGTTACAAGGATGGCACCACGTGCGCCTCTTGAACCAAGCATGGCCGTAGCGAGGGCATCTTTCAGGACCGTGATCGACTCGATCTCTTCAAGGTCGAAAGTGCTGAGGCTGGCTACCACGCCATCGATCAGTATGACCGGTTGCTGACCGCGAAGATTGAGGCTTGCACCGTCACCACCGGGAAGACCGGCGGTTTGAAGTGTATAAAGACCAGCCAACCGGCCGGCGAGTGTATTGGTGAAACTGGTTACGGGGGTCCGGGTGATCTGTGGGCTGTACACCACATCAGACGACGCAACACAGAGATGTTGCGGATCGGTGGTATAGATCCGCTCTACTGTTTTACGAACCGGCATCCCGATCACGTTCAGATCCTGCTCTTCATCTATAATATATATTACCTGCGTTTCACTTCCCAGGGTTTGCTCCTGGGTCTGAAAACCTGCGCCGGAGAACCGGAGACGGTCACCCTGATTGGCGAGAATGGTAAAATTGCCGTCTGCACCACTGATAGCAGAGGCGGAAGACCTCAGGTTGGTGATGATAATGCCCGACAGCGGTGTGCTGTCAACAGAGATCAATCGTCCTTTGTACTCTTTTTCCGTTTGTTGGGGCAGGAAGATCGCTTTACCGCCGCCGAGATCACGCGCATTCAGCGCGGATTGGCCGGTCATTAAAACAATAGATAAAAGGAAAATACGGGGAGTCCAGGTTCGAAACCGCTTTAGTGGCTGGTTTTTTAACTGCTGGCTCAGGTTGAGACATACAGAAAGCAGGTCAGTCATATGGCCGTTGTTTTGGTCGTTAGTATACTGGCAAAAACGCCAGGTGTCAATTTCATGTTAAAACTAATAGCTGATCAACCGGAATTCGGGGGGGTGAATCAGATTAGAAGGGGGTAAAATCGCCAAAACGGCTGATTTAAGGGGGAAAATCGATGGTGGAAGAGCGGCGAACCGGGAACCTGTCGCGCAAGACCTGTACCGCCAACGGTCTTCAAACAGTTTTACCGCCTGGTCGATCGTCGGGTTGCAGCGATGTTCTTTTGCCTGTGGTTTGCTCATCAGGGATGGCATATAGCGATATACCCTGATCCGGGAAAACCCGGATATGAATATAATCGGCTGGTTATCAGAAATAATTTATTTTTCGTCAAGTACATTAAGGTATATTGCGACATAATCAATTATATGGCAGCAAAAATCACGGTACACCAGGCCCTGAATAAGAATGTAAAAAAATTACTTGAAGACTGGTTAACGCAGCAAATGCAGGACGAGGGTTTACGGGAAGACCTGATCTCTAATGAAGAGCTGAGATCAGAATCTGATGAGTTTTTGAAGACATTTCTGACTGCCATTAAAGATGACTACCTCGAAGACACCAATAGCAGCAATTTTGACAAACTGAATGAAATGCTGGCCGGTATCTCCATCAACAGGGCCCGGCATGGGTTTTCACCAAGAGAGACAGGATATTACATTTTCAGCCTGAAACAATCGATCTTCAAAACGCTGGAGAAAGAGATCACGGATCTGAAAAAGCTGTATACCGAAATAATGCGGGTGAACAAGCTGATCGACAGCCTTGCTACTGTAACGTTTGAAACATTTATCCGTGGCCGCGAGGAAGTGATCATCCGCCAGACAAACGAGATCTCTGATATTTCGACACCAGTGATCCAGGTTTGGGATAATATCCTGGCACTTCCTATCATCGGCACACTGGACAGTTCACGCACACAGATCGTGATGGAAAGCCTGCTGATGAAGATCGTTGAAACAGAAAGCACCATCGCCATCCTCGACATTTCCGGCGTTCCGGCAGTGGACTCGCTGGTGGCGCAGCATCTGATCAAAACCGTAAGCGCAACCAGGCTGATGGGCGCGGAATGTATCATCAGCGGAATCCGCCCCGAGATCGCACAGACCATTGTGCATCTTGGCATCGATCTTTCCGGAATAAATACAAAAGCCTCCTTGTCGCACGCACTGCGCTTTGCATTTCAGACATTAAGGCTTGAGGTCAGAAAAAAAACCGATAAAACGGCCAGTTAATTACTATGGAGAAGATTCCCATTCTGAAAATGGGCGATTTCCTGCTCGTCACCGTACAGATTGACCTGTATGACCGGCTCGCCCTGAATCTTGAAGCAGACCTGGTGAATATGATCAATAAACATCAGGCAAAAGGTGTATTGATTGATATATCCGCCGTGAATATTGTCGACTCGTTCATGGGACGGATATTGAGCAATATCGCCCAGATGTCTAAAATACTGGATGCCCTCACAGTCGTGGTGGGAATGCAGCCTGCTGTAGCGATCACGCTGATCGAACTGGGCCTGCCAATGACTGGTGTTCGCACAGCACTGAACGTCGAAAAAGGAATGGAACTGTTGAAGCGAAACCTGATACTGTATAGGGAGGAGGAAGAAACGACTTCAACAGACGAAGATGATAGTGCTGAATAAAGATACCATTAAGATCGAAAAAGAACAGGATGTTGTCTTTTTCCGCAACCGGGTAGCCGAATATGCTGACAAGATAAAAATGGGGCTTGTCAATAAAACAAAATTACTCACAGCAGCAAGCGAGCTGGTGCGTAATATGCTGCGCTACGGCAATGGCGGAAAAGTGCTTTGCGAGATCGTCAGCCACGCTACCCTGCAAACCGGGGTCCGGTTAACCTTCTCAGACCAGGGACCCGGCATCCCTGATATTGAAAAAGCCATGCAAGACGGATATTCAACTGGCAAAAGCCTTGGACTCGGCCTTCCGGGAGCCAAAAGACTCGTCAGCCTTTTTGATATAAAAAGCCAGCTCGGAAAAGGTACAACCATTACTATCACAAAATGGAAGAATGGTTAATCATATTCACTCCATCATCAACCTGCCCGACAGAAGTTACCAGGCCATCGCCCGTGCGGAATTAAAATCTATGGCTATAAAGGCGGGGCTTACCGGACATCGCCTCGCCGAAACAGAGATCATCATAGCAGAAATAACAACAAATCTGGTAAAACATGCCACACATGGTGGCCAGATACTGTGCCGGATCATCGAAGATAATGACCGGAATGGGCTTGAACTTCTCGCTGTCGATAATGGCCCGGGGATTGCAGCTACCTCAACTATGCTAAAAGACGGCGCTTCGACGAAAAATACATTGGGGCAGGGACTTGGAGCGATCAAACGGCTCTCAGACGTCTTCGACATCTACTCATTGGTTGGATGGGGCACCATTCTTCTTAGCAGAGTTTTCAAAAAAACAAGAAAGGCTTTCAAACCAGTTGATAGCATCGTAATGGAATCCATTCGCGTATCCAAACCGGGAGAGACAGCCTGCGGTGATAACTGGAGCATTATCGGGAACGACAGGATCGCCCGGATATGTATGGCAGATGGACTGGGTCATGGCCCTGAAGCAAGTAATGCCGCCACCAGGGCTGTTGACGTATTTTCCACGCAATCAGGTACGCATGCGAATGAGCATTTACGCGCCATTCATGAAGACATCCGTAAGACCAGAGGCGCTGTTATGTCAATCGCCTATATTGATAATGCAAACAAACAGCTTACCTATTGCGGCATTGGCAATATCCTTACGCGGCTGATCAATCAGCCATTGTCCATGTCTTCAAGAACTTTCAATTCCTATAACGGGATCGTTGGACATACCGTTCCCGCCACAATCAATAACACCGTAATTCCGTGGGATAAGAAACTGGATATGCTGGTCATGCATACTGATGGCATCTCAGGAAGATGGGATCTCAATAAATACCCGAAGATCCTGCAGCACCATTCCCTTATGCTTTGCGCGGCACTATTCAAAGACCATTTCCGTAGTACAGATGATGCTACCGTATCAGTGGTCCGTTATGTAAAAAATGCGTCATGAAGATCGAGGTCACGAAGCTGAATATCGTCAATGAAATGGACGTGGTACTGGCACACAGGCGGGCCATGCAGATCGCGAAGTTCGCGGGTATCAGCCTGCCCGAACAAACCCGGTTTGCCACAGCAGTTTCTGAGATCTGCCGCAATTGCCTCGAATATGCAAGGGAAGGAAATATCATCTTTTACGCAGACAATGAGGCAGACAAAGCCGCCATCGAAGCAGAGATCCGTGACAAAGGCAAAGGTATCTCCGGGCTGGATAAGATTCTGCAACGCGATCCCCTGACTTACCGCGGCCGCGGACTTGGGATCATCTTTGCCAGAAGACTCTCTGACCAGTTCGAAATAAAATCGGGCGCCGGAGGAACAGTGGTCCGCATACGCAAAACATCCCTTTCAAAAAAGACTTCACTCAGCAAGATCATCATTGAAGGCTGGAAAAAGCATATCCAGTACGAGCCAAGCCTCAGCGCTTATGAAGAACTGAAGATCCGCAATGCACAGCTACTCGAAATAACCGATGAACTGCGTCAGCAAAAAGATCAGATTGAATTACTGAATCAACGGCTCAGGCAAAGCAATAAGAACATGCAGGAATTCACATTCGCTATCTCGCATGACCTTAAGACGCCACTGACAAGTCTTAAGCTTTCTCTCTCCTTAATGCAGCCTGGTGAAAAAGATGCAAGACTTAATGAGGTGATCAACCGGTCAGTAAATCGTCTCGACAAAACCATCCACGGCCTCATTGATATTCTCCATATCCAAAACCCCGACAGGCAGGTGATCCGCGATATCCGCTTCACCCAGCTGATGCAGGAAGTGGAAGAAGACCATAAAGCGTCCATACAAAACATCAAAGCAAAGATCAATCTCAATTTCACAAAAGCAGAAACGCTCTCTTACCTGGAAGGATATGCAAAAAGTATATTGACAAACCTGATCAGCAACTCGATCAAGTACCGGTCAGAACTTCCTTTGTTGATCACGATCCTTACAGAACCGACAAAAAAAGGAGTAAGGCTGACATACACCGACAATGGCATTGGCATTGACCTTTCTTTGAATTCTTCCGATATTTTTAAACCATTCCGCAGGCTTACCACGGTAGGCGAAGGCAAAGGTATCGGCCTGTATATGATAAAAACAATGGTGGAAAACAATGGCGGCTCTGTACAGGTATCCAGCAAACCCGGTAAAGGAACCACTTTCGTTTTCGATCTTGTAAAATAT
>JBEVKW010000008.1:0-8366 GCA_040509495.1 Chitinophagaceae bacterium | reverse complement strand
CACAATAAACCCTTCAACCCCCTCTGTAAAAAAATCCCTTCCTCCCGTATTTGTGGTAGCGATAACCGGGCATCCACATGCCATAGCTTCTCCAATCACTACCCCGAAACCATCTTCTATACTGCTAAGGACAAAAACATGGGCATTGTTATAATATTCAATAAGCTTTTCGTTTGGAACAGTACCGACAAATTCAATATCCTTCAGATCATGTGCCTGTAGCTTTTGCTGTATGGCAGGTTGTATGTTTCCAATTACAATGAATTTTTTTTGAGGGTGTTTCAGCAGTTGAAATGCCTGTACCGCATCAAGAAAACCTTTTCTCAGCGACGCCGCGCCGACCCATAATACATTGAACTGATCTGGCAAAGGATCCCTCAATTTAGAGAACCGATCCATCCGGGCGCCATATACCATTTTTTTTATCTTGCGCTCATCCACACCCATTTCGATAAAAGAACGCCTGGCAAATTCAGATGGAACAACTATAGCATCAGCTGAAAGGTATTCTCGTTCTTCTTTTTGAATGACCCGTTTATCAATTCCGTTATAGGGAATACCGTATCGTTGGTGTTCTTCAACAAGAAGATTATTTTGATAGGCAATATGAGAAGAACCCCGATGGCAGATATATTTTCCTCCATTCTGCTGAGCTTTTATTCCACACCGGAGACCGGAGCCGGAAAGCCCCAGCAAAATAGTTGGATTTTTCAACCTTCCCGAAACAAACCGGTCAAGGGATTCATGCGCAAGCCACGCCCATTCTTCACTTAACCATTTCCAGTTTGCCAGTCCCATATGCCCTCGCGCCATGTAAGGCATTTGAATCCATGGAAATGTCTTGATCTTTTCTCCGGGAATTCCTTTTTCATTCTTGAGTTTGAATTTAGGATAACCTGTCCATATCTCCTGCAGAAGGCCATGCTTCTCGAGTTGCCGCGCGAGGTTGAACTGACTGAAACGTCCTATGGTAACCTGGGTGACCTTCATCATTTTTTTATAATGCCGTTTTTCTGCTTAGTGAAAGTAATTTTTTTGCGGAACTCACCCGGCCCATCCTGCCACCGGCTGTTAATACAAACATCAACCACATCGCAACGCTGGGCAGCACATAGTCGGCTTCTTTATACACTTTACTTACCGCTCTCCAATACTCGGGCTTTCCCTTAAGACGCCATTTGATAGCTGTGTTATATTGAAGAATGAAACTAAATGTTCCGTGGATTTTCAGCCAGACCCTGTCTTTAGGAAATTTCTTCGACAGGTTCTGATACAGAGAGCTTAGGATTACTCTCTTCTGATCGATCAGCTCTCCATTCTTGTTAAGGAAGTTTGAAGCAGCGCCAGGATGTCTTCTTACCTCGATCACTTTCTCCTGTTTTACCCCCATATCATACTCCCTTGCTGCCCTTGCCCAAAAATCAAAATCGCCTGCATACGGAAGGCTTTGTCTGAAATCGCCGCATTTACTGAGCACATCAAGTTTCAGAGAAACATTGGACAGATTCCCGGGAATATTTCCAAACGTGTAGAACCAAAGATCAGATTCTTCAGCACTTATTTTTTCCGGAACTATCATCTTCTGAAATCCTTCCAGCTGGTTATTTTTTATAGATGAATGATTAAAACGCATGATACCTGTCTGTTCCGCCGAGGCCGCCCAAGCTTCAACAATTTTTCGCAACGAGCCCGCATCTGTGAAGTAGTCATCCTGGCATAATAACTGGGCAACGGGTGTAGAAGCCTTCTTTAGAAGGAAGTTCAGGTTGCCGAATATTCCGAGATTTTTTTCCTGAAAGAATACGGTGATCCTCGGATCTTCCAGCGTTCTCAGATAATCTCTCGATCCGTCGGACGATCCGTCATCGCTGATCAGCAATTCCCAGTCGCTAAAATTCTGCTCCAATACTGAATCAATACATTCCTTTAAAAATGGCAACCCATTATAAACACAGGTGATGATTGAAATAACCTGTTTATTCATATTTCGGAATTAATCTTTTTATTACTGGAAGTTTACCGAATATCTGCCTCACTTTTTGCTTTACCAGCATAGGCGAACTTGCCCAGTAAAATCTTATAAGAACAAAGATCAGGGTCACACCTGCTATGCAGAATATCCATTTTAAAGAAGGGAAGCTGATCATTGCAAACATGGAAGCAGCAGCTGTCCATACAGATGCCAGGGCGAGCATAGATGATCTTTGCGGCCAGGATAGGCCATTCTTCCGCAGCCAGTCTTTTGCAACTATCCTGTATCCCGTAGTTGCAGCAAGCTCTGCCAGCAGTAATGATGCTCCCGCGCCAACAATGCCTATCCGGGGAACAAGTATAAACATTCCACCAACCACAATAGATGCGGCAATAAGAGTGATGAGGAATTGCGGTCGTAGCAGATTATTGCCGCGCATTACGGCCATCGCCGGCTGGGCCACAGCAAACACGAGTACTCCGAGCGACAATGTAGCAAATAAATAGGGGTTGAAAGGCACCCTGCCATTTGTCCAGAGCGTAAAAAGCGGATCAGCGAATAGCTGCAGAATAATTATTGCCGGCGCGAGTAAAAACAACACCACGAACCAAACGGTACTGAAGGATGCTTCCATGCGATCCTGGTCTTTCTGATTCAAAAACCTCATCAGTTCCGGCATTAGCGGGCTCGTAATGGTATTTAATCCTTGCAATACGATATTTGCGCCGGTCCGCATTGTCGAAAATGCCACGAGCCCCGCAGCACCAGACAGGGGGGCAAGAATCAATCGTACGCCCTGCTGGCGCGCATTTTCCAGTAAGCTTTTTGCTGAGATAACGAGCGACAATGAAAAGTTACGCAAGCCACGTTTCAACGAAGCACCCTGATAAAAAAGGGCTTCTTTATTTACCAGTTTATAAATATCCACATACTGTGGTATTGAGTACAGTATAGTTGCAATAGCGAGTGTGATGCCTGCGTACAATAGATCTGCACCACAGATGACAGCAACCACCGGCGCAAAGGAGGTTATCACCGCAGCCCAGACTCCCCACCAACTCATCCTGGCATAATAACCGAAAGGCGAGAGCACACGGACAAAAATGCCTCCGATACTGGTGAGGACGGCCCAGTTGATGATCTGTAATAATAATACAATGGACGCTTCTTTAATAAGGACAGGAGAGACTCCGGCAGATTCGCCCAGCAAGGACTCCAACGCGCCGAAAGATATAACTAAAATAACGATCAACACTTCAATGGCACCTATACCGACGCCAACCCAGACGCTCGACCATAGATTGAGCGCGATATTTTTCCTGTTCTCCTTCCCATCTTTCAGGAACTCGAATTCCATAAACGCCTGATGCCCCTGATCCAATACAGATATTACGCTCACAAAGGCCTGGATGGCAATCCAGATACCATAGGTGGTCACGTCCCAATAAGACAGATACACCGGTACCAGCACCAATTGCGAAACCATCGTTATTCCGATCCTCATCCAGGAAGCAATACTTCCCGATATTACCCTTTTCGCTGTAGACATTGTTCTATCGAAACTTATTTTTTTGCAGCTCTTTTCTTAATCGAAAGCAGCGACGCATATGATGTAATAAAAACAGATCTCAATACTTTATAAAACAAGCCAGGTGCTTTTATTTTATTATCACGCATCATTCCTAATGCATGATTGATGTCATTATAATTCACATACCAGATATCATCGAAATAAAATCGCTTTTCGCCATGCGCAGCAAAGGCTTCAATGATCTGTCTGTTAAATCCATTCTTCTCGGAATCATCAAACTGATCTTCTGACATGCTGAAGTGCGGAAATTTTAACCACTCTGCAGGTATTTTTTTTGTGATAGTAAGATACCTGAATGACTGAATTTTCCTGGAATATTTCCGGTAACGAAATCTCAAAGAGGCTGTACCATTAATATTCTCCATTACCGCATAAAGCCGTTGCCGGGCGAGATATATTTTCTCTCTTACAAGAGCGAGATGCATGAAACGGATCTGATCTGAATTGTAGCGCATCTTCCCCGCAGGAACTCTCGGGCTATGAAACTGGGTTCCTGTATGTTCAGTTCCGTCATCCATAAAACCCAGCAAAAAATAATTGCTGTAGTCAACATAGTTTTTACACCCTGGCAGGAGATCCGGCTTCTTAAAATAAATACTTGTACCGGCCGGCTTACTGCATATTTCCCTCCATTCATCAGCGTTGATTGAATCAGCAGAAATCACTTCGTCAGCATCGATGGCAATCAGTAATCTTTTTCCCGGCACCAGTTCGCGGGCTTTCTCTATAAGAAGACGCTGCCTGTATACCTCATCATACTCTTTTTTTGTATTTTCAAGATAGACGGCTTTTTCAAATTTCCCGATGATCGCTTTTGTATTATCCGTTGACTGTTGATCTGCCACAATGATCAGATCAGCAAACATTGAGCAGGTTTGCAAAAATTTCTCCAGTATCCATTCTTCGTTCCTGGCCGGCGTTAATACTACAATAGAAACATCATTCACCATATCAAATTCCTCTTATTTCTTAATGAATGACATATACAGAAGCTTCTTGCTTTTCTCATAATCCGACATTTCCAAAGAATTTGGCTGGTACTCAAAATCTGCTTTGAGATATGAAAGAAAATCATCTCTGAAAGTCACATAAACAGCATCTACATCCGGTCTGAATTTGAAATAAAATACTGTCGGGTCAACATTTATCAGGAATTGCGGTGCGCCTTCTTTAATCTTCTGCTCACAGAAGCGTGGCACTTTTACGCGATTATCATAAGCGGTGACCAGGCCGTCGAGAATTTTGCCTTTTTTGATCTTCTGTGAAGGAGTGCCTTCACTCCATCCGCCTTGCTGGGAAGATATGCCACCACGTCCAAGAAAATCAGGACAGAAGATGATAAGCTTTCCTCCTTTTTTTAATACTCTCTTACACTCATCCAGCAAAACATGAGGACGGGTGCTGTGTTCGAAAACAAAAACCGAAAACAACAGATCGAAAGAATTATCAGCAAAAGGTAGCAAGTTGGGGGTTTCGATTGTATTGAATGTCGCTGTGGGATATTTTGACTTGTTTTTCTGCATTAACTCAGCAGAAAAATCACAACCAGTATACCGTGCCTCAATATTGATATCGCTGGCAAGGATATTTGCGGCACCACAGCCAAATTCGCAGATCTGATCGCTTGTTGCACATGCTTTTTTTATCTCCTGGTACGCGAGCTCTTTTGGATTATTCCAATTGGTTGCCGTGTAGTCAATGTTAGAATAGTAACTTTTATTGTTAGCATAAAAATCACTCAACTTGTTTTCCAGTTCAAGGATCTGACCGTCATTGCTGGCATCTATCGCCGAAACCCATGAAATTTTTCTCGCCATGATTATGATGTTTTTGGTTTCAAAGAATATTAATGTGTTAGTTGTTTATTTGTACCTCAACCGGCTTTCCGGGCTGGCTTGATGATGATCCCATAAAAGGCTTCTCCACCGCGAAATGAATTATATAGGCCAATATTGGCAAAATTAAAATCGAAAGCCAAAGAAATATCATCGATGAAGGCAGAGCGTTATTATAACTGCGTGTTATAAAAGCATGGAACACTACGAGTAATGGCATATGGAATACATAAAGTGTGTAGGAGCAATCGCCAAGAGGTTTTAATCTGGTAAGCAATGGGAATTTTTTCCCGGCAAGAGCGCCGCGAAGGAAAAGATTTAACATTCCAAAAAAGCCGATCGCCAGTAATGTATCCCGTGCAATTCCGGATTGTAAAGGGAGCTTTGATTGAAAAGGGATGGTGATCAGCAGGCAGGCAGCAAGTAAAGATGTCCAGACAGGCATTTTTATCCTGCCTGCAAAAATATCCGCAGCCAGACAGCCCAGCCACCAGCACAGGAAATAAGCGAGTACGTCGTCAAGCAATGTGAGCCCCCAACTCCATCCTGCAATAGAAGCGAGAGAGAGTGCTGCAATCAACGCAAAAGTCCACCATGCACTTCTTTTGTTCAATAACAGGAACAAAGGATAAAGCATATAGAACCACCATTCAAACTTTAGTGACCAAAGAGGACCGTTTGACCCAAAAATGGGAACATAGGTTTCCTGTACAAACAGAAGATTTCCGAGGAGAGTGGTGAAGGAATGATCAAAGCTGATATTACGATTAACGAGAGGATCCTGGGTAGTATGTAAAAAAATACTTGCATTCATGCCCTCCACCAGCTTATCACAAACAAAAGTCAGCACAAGCGCAAATACCAAAGGAGGCATGATCCGCCGAAGCCGCTTCCAAAAGTAATCTTTAAGCAAAGGTTGCCTGCCACCTGCGATTGCTCTTGATTGTTTTAAGTGAATAACAAAACCACTTAAAACAAAAAAGAACAGGACCATTTGGTGGCCATACTTGAAAAGACCAAAAAAATATACCTGTAATTTTTCCAGGAAAGAATAATCCCCGGGATGTGCATTATACCCTGCTCCTCCTTCCCAAAGAAGCCATCGGGCATGCCCTATCATAACGTACAAAGCGGCGAAGCCCCGAAGCCCATCGAGAAATTTAAGCGAGCCTGGATGCCCCGCTCCTTTCGGGCTTATTGATGTGTTTCCGGTTTTCATTCAGATATTGGTTTAATACTTGCGGCTTGCGCCTCTCAAAGAGTTCTGCCACTCAAAATTATTGTAATGAGTGAAGTTCAGGAACACGAACTACTCTTCCTGGTAATACCCTTTTGCATACCCATAGCCGCCGTATTTGCCATAGCCATACCCCTGGTAACGTTGCCTCCATCCCACACCATTCAAAATTGTATACATTGGGAAATCAGGTTTCTGACTTATACGCTGGTTTATATCATTGTATACGTTTTTATGAGTATGTCCCTGACGCAATACCACAAGGGTGATATCAACATACTGCTGCAGCAATACTGCATCTGTGACGAGGCCAAACGGTGGAGTATCAATGATCACATATTCAAATTTTTCGCTTAGCTCCTTTATAAGATTAGCCATAGCCACTCCTGAGATCTGTTCAGCAGGGTTTGGAGGAAGATATCCGGCAGGCAACAGGTACAGGTTTTTACTATACTCTGGAATCTCGATCAGCACTTCATCCAGAGAACTTTTTCCAGCGAGTATGCTGCTGATGCCCTGCTTGGCACTAATGCCAAGATATTTTCCAACGTGCGGTTTGCGAAGATCCAGCTCAACAATTACAGTCCGTTTACCCAACAGAGCATGGCTTGCGGCAAGATTAAGGCTAACAAAACTTTTTCCATCGCCCGGCTGGGATGAAGTGATCAGGATCTTTCTGACATCCTTCCCTTTTCCTGTAAAACCTATCGATGTGCGCAGCGTTCTGATCTGTTCCGCAACAACTGATCTTGATTTTTCAGAGATAGCGATCGGAGATTGTATTTTCCGGATATGAGAAATGATACCAAGAAAAGGCACTTTTGCTTTTTGCTCAACTTCTGCCGCATCGCCTACCTTATTGTTGAAAAAGTCACCTATCAGCATTATAATAAACGGAAGCAAAATCCCCATCAGTAATGCAACAGACCAGACTGCTTTTGACTTTGGAGATACCTGCCCAAGGCCTCTTGCTTTTACAATTGTTCTTGCATCGGGAATATTTGATGCCAGGGTTACCGCCGCTTCTTCTCTTTTCTGTAAAAGGAATGCATACAACTGTTCCTGTACATTTCTGTTTCTCTGAATCTCCACAAGCTTTTGCTCCATTTGGGGAACGTTGCGTATCTGTCCACGAAGCTGGAGATCTTTTCTCGAAATATCATCAAGTGTGATCCTGTAAGCATCCTTCAGATTACGGACGTTTGCCAGCAGTTTACGACGAGTCTCCTGAACCTGCTGTTTCAAGTCAATGAGCAAGGGGTTGTTGGGTCCGATCTCCTTATTTTTTTCAACCCTTTCTTTTTCCAGGAGAAGTGTATTGTGTTTTTCTACGAGGGATGCAAGTGATACTTCCTGTATCCCTAATGTACTGGGAACAAGAGCGGGATTATCCTGATTCAGAAGCAGATCCCTCTCCAGTGCAGATATGATATTCAAATGGGTTTGACTTTCTGCTTTTTGAGCATCTATACTCCTGGCCATGTCCATGTATCGCTGTGCATCCGAAGACACATCGGTGATCTGATTGGCCGTTTTAAATCTTTGTACCTGCCCTTCAACGCCCTCCAGATCCAACGCTACGGCTTTCAGTCTTTCATTTAAAAAGTCTATTGTATTTGCAGTAACCTTGTTTTTATCATCCAGGCCCTGACGGTTGTAAATATCAATCAGCGTCGCGAGAATAGCCCGCGCTTTATCGCGGTTAGGATCACTTATGCTGAGGTTAACAAC
>JBEVKW010000007.1:0-5310 GCA_040509495.1 Chitinophagaceae bacterium | reverse complement strand
AAGTTGACTTTTTACTTTATCCGGTATACAGGATACCTCAGATACGCCGGTTCAAACCACGGAGAACGTTGAAAGATGAAATCGAGTTGGGCGCGGCTGCTTTTTGATAATGTCGAATCGGTTGTTTTTTGTTGCTCCAGTTGTTGTTTTAACGCTGGATTATTCTTCAGGTATTCATTTGCTATGTCTTCAAATGCGTAGGCGGAGTATCCTTCTTTTTGTCCAAGTATGCCATCAAAATAATTCCAGGTGAAGTAAGAATCTTCTGCCTGAGGTTCCAGCACCTCCATGATGAAGCGATTTCCTTCCTGGTTGAGCGGAACGAGCCAGTCACCTTTTCTGAAGTTCACTTTTTCGGTAAGCGAAGTTGTTTTTACTTCTGAATTCACGTGGTGCATTTCATAGGGACGTGGTGAAGTTTTATAAGATGCGATCTTGTACACCTCCACTTCTATGGTGGTATCCTGTTTTAGCTGTTGCATGTTTACTTTGTTCAACTGCAGCAGATCAATCACCTTCCACCATCCTTGGGGAATGATATAAGCAGAAGGTTTATTGATGGATTCTTTCGGCGTATAGTGATGCATGATCTTAATGGTCTTTTCAAACGGCGCATTACGGTCATAAAATAAGCGTGGCAGCCCTGAAATATCGCTTGGCTTGCGGCCGGCGGTATAACCTTTGAAAAGATAATCTTTGGTAACATTACGATCCAGTGACCAGCTAACGGGCAGGGTGGTCATTGATCTGGTGCGCAGCTTCGCTTCATCGCGAAGTTTTTTGATAGTCAGGCTATGCTCTGAGGTAAAGCTGATAAACGACTGCATCAATGCGTAAGATGCTTTAACGCGTTGATCATATGGTTTGAGCATGTGACTTTCGGGCATGAAGGAGAATGTATTCCATAGTGCGGCATAGCCTGTGCCATAACGTGGACTGTCCCAGAATGCAGCCCAGCCATTTTCGGGAGTGTCTCCAAATGCGTTTACATACGGGATAAGATCAAGGCCTTTTGCTTTCATTTTTGAGAAGATACCGGGCTCAAATTCATTGATCATAAATTCGCCCATTGCGCCACCGAGTTTATCATGTTGTGAAGCAAGAAGGGTCATCACATGCTGATAGTCGGCTCCATTGCTTACGTGATTGTCGACGAATACATCCGGGTCAAGCAGTCGGAAGATCGCAGCAAATGCTCTGGCATCTCTTGAATCGCATTTGATGAAGTCGCGGTTCAGATCGAGGTTTTGCGAATTTCCGCGGAATCCAAATTCTTCGGGGCCATCCTGGTCAACACGATAATTCGCGCTGCGGTTCAATGCACCGCCGATGTTATAGATCGGTATGATGGCGAGAACTATGTTATCCGGCAGCTTATAGTTGTTGGTAACGATGTCTTTTGCGAGCAGCATGCATGCATCTATTCCGTCCGGCTCGCCGGGATGGATACCATTGTTTATGAAAAGAATACGTTTATTGCTTTTGCGGATATTGGCGAGGTTATGGTCTCCGTTGTTTGAAATGAAGATCAGGTGGAGAGGTAAGCCGGCGTCGGTAACTCCCATGGGAACCATTTTCACTTTCGGTGAAGCGGCATCCAGTTTCTGCCACCAATCGATGGCTTCGTAATAGGTGGGGGTTTGTGTGCCGTTTGATCTTTCAAATCGCGTGAGGAGAGGTTGAGCAAAACAAACAGAAGTGCTGATCAGTGCAATAGCCAGGAGAAGTCTTCGCATGTGTGAATTTTAGGTTGCGATAAAAGTAAGGAAAACTCACTTCAGATCGATTGGCGTTGAGGAGTATCACAGAAGACGCAAACAACATGAAGGTGTATTCTCTGCGTCTTCTGCGATACGCACATACTGGTAAATTCCCAATCGACTACCACAAACTAAAAAAGCACCTCCCGGTTTGGAAGGTGCTTTCAATAATATTGAAAAGTTGTGCGCTAATTACTTAGCTACAGCGAGTTTCTTAGCCAGTTTGCTCTTCAGGTTGGCTGCTTTTTTCTTGTGGATAACACCACGTTTAGCCAGTTTGTCGATCATGCTGGACACATTAGGCAATTGAGCTGTCGCCTCGCCTTCCTTCGCCGCTTTCAGGTCACGGATGGCATTACGGGTAGTTTTGCCATAATATTTGTTTCTCTCGCGGCGTTTTGCTGCCTGGCGCACATCTTTTTTCGTTGCCTTATGATTAGCCATTTCGTATCAATTTTAAGGACGGCAAAGGTAGGGTTGATAAGCTTAACCACCAAATTAAAAGCGGGGAAAGTGCCGGAAATGTTGAATTCTCCACGATTCGTCTGATGGCGGAATGACCGGTGGCTGTTGGCCGAATATCACGCTAAACTTTTAAAATGGCTAATTATTAGGGGGTTAGATTCTTAATCCTATGCTTGTAGGATGTCTGACCTTAAAATACGTTTTCAAATTTAAACGACCCCTCCGGCCAGCGGCATCAGCCATTCGGCCAGTGAAAAACGTGAAGGCCGTCCCAATTCTAACGAAAATCCTCAGCTTTTTGATTTTTAACGTGTTTCTTACCTAAAAACACCTATTTAATTCGGAGTTTTTAGGCGATATTTGTGTCCCAAAATTGCCGTCTAAAATATCCACATTTCATGAAAGATTTTTCCTATATCACGAGTTCTCACCCCGAATACATCGAAAATCTGTACCGCGACTTTTCAAAAGATCCAGGCAGCGTTGATCCGGAGATGAAAAAGTTTTTTGAGGGATTTGATTTTGCGCTCGGGCAGTCGAATGGTCAATCGAACGGTGCTGCTGTTTCTGCAGTTGGCGGAGCAACTGGCACAGGTAGCGACTGGAGGAAGGAGCTTGGCGCTTATCGAATGATCCTTGGTTACCGCAATAAAGGACACCTGATCGCGAAGACCAACCCTATCCGCGAAAGAAAAGACCGTAACGCGAACCTTACCCTGGAATTTTTCGGGCTCAGTGAGGACGATATGGATAAAACTTTCCAGGTGGGTGAACGCATTGGTTTAGGTCCAACTACCCTCAAAAATATCCTGGCTCATCTGCAAAAGACTTATGCAGAGCACCTCGGAATCGAGTTCAAGTATATCAGTAGCCAGGAAAAAGTGAACTGGCTGGCGAACGAAATGGAGAAGAATTTCGCTAATCCATTATCACTTGATAAAAAGAAGCGTATCCTGGAAAAGTTGAACCAGGGCGTGATGTTTGAAAAATTCCTTCACACAAAATATGTAGGGCAAAAGAGATTTTCGCTGGAAGGTGGTGAAACGACCATTGCAGCGCTCGATGCCATTATTAATACAGCCGCTGATCACGATGTTCAGGAAGTGGTGATCGGTATGGCGCACCGCGGACGCCTTAACATCCTGGCTAACATCATGGGCAAAACCTATGAGCAGATCTTCAGCGAATTTGAAGGCACTGCAAAAGTTGACCAGACGATGGGGAGCGGTGACGTAAAATATCACATGGGATTTGGCAGCGAACTGAAAACTCCCGCAGGAAAAGGCATTTACCTGAAACTGATGCCAAACCCTTCACACCTTGAAGCGGTTGATCCTGTTGTAGTCGGCTTCGCACGTGCAAAAGCTGATGTTTTGTACGGTTCTGATTTTGATAAGATCCTTCCGATCCTGATCCATGGAGATGCATCTATCGCGGGTCAGGGCGTTGTATATGAAGTAACACAAATGAGCAACCTCGAAGGTTACTATACCGGAGGTACAATGCACTTTGTGATCAACAACCAGATCGGCTTTACCACCAATTTTGATGATGCGCGTAGTTCCGACTACTGTACATCGCTTGCTGCAGCCATTCAGGCTCCGGTCTTCCACGTTAATGGTGATGATCCGGAAGCGGTGGTGAAGTGTGTGGAGATCGCAACACGCTATCGCCAGGAATTCAATTCCGATGTATTCATCGATATGGTCTGCTATCGCCGGCATGGTCATAATGAAGGAGATGATCCGAAATTCACACAACCCCAGATGTATGGACTGATCGATAAGCATCCAAACCCACGGGAAGTGTACATCAAATATTTGCTGGAGAATGGTGAAGCTGATGCGCAGGAACTGGCAAAAGAAATGGAAAAGAAATTCTGGGCAGATCTGCAGGAGCGCCTGGATGAAGTGAAGCAAAACCCGCTTCCTTACAATCTTCAGAATCCTGATAAATGGTGGAACAGCCTCCGCAAATCAACAGAAGAAGATTTCGACCAGTCTCCCTCTACCGCAATCTCTCAGGAAGATTTCAAAAAACTATTTGATGGTCTGATGAAATGGCCGGCAGAATTCAAACCACTTCGTAAAGTGGAGAAGATCCTGCAGGATAAAATAAAACTATTCGACGCAGAGGGAAAAACAGACTGGGCAACCGCCGAACTGATGGCTTATGGCAGCCTGGTGCTGGAAGGAAAAGATGTGCGCATGAGCGGCCAGGATGTGAAACGCGGTACCTTCTCTCATCGTCACGCTGTTCTGATGGATGAAGTAAGCGATAAACCTTACAACCGGGTGAACGGTATTCCTGATGTTACAGGCAAATTCAAGATCTATAACTCATTATTGAGTGAATATGGTGTGCTGGGATTTGAATACGGCTATGCACTGGCCAACCCGAATGCACTTGTGTTGTGGGAAGCACAGTTTGGTGACTTCGTGAATGGAGCACAGACCATGATCGATCAGTTCATTTCTTCCGGCGAGCAAAAATGGAACAGGATGAATGGTGTGACCATGTTATTGCCGCACGGTTATGAAGGCCAGGGGCCGGAGCACAGCAGTGCCCGCCTGGAAAGATTCCTGCAGTCATGCGCTGAGCTGAATATGGTGGTCACCAACATCACTACATCGGCGAACTTCTTCCATGCACTGCGTCGCCAGCTCGCATGGCCGTTCAGAAAACCGCTGATCAACTTTGCACCAAAGGCTAACCTCCGTCACCCGGGCACTTACTCTCCCATGGAAGAGTTTACCAATGGCGGTTTCCGTGAAGTGATCGACGATACATTCGCAGATGCCGGCAAAGTGAAGAAAGTGCTGTTCTGCTCAGGTAAAGTGTATTATGATCTGGCAGAACGTCAGCAGAAAGAAGACCGTAAAGACATCGCGATCATCCGACTGGAGCAGCTTTATCCTTTACCATTCAAACAACTGGACGCCGTCTATGCGAAGTACAGCAAAGCAACCTGGTTCTGGGTTCAGGAAGAACCATTGAATATGGGCGCTGCAGCGTTCCTGAAGATGAACCTCACTACGATCAATTACGGTGTGATCAGCAGGCAACCATCAGCAGCAACCGCAAC
>JBEVKW010000006.1:0-10972 GCA_040509495.1 Chitinophagaceae bacterium | reverse complement strand
GGCCAGGTGTTTTTCTACCACCGCTGTATACCGGTCAGTCAGTTGCTGAACTTCCGCTTCGGCGTCTTTGGCGGCATCTTCGCTGAGTCCGTTCTTTTGTTGCTTTTTTATGTTTTCGATCGCATCGCGACGGATATTTCTGACAGCAATTTTGCACTGCTCTCCTTCCCCCTGGCATCTTTTTACCAGTTCACGTCTCCTTTCTTCGGTCAGCGGCGGCATAAAGATCCGGATCAATACGCCATCATTCTGGGGAGTTACGCCCAGGTTGGAATTGATGATCGCCCTTTCGATAGGCTGCAGCATATTCTTTTCCCATGGTTGAATGCTAAGAGTGCGGGCATCCATTACGCTGATGTTTGCAACCTGGTTGATCGGCATGGGGGAGCCGTAATAATCTACCATCACGCTGTCGAACATTTGCGGATTGGCCTTTCCGGCTCTGATCTTTGTCAATTCACTTTCCAGGTGACTGATAGCCTTCCGCATCAGCTCTTCGCCTGCGGCAATAATTGTTGAAATATCTTCTGTCATAAAATCCGTTTAGCGGTCGCGGCAAAGCTAATGAAAATCTATGGATTCGATGCCTGATGATCGCAGCGTAAAGGTTGATCACCCATCCCGGCAGCAGAAAAAATTAGAGCGCAACTTTTTCAGATACCTGAAAATCATGGACCATACAAGTCGGGGAAGTGCAGCCGGCAATGCATCAGCCGCCAATACCGGTCATCGTTATTTATGTTCGGCAGCAGCCGTATCCGGATTCAGGTTAACGACTTTGGAAGTAGGCTTTAACTCTTCGGGCTGACGTGCCACGAACAGTCGCCGGTTGGGCTTACGTGTGTAATACAGTATGCCGATGCCACCGAGGCCAAGGAGCAGGATGATGGCCAGCACAATGGTAGAGCCAAAAGACCGCAAGGTATACGCCAGTACGATAAAGAAGATGTTGACGCATACGCAGGTGAGTGTAACGCCTGCATGTCCGAGGCCACGTGCAAGCAGTAAATGGTGCACATGATTGCGATCGGGTGTGAAGGGAGACCTGCCGTTAAAGATCCGGATCGAGAACACCCTTAAAGTGTCAAGCAGGGGAATGATCAGGATGGAAATGCCGATCGCTACTGAGGAGTCCAGCGGGACGCGGACAGCGGGGTTTCCGGCTACATTGATGAATTTGATCACCATGATCGCATTGATCAAACCGATCATGAGCGACCCGGAATCTCCCATGAATATTTTAGCAGGAGGATGATTAAAGATCAGGAATGCCACGAGGCTGCCTCCCAGCGCAAATGCCAGCAAGGCATACGCCTGGAAATGTATTGCATAGAAATAAGTACCGAACACAAGCATGGTTAATACGCCCAGGCTGCCGGCAAGGCCGTCAACACCGTCGATCAGGTTAAATGAATTGATCACGACAATGACCGTCAGATAAGATAAGGCCAGATCAAAGGCTTCCGGAAGTTCATTGATCCCGAACAGACCATGCATGCTATTGATCCTGATCCCTCCAAGATGGATCAGGATAGAGGCGGCGATCACCTGGCCAATGATCTTTTTGCTGGCGGAAAGAACAACAAGATCATCTTTCAATCCGAGAAAAAAGATCACGATCGCAGCTGCGAAAAAATATTGGAACTCCGGGTTGAGGTATCCCTGTATCGAAAGAAGAGAAGCCAGTAAAAATCCGCCGAATATGCCTACCCCACCGAGCGATGCCACGGCATGTGCATGCACTTTCCTTTCATCCGGGATATCGTACAGCTTTTTCTGCTCCGCAATTTGTAAAACAACAGGAATTGCGAGGAATGATATAATAAATGCCACGGATGCCGTGAGCAAAATGTCCAGAAGCGAGATGTCAAGCATCAGATTGGGTTTACGGTAAAAAAGTTGGCCTGAACCGCTGGCTTATCAAGGGTAAAGAATCAGATCATTTCGGAAACGGGGTGTGAAAGCCAATCGCCGGAACTTTAACCCGGCGCAATATTTAATCCCGATCAATGAATTTTGTATCAAAAAAAGATTGCACTTTTGCAACGCCCTCGTAGTGAAATGAGGCAGCAAGATACAAAAAGTTTAAAAAATCCCTAATATTTATGCCTGAACTCAAAGCAATTGCGTCACAGATCCGCAGAGATATCGTAAGGATGGTACATGGTTCCAGCAGCGGTCACCCCGGTGGTTCATTAGGCTGTGCTGACTTTCTCACTGCCCTGTACTTCCAGGTGATGAAACATGACCCAAACTTCAACATGAATGCAACGAACGAAGACGTATTCTTTCTCTCTAACGGGCATATCTCGCCGGTTTTTTACTCCGTTCTGGCCCGCTCCGGGTATTTCGATGTAAAAGAACTGGCCACCTTCCGTAAGATCAATTCAAGACTGCAGGGTCACCCCGCAACGCATGAACATCTTCCGGGAGTGCGGATCGCCAGCGGTTCCTTAGGCCAGGGCCTGAGCGCAGCAATCGGTGCCGCGTTGACAAAAAAACTCAATAAAGAAAACACGCTTGTTTTCTCTCTCCATGGTGATGGAGAACTGGACGAAGGACAGATCTGGGAAGCTGCCATGTTTGCCCCGCATCATAAAGTAGACAACCTCATCACAACTATCGACTGGAATGGTCAGCAGATCGACGGCCCTACCGACAAAGTAATGAGCCTCGGCAATATCCGCCAGAAATTCGATGCTTTCGGCTGGACAACCCTCGAAATGAATGGCAATGATATGGACGATGTGATCGCTACGCTCGACAAAGCAAAATCACTCACCGGCCAGGGCAAACCTATCGCTATCATGATGCACACCATCATGGGCAAAGGTGTCGATTTCATGGAAAATGATCACAACTGGCACGGCATTGCTCCGAATGACGAACAACTGGCAAAAGCGCTGGCGCAATTACCGGAAACGATGGGAGATTATTAATCAATGGCTGATGGCGGCGCTCTGCCGGTCGATATATATTAAAACAAAGATGGCTTCTGATATCAGGAGCCATCTTTGTTTAGTATATATCGACCGGCGGTTATAACGATCAGCCATCGGACAATGCTCGCTCACTCTCCCCTCACCACAAACCGCTGCCCCGCTGCTTTTCTGGACGGAAACCACGACGCCAGTATTGCAATGACAAATACCGTAGCTGTTACAAGCAAAAAATCTGAAAGATGCGGTTCTACCGGGAAATAGTCAATAAGGAACGAGCCCGGTTTCAGTTCTATAAGATGAAATTTGAGCTGGAGAATGATCGTTGTATAAGCAAGAAACATTCCTGCCGCGGTGCCAATAAGTGCAAGCAAAAGACCTTCGCTGAGAAATATACGCTGAATAAAGCTTCGATTGGCCCCAAGCGCATGCAGTACACCGATGTCTTTCTGCTTTTCCAGCACAAGCATCGTGAGTGCGCCGATCATATTAAATGCAGCTACCACCATGATCAGGCTGAGCACACCATAGATGATCCAGCGTTCCATATTCATCACCGAATAAAGTCCCTGGTTTTGCTCATACCGCGTTTGGACCAGATAACCTTTCCCGAATATTTTTTGCACCTGTTTTTGTACCTGCTCCCCTTTTGCGGGATCGTTGAGCGTGATCTCTACACCGCCGTAAACATCTGGCCCGAGCCGCAATGCTTTTTTCGCAAAGGCAAGATTGGTAATGCCGTATTTCGTATCGAAATCCTGCTGGATCACAAATGCAGCGGAACTGTTGATCGTATCGCTGCTGATATCATTCATCGGATCAAGCTGTGCTTTGTCGGTTTTGCGGGGGAGATAGATATTCAACGGGAAGATATTCCTGTCAGCCTGGATGCCCAAGGCATTTTCCACACCGGCACCAAGGATCAGCCGGGGAGCATTTTCCGTACCGAGATCATATTCGCCTTTGACCAACCGATCAGCGACGCCGGTAACATACCGGTAATTTTCATCAACGCCTTTGAGGTAAACGATCGACTGGTAATCTCCATTTTGGACCAGCGCCTTCTCCTCCACAACCAAAGAATAGTTCTTTACGCCTTTGATGCCTTTCAGCCGCTGCAGCTGTTCAGCGGAGACCGTGATATTTTTTCCGCCGGGCGGCAATACTTTCAGGTCTGTATAAAATGACGAATACAATGATTTTACCAATCCTTCAAATCCATTGAATACACTCAATACCAGTATCAGCGCCGCTGTGCCGATCACGATCGCCACGACGCTGATCCAGGAAATGACATTGATCGCATTCGTGGATTTTTTTGCTTTAAAATACCGCCAGGCAAAGAGAAAGCTCAAAACGCTAATGGGGTTTTCAGTTTGAAGATGGTTTAAATAAGATAACGCGAATCTCCCGAATTAGCCTCTCCGATCGGATACTTTCAATAACCTTCGAAAATCAATCAGATCTTTCCTATCCAGTGAGCCAATTCGCGAAATTCGCGTTTCGAAATACGTGTAATTAATTCGTGTCTTTGCGGTCGTCTTTGATCTTTTTGAACAATTCCTCCATTTTGAACACGTGGTCAAGCGTGTCGTCTTTGAAGAATTTAAGAACAGGAATGGAGCGAAGCTGGTGGCGAACGCGTCCTGAAAGTTCTTTTTTGATCTCATGATGACGGTCTTCGATCTTTTTAAGCGCATCTTCCGGATCATTGACCTGGAACAAACTCAGGTAGAACCTGGCTTCCAGCAGATCTGGTGTTACCTTAACTGATGATATAGAGACCATTCCACCGTTTATCATACTTAAACCGAGCCGTTGAAAGATCTGGTTCATCTCTTCATTCAGCAGACCGGCAATCTGTTTTTGTCTTTTTCCCTCTTCCATATTAACGTATAATTTATGCAGCCCACCTAAAACATTCGGGCAGACGGTGTAAAATTAGTTACTTTGCCCGTTTAAGCGACTTAGAAACATAATGAAAAAATATTCCAGGATTTTTGGGTACCTGAAGGTGCACCGGCCTAAAATATTGCTGTATTTTCTTCTGACCTTATTGGCGACACTTTTCGGCGTAATATCCATCGGAATGCTGAGCCCTTTTTTTGGGTTGATCTTTGAAACTGGTCTTACACCCAGTACCAATATAGCGAAAACAAACGCACTCGGCTCGCAGATCGGTTCCGCAATCCAGCACGTGATCGACAATCACGGGAAAGTAGGCGGGCTCACAGCAATTTGTCTCTTTATCATTACCGCTACCATATTAAAAAACCTTTTCATTTACCTGTCGAACCGTATTTCTGTACCCGTCCGCGCATCGATCATTACCCAAATGCGGGGCGAACTGTATGATAAGATCCTCCGTTTACCGATCGGATATTTTACAGAAAAACGGAAAGGCGATGTGATCTCCCGGATGACAAACGATATTGGTGAAATTGAAGGATCGGTGGTGGGCACATTTGATGGGTTGATCAAAGATCCATTGACCATTGTCGGTTACCTGGGCTTCCTGATCTATATCTCTCCGAAACTTTCCCTGTTCCTGCTCATTCTACTGCCCGTAACAGGTTTGCTGATCGGCCGGGTGAGCCGGAAATTGAAAAAACAATCACAGGAGGCCGCTATCAAACTGGGCGATAGTCTTTCCATACTGGATGAAACCCTGGGTGGACTAAGAGTGATCAAAGCGTTTCTTGCAGAAAAATTATTGAGCACAAGATTCCATTCCATCAACAATGAGCTGTTCACCATTCGTAAAAAAATGGCTGCGAGAAGGGATCTTGCGTCACCGTTGACCGAAGTGCTGGGAGTAATGGTATTAAGCACCATCCTTTATTTCGGAGGACGGTTGGTTTTAGCAAAAGAAGGACTGGAAGCGGAAAACTTACTTGTCTATATTGCCTCGTTTGCCATGCTGATCAATCCTGCAAAAAATATTTCCACGGCATTTTTCAACATACAGCGGGGCGCTGGCGCGATCATCCGCGTGGAAGAAATATTGAAAGCTCCGATGGTGGTGGATGAGAATCCCAATGGTAAACAACTGACCTCCTTCAATGACAGGATCGAATTCAGGAATGTGGTATTCTCTTATGATGATGCGGTGATCCTCGACAATGTGAACCTCACTATACAGAAAGGGAAAACAATCGCACTGGTGGGTTCTTCAGGCGCTGGTAAATCAACACTGGCAGATCTTGTTCCCCGCTTTCACGACGTTACTTCCGGTGAAGTACTGATCGATGGTGTGAATATCAAAGATTATTCGCTTCATTCTGTGCGCAGCCTGATGAGCATCGTAACACAGGAGCCGATCCTGTTCAATGATACCGTTGCCAACAATATTACATTGGGAACTCCTGATGCAACGCAGGAAGAAATTGAACAGGCCGCCAGGATCGCCAATGCGCACAACTTCATTATTCATAAAGAGGCCGGGTACCAAACCAATATCGGCGATCGTGGCACCAAGCTTAGTGGTGGCGAGCGCCAACGCGTCACCATCGCCCGCGCCGTGTTAAAGAACCCGCCGATACTTATACTCGACGAAGCCACTTCGTCTCTCGATACAGAAAGCGAACGGCTGGTACAGGATGCGATCAATAACATGATGCAGAACCGCACAAGTATTGTGATCGCGCATCGCCTCAGCACGATCCGTCATGCTGACGAGATCATCGTACTACAAAAAGGAAAGATCGTTGAAAGAGGTACGCACGCAGAACTGATCGCACACAATGGCTTTTACAGGAAGCTGGTAGAAATGCAGGAAGTGAAGTAAGACGGCCGAAAACAACCCGCTTGTTTCACTCTACCAGCTGAGATTGATGAACGCGGGATAGAGACGCGCTCGGGAAATAATCTATTGTTGCCTATCCTTGTCAACTCTTTAATTCTTCCCGCGAAATGACCAGTTTCTGAATTTCGCTCGTCCCTTCACCTATTGTGCAAAGCTTCGCGTCTCTATAATACTTTTCGACAGGGAAATCTTTGGTATAGCCGTAACCACCGAATACCTGCACTGCGTCATTGGCCACTTTCACGGCAACTTCACTTGCATAGTACTTCGCCATTGCCGCTTCTTTGGTCATCGGTTGTTTACGGTTCTTCAGGTCACAGGCACGAAGAGTGAGGAGATCTGCAGCCATGATCTCAGTGGCCATATCAGCAAGCTTGAAAGAAATACCCTGGAAGTTTGAAATAGGCTGATCAAACTGGTGACGCTCCTTTGAATATTGTAATGCGGCCTCGTATGCACCTTTGGCGATACCAAGAGAAAGGGATGCGATAGAGATACGGCCACCGTCAAGCACTTTCATTGCCTGTTTGAAACCTTCTCCCACTTCACCCAAACGGTTTGAGTCTGGAATACGGCAATTATCAAAGATCATCTCAGCTGTTTCGCTGGCACGCATTCCAAGTTTATTCTCCTTCTTTCCGGCACCAAAGCCCGGTGTTCCTTTTTCAATTACAAACGCAGTGGAATTATCTTTTGTACGTGGTTCACCAGTACGGCAGATCACCACAGCCAATTCTCCGCTCTTACCATGCGTGATCCAGTTTTTAGTACCGTTGATCACCCAGCTATCGCCATCTCTTACTGCCGTGCATTTCATATTTCCGGCATCACTTCCTGTATTGGCTTCCGTCAATCCCCATGCGCCTATCCACTCGGCAGTCGCCAGCTTAGGCAGGTACTTTTTCTTTTGCTCCTCATTACCAAAAGCGAGGATATGACCAGTGCAAAGGGAATTGTGCGCTGCAACGCTTAGTCCGACTGACCCGCAAACCTTCGAGATCTCTTCGATCACCGTTTTATATTCAACATAACCCAGTCCTGCACCGCCATATTCTTCAGGAACCAATACTCCCATTAATCCAAGCTTTCCCATTTCACGGAAAACTTCCAAAGGGAATTCCTGCGTTTCATCCCAATCCATTACATGGGGCTTAATATACTGACGTGCAAATTCCCGGGCAGTTTGTTGCACCTGTTCGGTCAATTCAGAAGTAGAAAAATTCATAAGGTTCTTTGTTTGAATAAAAAGATGTGCCACCGTCCCTATCCTTTTCACCGGGAAGATGGCACACCGTGTAGCACTCTTAGCGTTAATATAGCAATCGATAGAAGTCAGGTGCAATATATAAAACTTTCGAGACAACTAACAGGTGTTAGGATATTTTTTGGAGATCCGCCTCTGCATTGCGGCACCCGAGCCTGCCAAGGTTAGTGTTTATACTGAACGATGCCGGGAAAATCGGCTCAATAGTTTGATCATCATATAGTTCCAACAAATAAAGATCAACGTTAGCTTTTCGCTTTTTCCGTTTTAAACTATTTCCCGGGCATTTCCACTACCAATCCATCATACGCGATGTGCATCCCAACCGGGAGTTCGGGTTCTACTAGCGCGTGTAATCCCATCTGGTGTGATAAGTGGGTAAAGTAAGCTCTCGGGATCTTCAATTCATGGGCGATGCCGGCGGCTTCATCGAGGGTGAAATGCGATACATGCGGTTGCTTCCGCAGTGCGTTCAGCACCATCACATCCGAACCGCGGATCTTTTCTTTGGATTCCGCTTCGATCCGGTTAGCATCGGTGATGTAAGTAAACTGGCCAAAACGAAATCCCATCACCGGCATTTTCAGATGCCAGACCTGTATAGGCGTTACAGGAATATCGCCAACCATAAATGGTTCATCCGTCATTGAATGCATGGTCAATTCAGGCAGCCCCGGAAACTTATTCTCGGTAAATGCATAGTAGAAGTCGCGTCGTACTGCTTCCTCGGTCATCGCATTTGCATAAATGTCAATGGACTTTTGAGAGAAGTAATTAAACGCGCGGATATCGTCAAGCCCTGCCAGGTGATCTTTATGCGGATGCGTGAAAAGGACGGCGTCAAGTGTTTTCACTTTTTCCCGCAACATCTGGTACCTGAAATCAGGCCCTGTATCCACCACCAACCGTGTAGTGGGCGATTCGACCATTATACTTGAACGCAACCGTTTATCCCTTCTGTCTTCAGAAGCGCATACCTCACAAGGACATGCTATCATAGGAACACCACTGCTGGTGCCGGTGCCGAGAAAAGTTATTTTTAAAGGAGGATAAGACACGGGTAAAAATAGCGATTTATGAGTTCTTTGAAAAGAGAAGATGGTTGAAGACCGATGCCTGTTGACCGGGCTTCGCAGACCGGTAAATTATCACGCAAAGTTCCTGCTGCAATCGGAATGATTCTTTTCACTTTTATACGATCAAAGCGCAGCGCCAGACCAATGACCATCGGTCATCAGCCATCTCCTTTGTGGAAAACTTACGGTTAGCTTCTGCCTCTACCCCTGCCAATCAACGTATTTTTGTTTGTCGCACATTAATATTATTGATCTGATGAATATAAAGTACACACAATCCTTCCTTGATAAACTGGAAGCAATCCCTGAAGAAGCCGGTTATGTGCTGCGTTATGAACGCGGTACATTTCAAAGCGGGTATTGTATCCTGGAACAGAAAAAAGTAGTGGTTTTGAATAAATTTCTCCAGGTTGAAGGACGGGTGAATACGCTGATCGACCTGATCCCCCAGTTAGATATCAACGCTGATTTCCTTCCGGAAGAAGGCCGGCGTCTTCATGCTGAGATAATGGCAAACCTTGCCATTGTGGAAAGTAAAGAAGCAGCTGATGCAAAGGAAACCGATGGAGAAAAAAATGAAGACGCAGAGCAGGGCTGACAATCCACAGGTTTGCACTCTGCCTGCATCATAAATAATACAGGAAAAGGATCTCTGTCAGAGATCCTTTTCCTTTATTATTTATGATGTATTCACTAACCTTTACTCTCCATCTTGATCACCGGTACGATCATTTCTTCCAGGCTTACCCCACCATGCTGAAACGTGTTACGGTAATAATTTACATAGTGATTGTAATTATTCGGATAGCAAAGAAAACCATCCTCCTTTGCAAATATGAACGATGAATTGATAGTAGGTGATGGCAGGCCTATCTCTTTCGGCTCGCGATACGCCAGCACTTCTTTTTGTTCATAGTTCAGATTACGCCCATGTTTATAGCGAAGATTGGTGGTAGTTTGCTTATCTCCGATCACTTTATAAGGCGTTTTCACCCTTACACTTCCGTGATCGGTTGCCAGTACGATCCTGATATTCTTATCCGCGATCTTTTTCAATGCCTGGTGCAAAGGCGAGTGTTCAAACCAACTGGTGGTAATAGACCGGTAGCTCATCTCATCACCAGCAAGTTCTTTCAATACTTCCATCTCTGTACGCGCATGGCTCAGCATATCCACGAAGTTGTACACGATCACATTGATGTCATTGTTCAACAGATTATGGATATTATTGACCAGTTCGAGCCCTGCATGATTGTTGAGCACTTTTGTATAGGAAACTTTCAGATCCCCTTTACCCATTCTTTTCAACTGAGCACGGAAGAACTCTTCTTCATGCAGATTCTTTCCCCCTTCTTCATCATCATTTTTCCATTGTTGCGGAAATTTCTTTTCGATCTCCATAGGGAGCATTCCAGCGAAGATGGCATTGCGTGCATACTGCGTCGCCGTGGGAAGAATACTGTAAAAACTGTCTTCTTCCAGTATCCGGAAGCTCTCCGAAAAGATCGGTTGTATGGCACGCCACTGATCAAAACGCAGGTTATCGATCAGCACAAAAAACAATGGAGTTCCTTTCTCTATATGCGGCAATACCTTGAACTGAACAAGTGAGTGGCTCATTACCGGACCACCCTTACCCTTTGGATTTATCCATGAAGCGTAATTGCGTGAAACGAATTTGAAGAATTCTGTATTTGCTTCGCCCTTCTGGCTTTGCAATACTTCCTGCATTTCCGGACTGTCACTTTTCTGCATTTCCAGCTCCCAGTACACCAGCTTTTTGTAGATGTCCATCCATTCGTTATAATCGGGATTGCTGTTCAGTGCCGTGAACAGGTGCCTGAACTGTTGTTGATAAGCTGTTGTAGTTTTCTCTGCTACAAGTCTT
>JBEVKW010000005.1:0-5741 GCA_040509495.1 Chitinophagaceae bacterium | reverse complement strand
CTCTACATGCCTGAAACATTGCAAAGAAATGACCTCATTCAGGACACATACTTCCGCACTTTATTTCAGCAGGAGCCTGTATCAGCCAAGCTGGTTTAATAGATCCGTATCATTATGCTATATCGTGATGATTTTGGTTCCGATGAATAGCAGACCTCCCGATCATCGCATCATCCATCGTTCTATGACGGCCGCCTCCGCTACAAAAAATGCCCCGGTCATTCCGGAGCATTCAACCATAAACCTGTATCATGAAACCATCTAACCTATCTTGTTATTTCTGAGAAATAGCTGACCAGTCCATCCATGTTAACTTCGAGAATGATCTTTTTATCCGCTTTTGTCAATTCGACAAAATAATTATCATCTGCAGAAAACGTTGTACCGTACAGCATCATGTCTGAAGGATTTTCCTCATTGCCGTTGAACAGAAACACTTTTTCCGTCTCATATCCCTTGTATTGCTTTCTAATGGTCTTTTGCGCACTCGCAGGAAGATCTGAAAATTGAGCAGGGTTTGTTGTACCTACAAGCTCCGCATCTGAATTATAATAAGCCACCGTTGACTTACCGTCTTTCATAAAACTTGCCTCATTGAAAAACTTCGTTCTTCTCCAGCGAGGATCGATATCTCCGAAGTCTTCATAAAAATGATCTTTGACCATCACCCCAACGTCATCTCCTTCTATGGCATGAAGTTGTTTTCGGGCTTCTTTCTTTTCCAGCTTCGCCTCTTTGATCGTTGTCTTTGTCTTCGCAATATCAGCTGTGTTGTCCTGTGCATTTACGGCAGCAACTGCTAACAAAAATGTTGCAGATAATATGAATAACTTTTTCATGTGCTTTTGATTAATAATGATCAATTGTTTGATGATTCAAATCTACACTGCACAGGACGCGTTCTGATTCCACTTTCGTTGAACAGGCGTTTGAGATCGGCAGAAAAAGGGATTCGATGGTCGATGGTGATCTATGATGATCGATGGTCAGCCCTGATGGCTGGAGTTTATGTAAAGACATGGCCGTGCATAAAAAAAGAGGTTAGCATGGCGATGCTTCCTCTTCTAAAAATTTATACAATTAGCAGGAACATATATTACTGCTCCCGTTTTATACTGATGAACATCATTCAGAAAACGTCACCCATTGGTGGTAGATCTTCACTAGTTCATCTCGCCAAACTTTGCAGCAGGATAGAACCCCCAGCTCAGCTTGATCTCACATTCGTCTGATTCAGTATTATAAAGATAGAGACTCAATTTCCAGCATTGAATATTGGTCGTATTGTTTGCTTTACCTGGATCAAGCAGTAGCAGGCCTGTGTATTCAGCTTCGATATCTCCGTCAGACAGCACTCCTTCAACTGCAAAAGCAGCGCCTGACTTTGCATCAGCGAGATCAACAGCCTGCCCGGGATAAACTGTTGCCGTCAAGTGGACCCACTCCTGGTGAAGCGTAAACCATTTCTTCTCGGCCTGAGCATTCGATGACATAATAAACTTCCAGTTTCCGTCCAGCTTCAACTGACCGCTCTGAAAATCGATGTGCGCATGCAGCAAACTGGTGGGTTGTTCATGCCCGATCTCCCCTTCTGCTCCAACATGCTTGGTGGATTTTGCGGGTAACGGCACATTGTACTCAATCGTCCGCAATGGTAGCATTTGTTTCATGTTGACTTATTGTTACCTCAAACCTACTTCACAAACCGGTTCTGCACAACAGCAAGTCGGTGAATTGGCTATTTTGGTCGTTAATAATTGCGGAGTTTAACATTTATTAGGAAATCGTGAACCGATACAGGTCGTAAACTTTCTATTTATTCACTGGAACTATCATTTGTTAATGCTTTCACTGAAATGCTGTACTTCCTGCATCGCTTTATTACAATAGGCCGCAAACCTCGTAAAAGCCTCACGTCTGTCTTCTTCGTTACTGCCTGTTTCCATGGTATCCAGCTCTGCGTCCATCCTTGTATTCATGCCCATTACTGCAATAGATGCTTTCATTGAATGAGCAATTTTTGCCAGTGATACGAAATCATTTTTTTTAATGGCGGTTTTCATTTTTTCAAGGTCTGCAGGAACGATCTCCAGGAATTGTGCTGTAACGGTTTTTTCGTAATCAATATCTCCTCCGCTGATTTCTTCCATATACGATAAATCGATGTACTTGTATTGCCGGTTTCTTAAAAAAAACTTTTCTTGATCCTGCTTATGTTTTAGCGGCGCAAAACGAACGATCATCTGTTGCAGTTCCTTTTCGCGGACGGGCTTTGCAATATATTCATCCATGCCCGCAGCAAGGCATTTCTCACGCTCGCCAGCCAGTGCGTGTGCTGTCATCGCAATAACAGGGGTAGTGAGTTTCAATTCTCCCCGGATAATTTTTGTAGCGGAGTAACCATCCATTTCCGGCATTTGGATATCCATGAGAATGATGTCAAAATTTTCTTTCCGGAGAAGTTCAACAGCCTCCACTCCATTTGATACGATGATGGGAGAGATCATCCAGCTGCTGAGCAGCTGTTTCATCAGGGATTGATTGATCTCATTATCCTCCACTACAAGCACTTTTACATCTTCTCTAGGTATTGTCAAACGTTTGGCCTCTTCCACAACATCCATGACATCAGACGCAACAGCGAGTTTATAAGGGATACTGAATTGGAAACGTGTACCAAGTCCGGGCTCGCTGATCACTGCAATGGTTCCTTTCTGCATGTCCACCAGGTCTTTTACGATCGACAGCCCAAGCCCGGTCCCTCCATACTTCCTGGTAATAGAATCTTCCGCCTGTTCAAACCTGTTAAAAATACCTGCAAGCTTTTCTTTTTCTATCCCAATACCTGTATCGCTTACCGATATAGAAAGCAGCACTTCTTCAGCAGTAACAGCTGACGATTCAATACTAATACTTACACTCCCCTGCCTGGTAAATTTGATCGCATTGCCGATCAGATTTACCATGATCTGTGTCAGCCTGACTGCATCACCTTCCAGCGCATCGGGAACTTTACTATCAATGACCGTTGAAAGCGACAATCCTTTTTCTTTTGCCTTTTCGTTGAACATGGTTTCCACGGATTGCATAAGTCCGCGAATACCGAAGGGGATTGATTCGATGCGCATCATACCGGCTTCTATCCGGGACAGATCGAGGATATCATTGATTATGGCCAGCAGATTTTCGCCCGATTGACGGATCGTATGGATGTAGCCGGCGGATTCCTGATCAAGTTTCTTCTTTTCAAGCAGGGAGGTAAATCCGAGGATGGCGTTCATGGGTGTCCTGATCTCATGGCTCATGTTGGCAAGAAAGTTCTCTTTGATCCGTGCAGCTTCCCTTTCCTTTTTTTCTGAAGCATCTAGTTGTCGGATCAATTGATTCTGGCTGGCAATACGGTGGATAATATACCAGAATAAACCTGCACCACTAACCAATACAATAATGATGAGAAAGGTTCCCCAACGGCGGGCGTCGCGTCCACTGTCGTCGATGGATTTTGTAACAACGGTCAGCAATACCTGTCGGCTTGTATCAATTTTATGTGATATGATGGAGATAGAATCCATTAGTTTCCGTCCCTGCTGATCAGCCATTAACACTTCGGCAGATGTTTTTCCGGCATGAACGAATGTTTCCAGGATCTGTTTGCTCAGCAGGATCTTTTCCTGAACAAGTCTATCGAGAACATCGATGAATTTTACAGAGCTATCATCATCGGATATTTCCTGCAACAGTGTGAGATTTCGTTGCACAGTGCTTACCTGTGCATCGATATTGTGGGCAACTGATTCATCAGACATGGCGATGGCGCCACGGATGTTGCTTTCTATTGCAAACATATTTTTTTCCAGTTCCCGTAATTCACTCCCTGTTTTAAACTCTTCCAGCAATTGCTCGTTTCCGGAGATAAGATTGTCAATATTCCTGGCGGAATTATATTGCATGAAGATGAGCAAAAGATTGCCGGTAATGAAAGCGGCCAGCAGGTAATAGATGATTCTTTTACTGGTCATGTGAGTAAGACTACTGTAAGTTAAGGAAAGCCTGCGGAGTTCAGCAGCAAAACATCTTAAACATCTCGTCTTTTACTTCCGTGCGGACGTACATATTCCCGCACAAACATACCGAGCAGGAGGATGCTCCCGATCATGCCGAAACAAACGGCAATCAACAACCCGGTGTGGCCGCCAGAATCAACCAGCCTCAGGAGCAGATAGGCCAGTAAAATCAGGACAGTCAGATCGAGGAAAAATAATATGGTATAGATTGTTTTCATTCCTGTTATATGAATGCCGGCAGGTACCGGTAAAGGTGGGAGCAAAAAAGAGGGCCGCATGAACATGCAGCCCGTAACCAAAACCAAACTGCTATGAGAATAAAAATTTGATCAATAAAAACCGGGATCCTACTCTTATCATTCATCACTGTTAACTTTCTCAGAGTTCACCTGCTTCACTATAACCTGCGCTGCAGGATCCCGGAGGGTATATATTGAGGACGACATTTTCACTTTCCAGCCTCACTGGCCACAACCGGTATCTCATCACCAAGTGGCCTTCGTCCTTATCAACACAACAAAGCTCAGACTTGTGAGCTACATGAAAAAGCCAGTATAGACAAGCGGGGGAAATGAGTCGGCGAATGAGGAAAGTCGGTCGGTCATTTAATGACGCGTTAAGCGACAGCACAGTGTCATTTCTTGAAAATCGCCTGCAGGCCGGTCAATTACCAATAAAATGTTAAAGGATGTTCATTCGTTTATTGAGACCTGCACGGTATGCATCAGCAACCGGTAAAGGTTTGCCATTGACAATAACCGCTCCTTCCTGAATTGTATCGATCTTCGATACGGCCACGATGTAGGAACGGTGAATGCGAAGGAACTGGCTGGAGGGAAGACGTTCTTCTGCAGCTTTCAGTGTTGTATGTATAGCGTAGAATTTTTGAGCCGTATGAAGTTTTACATAATCACCCATTGCTTCTGCATATAAGATCTCATCTATGCTGAGCCTCCTTACGACACTTGAATCGCGGATGAAGATGAAGGCGTCGCTTGATACCTTCATTTCTTCGCCGATGCTCTGCCGGATATCTCGTGCTTTATCGATCGCCTGGATAAACCGTGACAATGTAACCGGTTTCACGATATAATCCACAACATTCAATTCAAATGCTTCTACCGCATAATCTTTCCTTGAAGTAGTGAAGATGATCAAGGGGCGTTTTGCTCCCAGGTCGCGCGTAAGTTCAAGTCCGCTCATTTCCGGCATTTCTATATCCAGTAATAGCAGGTCGACGGGTTCGTTCCGCAAAATGTCCCGCGCATCAATTGCGTTTTCACATTCTGCTACAACTACGAGGTCCTTTACCCGCGAGGCCAGTTGTTTGAGAGTAGTACGTGCAATAGGGTTATCATCAACGATCACGACGTTCATGAAATGAAGTTAGCGAATTTGTTGTTTGCCGGCGGGCAAGGCGCTTTTTTTCGAGGGGTTGCCCTCGGAGTCTCTGTTTACATTTTTTGCCGGCGGGCAAGGCGCTTTTTTTCCGAGGTTTGCCTCGGAGACTCCGTTTACATTTTTTGCCGGGCGGGCAAGGGCGCTTTTTTTTCCGAGGGGTTGCCCTCGGAGACTCCGTTTACTTTTTTTGCCTTGATGCAAAAAAAGTAACAAAAAAAGATCAAGGCTACGCGCACATGGCTAAAAATGGGAGGGTGTCACCTGCACAAAAAAAAA
>JBEVKW010000004.1:0-4926 GCA_040509495.1 Chitinophagaceae bacterium | reverse complement strand
TTTTGTCCAGCTGTATTTTTTTGATCATACGGAGCCACGCCGAGAGCGCCCAGTGCCGGATTGCCCTGAACATCAAACGTGAAGTCGTACGGAATGAAGCGGTTGTACTTCGTAGAAACAGCAGCATCGTAAGCATCCAGGAACAGGAATCTCGGCGGGAAGATAGAATCATACACAGGCTGATGAACCTGTTCCATGATCAGTTCCGCGCGATGCACTACCCTGTTGCTGAGGGCTGGCAATCCAGGGATCTTGATTCTTGCATAAGAGCCGGGCGTACCCTGTATGAATACTTCATTAGCCGGCGTAGTACCTCCTACCGCAGCCTGGAAAGGCGTGCCGGAGATATTGCGGCTCACGAAGTTAGCGCTGGCAGAGCCTGCGGTGAAATAGGTATTGTAATCTTTGAAATTGAAATAGGCAACGGCGGAATCCACATTTGCCGGGTCGGCAGCCGTCCGCTTATCATAGCGGTAGTAAATGGCCAGTTTGGTATTGGCGCCCGTAAGGTTGAACCGCATCAACGCGTTGCCGCCCGCTTCGGCCTGTACTGCAAATCCTCTCAATTTGGTGCGGAATGCGGAATCGGTTGAATAAGGATTGTTCGCTGTTGTTGTGTCGTAATGTAACAGACGGTTGCCAAATGAATCGTCGAGGCGTATGCGCAACTGGTTTACAGCATTGGAATCTTCCCTTGCAGAAACAGAATCATTCAATGCTGCCGGAAGAAATGTTTTGGAACCAAGCTGTTGCGAATAAGTGAAATTGTTCTGGCGCACCAGGTAAGAAGTATCGACCCTGAATTCGTTTCCAAGATCCATTTCAAAAACCCGGACGGTCTGCGGTACCATTGTATCACCCCAAACACCTGCGCTTTCCAGGATCAGCACGACCGAATCAAGACGAAGACTGTCGGGTAAGTTGTTAAACGCGAAGGGATAGCTTGTCGGCTTCAATTCAAAAAACATCCTGGCATCTGTCGTACCGAACAGCGGGTCGTTTGAAATGTAGCCCAGCACCTGCGGAGAGCCATAGCTGCTGCGGGTGGAGTCATCCAATGCTGTGAACAGTTCATTGTACGCCTCAACATCCATCGTCGTGTCAAAAGTGTGAATATTGTCTACAGGTGGAATAAGACCTCCTCCCAGTTCTGTAGCCTCATTGATCTTTCTGCAGGAATTCAACAGTAAAAGCGCGCTGGTTATAATAGCTCCAAGCGTAATTACCAGGTGTTTATGCTTCACAAATAAAAATTATACCGGGTTAGGAAATGTTACTTACCTGCAAGATCGACATACAGTTGTAAATACTCTGTTAAATCAGATTCTTCATTGAACGGAAGCGTTTTCTTACCTCGCACCTTTGAAAACTCATCTACCAGTTTCTTGTCCACTTTCTCCGCGCCGAAAGTGATCGCATCAGCAAATGTGGCGCCTCCGCGGAACATTGCCGTGTTGGTGGCTTCTTTGAAAACCTCCAGATCTTTTTCTTTGAGAGAAGGATGAATAAGGGCTTTCTTCATGAAGTCGGCTCCCAGTTTCTCTTTGAACGTGTTTTGGCCCACTGTGTAAACCACTTTACTATGCGCAAATACCGGTTCTTTTTTATACACGGTTTTAAGGTAGGCAGGGATCAATCCTGTCATCCAGCCGCTGCAATGAATGATATCCGGAGGCCATCCGAATTTTTTCACTGTTTCCAGTGCTCCTTTAGCGAAAAAGACAGTTCTCAGGCCATTGTCATCAAACCATTCGTCATTCTCGTCATGAAAAATATGTTTGCGTTTGAACAGCTCTTCATTTTCCAGGAAGTAGACCTGCAGCCTTGCACTGGGCAGGGATGCTACTTTGATCTGGAGAGGCATGTCATCATTGTCCACTGACACATTGATACCCGAAAGCCGCACGACTTCATGAAGCCTGTGCCGGCGCTCGTTGATGGTACCAAAGCGGGGCATGATGCAGCGTACTTCAAAACCATTATCATTCGCCTTGATGGCCAACTTATTTACTGTTTCTGAAAATTCCGTCAGCTCCAGATAGGGCGACATTTCATTGGCAATAAATAAGATTCTCTTTTTTGCTGACATGTTGTCCCGTTTAGGTGATCATTTTGAAAAAACGTGTGCAAAGGTACTGTTTTTTACAAGGAATAGCTAAGTTGCGTAGTTTTTTGATGTGAATAAGCCTGATTATGATCCTATTTAAGCGAGCTACAGCCCTCCGGAACCACCTCGAAAGCCTCCGCAAACAGGGCCGGAAAATCGGATTTGCCCCCACGATGGGCGCACTCCACGATGGCCATATTTCCCTGCTACAGGCCTCCAAAAAAGAGAATGATATCTCTGTGGTTAGCATTTTTGTAAACCCAACACAGTTCAATGACCCCACTGATTTTGAAAAATATCCCATCACCATCGAAAAAGATATCCGGCTGCTGGAAGAAGCCGGCTGTGATATTCTTTTTCTGCCGTCCGTAGAGGAAATTTACCCTGACGGACAAATGTTGAAAAAAAAATATGAATTAGGCTACCTGGAAAGCCTTTTGGAAGCAAAATTCCGGCCGGCACACTTCCAGGGAGTCTGCCAGGTGGTCCACAGATTACTTAAAATCGTAATACCTGACAATTTGTACATGGGGCAGAAAGATTACCAGCAGTGCATGGTGGTGAAAAAATTGCTGGAGATCACCGGGCTGGAAAACACTGTCAAACTTCAGATCTCTCCCACCCTTCGCGAGCCTGGCGGATTGGCCATGAGCAGCCGCAATGTGCGGCTTAGCGCGGAGGAAAGAGCGGCGGCTATCGCCATCTTCGAGGCACTGGACGGAATCAGAAAAGGTTTGAAGCCGGGAGATACAACGAGCTTGAAAGAACAGGCATTCTCGGCGCTCACAGAACAGGGCTTCAGGGTAGATTATGTAGAGATCGCTGACGCAAATACATTAAAGCCATGTGAAAAATGGAATGGGGAAGACAAACTGGTCGCACTTGCCGCCGCCTTCCTGGGCAGTGTGAGACTGATAGACAACCTCCTGCTGAACTAAGTGGCTGCTTTTTCGTTTTTAAATGAATTACTTTTGCGGGGCTGAGAGAAAAAAGAGGCGAAGAAGGAAAAAGTATTGGGTGTGGAGGAGACGATTCCGGCCTGAGACTTTTAAACCTCTGAACTAGCCAACTTTTCAACGCTTATTCCCTTTACTATTCTAATAATTTTATGCAGATCGAGTTACTGAAGTCAAAAATTCACAGAGCGGTTATCACCGAAGCAAATCTTAACTACGTTGGCAGCATTACGATAGATGAGGATCTGATCGAGGCGGCTAACCTGATCGAGAATGAAAAAGTACAGGTGGTGAACGTCAATAACGGAGAAAGACTGGAAACATATGTGATCAAAGGCAAGCGGGGTTCAGGGATCTGTTGCCTGAACGGACCGGCAGCCAGAAGAGGCATGGTTGGCGATGTGGTCGTGATCATTTCCTACGCGACGATGGACTTTGAAAAGGCCAAAACATTTACCCCCTGGATTGTTTTCCCAAAAGAAGGTAATAAGCTTTAAGAATAAACCGTTATAGCCGAGCCCATGAACAAGAAGATCAAAACCCTGCTGCAATACCTTTTCTTTTTTGGCCTCGGCTTTCTCTTTATCTGGTTATCTGTAAAAAATATCAACCAGGAAGAATGGAAGCGCATCAAGGACGCTCTCAGCAGCGCCAACTATATCCTTATCATCCCGGTATTCGTGATTCTCCTTTCCGGACATTATGTGCGCGCACTACGCTGGCGTTTGCTGATGGAGCCGCTCGGTTATCATCCTAAAAAATCGAATACCTTTTTTGCCGTCATGATCGGTTATCTGGCCAACCAGGGTGTGCCTCGGCTCGGCGAGGTATTAAAATGTACTGTGCTGGCGAAGTATGAAAAAATACCCGCAGACAAACTGGTTGGGACCATCATTCTTGAACGGCTGATCGACGCAGTTTCGTTGCTGATCGTATTTGGTATCACGTTGGGCATACAGCCGGGATTATACACACAGATCGTTGACAGCATCTTTAATACGCCTGGTCAGACTGCAGAAAAAAAGATCTCTGGCCTGACGATCATACTGATCGGACTTGCGGCCATTATCCTGATCATTGGCCTTTGGATGCTCATCAAGAAAAAAACGATCAGTGATGTAAAGACGAGTCTGAAAAATATTGCTTCACGTGTATGGCAGGGCCTTGGCTCTATCCGTCATATGAAGAAGCGTGGACAATTCGTGTTACTCACCGTCATTCTCTGGAGTACTTATCTTGCCGGCGGCTATATTGGCTTTCAGGCTTTACAGCAAACACAGCATTACGGCATCAAAGAAGCCTTTACTATTCTATCTGCGGGAAGCATCGGAATGATCATTTCTCCCGGCGGCATCGGCGGATATGCACTGCTTATCGAGGGTACAATGATGTTGTATGGACTTCAGCAAAGTATTGCGGCGGCTTTCGGATGGCTGCTGTGGATGTCACAGACATTTGTGGTGCTTGTTGGAGGATTAGTGAGTTTTGGGCTATTGCCGTGGGTGAACAAGGTGAAAGCTTCTGAGGTGTAAGGTTTCAATTTTTTATTTTATAGTGGACGGAGTTTTTCGAGGTTTGGACCTCGGAGACTCCGTTTACTTTTTTTGCCTTGATGCAAAAAAAGTAACAAAAAAAGATCAAGGCTGAGAAAAAAATGGCTAAAAATGGAAGGGTGTCACCTGCACAAAAAAAAACTCGCCAGCGGAGTGTTTCACTTCGATTGGCGTGCTGGCTCAGACAGTTTTTTTGTGCCTTCGCTTGCCTTCGGCGCTCAGACGGTGCCAGCCTCCCATTTTCTTAACGCCATTTTTTCCAAGGCCGGCGGACTGAGAGAGGTAAAATCGTTTGCGACGAAGATTCGTT
>JBEVKW010000003.1:0-14529 GCA_040509495.1 Chitinophagaceae bacterium | reverse complement strand
TTCATTGAAGAGAAAGTCATCCTGTGTCGGGTAATCCGGCCAAATATCTTCGATCGTTTCATACACGTCGCCTTCATCTTCGAGTTCCTGAAGATTTTCCACCACTTCGATAGGAGCACCGCTGCGGATAGAATAATCAATCAGCTCGTCTTTAGTCGCCGGCCAGGGCGCATCTTCCAGGTACGAAGCAAGTTCTAAGGTCCAAAACATCTTTCGAAAGGTTTTAAGTTTTTGAAATCCGGGAGTTCGGGGTGGTCAGCCGACCCCAAATTTCCCGCAAAACTAATTTTATTAACGAATTTTCCAAATCAATAGTTGCGCACAGATTCCAAGGAATTCATAAAAAGCAACTTTATACCCATTCCGGTTTTTGCCGGGGGGCTGGTTTTATAGATATTTGAGTTTCAAAACCCTTTCCAGAATGATCAAAGGAGCGAATATTCATAAAAAATACGGTGTAGTAGAAGTGTTGAAGGGCGTGGATATGGAGGTCCAGAAAGGGGAGGTGGTCGCCATTGTGGGGCCATCCGGCTCAGGAAAGAGTACTTTATTGCACATTCTGAGCACATTAGACTATCCCGATGAAGGGCATATCGAAGTGAGTGGCAAAAAGATCGAATACCAGCCGCAACTGAACCCGCCGCCTGCCGCGTGGTGGAAAAGGGCGATCAACCTGGTGATAGATATTTTTTTTGGAAGTACACTGGCTTTCCTGATCGCACAGCTGACCGGTTTCCAGCTGTCAGAAGTTGAACCCGGGTTCGCTTCTTTCGCAGACGTGATCGCCGGCTTCTCCTGGATCACCTATCTTTTCCTGGGCGGCGTGCTGATCCTTTATTATACGCTGATGGAATGGGCTACGGGAAGAACCGTGGCGAAATATATCACCCGCACCAAGGTGATCGTTGAGGCCGAGGCAACCAAACCCGGGTTTCTGACCTGTTTTATCCGGTCCGTCTGCCGGTTTCTGCCACTCGAATTCGTCAGTGGATTTTCGAAGCGCCCCGTTACCTGGCATGATAGTCTCGCTTCTTCGTCTGTGATCGATAGCAAACTCGATTACCAGGTAAAAATGAGTCATAGCCTGACACCGAAACAACTGTCACTCTTCCGCAACCAGCATATCGGCTTCGTCTTTCAATTCCATCATTTGCTTCCGGAGTTCACCGCCGTCGAGAATGTATGCATTCCAGGATGGCTGGCAGGCCGTAAAAAGGCCGAAGTGAAAGCAGAGGCAGAGAGATTGCTCGGAATGCTTGGGCTTTCCCACCGCATGGAGAATAAGCCTAATGAGATGAGCGGCGGAGAACAACAACGCGTAGCCGTAGCACGGGCACTCATCAATAAACCCGGGATCGTATTTGCCGATGAGCCAACAGGAAACCTGGACTCGGCGAATGCACGTGATCTGCACCAGTTATTTTTTGACCTCCGCAAAGAATTTAACCAAACCTTCCTCATCGTAACGCATAACGAGGAACTGGCGCAGCTGAGCGACCGTGTACTCCATATGCGCGATGGAAAAATCGAATCGGCGAGGATGAGTACGACCACGTACGAATAAAAGATCAGTGATTCTTCAGGCAGCCATTCCTGTTACATACGCGGTCTCCAGGGAATTTCCTGAACCTGCAGCAGGTGGCCGGCAAAACGTGCAAGGGTAAACAGATGATCGCTGAGGCGGTTGATATATTTGATCACCACCTGATCAACTTCTTCTCCTTCTGATTGCAACCTGACGCAGGCGCGTTCAGCGCGGCGGCAGATACAACGGGCAACATGCAATTGTGAAACCGTTGGATGGCCTCCGGGAAGAATGAAAAATTTCATCGCCGGCAGCGTCTCATTCATTGTGTCTATATCTTTTTCCAACAGGGTAATGTCTTCTTCTTTCAGATCCGGGATCTTCATCTTCGGTTCCTTTTCCGGATCACAGGCCAGCGAAGATCCGATTGTGAACAATCGGTCCTGTATTTCCTGTAATATACCCGTTGAGGTAAGTTCTGCCAGCAGATCTTTACAAAGACCGATGTAGGAATTCAACTCGTCTATGGTTCCATAAGCTTCGATGCGGAGATGTGCCTTGGAAACTTTTGTTCCTCCTATCAGGGAAGTAGTCCCCTTGTCGCCCGTTCTTGTATAGATTTTCGAAGACATGTTTGGATTGATTTGATGAGGGAGAGCGTTCGCGATCCGTCGGCCGGCGTTCAGGAATGCACCGCATTCGACATCCGCTCCGTTGGCCGGTCACTTTCAATGATCCCGTCACGGAGGCGTACGATCCGTTTGGAATGATTGGCGATGTCTTCTTCGTGAGTAACGAGTACGACGGTATTGCCGCGATCATGAATATCGCCGAAGATGGACATGATCTCGTAGGAAGTTTTTGTATCCAGATTCCCGGTAGGCTCATCGGCAAGAATGAGGGCCGGATCGTTCACCAGCGCGCGCGCGATGGCAACACGTTGTGATTGTCCGCCACTCAGCTCATTGGGTTTGTGATGGCTGCGTTGGGTGAGATTCACCATGTCCAGCACGTGCATGGCTTTTTCCTGCCTGATCTTTTTGCTGACGCCTGCATAAACAAGTGGCAGCGCCACGTTCTCCAGCGCCGTCAGACGCGGCAGAAGATTGAATTGCTGGAATACAAAGCCGATGGTCTTGTTCCTGACTTCGGCCAGTGAGTTGTCATCCATCTTGCTCACATCCTGCCCATTCAATACGTATTTGCCGCCGGTAGGTGTATCGAGGCAACCCAGTATATTCATGAGTGTGCTTTTACCAGAACCGGAAGGGCCCATCAGGGCTACATATTCATTGCGGTGAATGTCCAGGGACACTCCTTTCAGAATCTCAAGGGCATTTTTCCCCATGAAGTATGATTTGCGGATCTCTTCAAGGTGTATGATCGAAGCATTGCTCATAAAGAGGATAGTTATGCAGTCAAGGTTATTTCCTGATTACTTTAGGCACTTTGAAAAACTGGTCGTCATGCAGCGGCGCATTCTGCAAAGCTTTGTCCCTGCTGACCGAACCTTTGATCTCGTCGTCGCGCAGCACATTGGTCTCCTCGCTCATGTGAAGCAGGGGTTGAACACCTTCAAGGTCCAGCTCATTCAGTTTTTCCACAAAGCTGATCATCCGTTGCAGGTCCTTTTTGATCTCAACTGTTTCATTTTCATCAAAACGAAGCCTGGCGAGTTTGGCCAGTTTTTCTACTGTGGAGTCATTGATTTCCATCGGACAAATATAGAGGATAATGTTCGTTGTCCGTTGTTCGTTGTCCGTAGACCGGCGGGGCATCAATAGGGAGCTGGTGCAGGCGCTGCGGGGATGACTGGCTTTGGTGCAGAGAACCCGGGCAATGGTCAACGGACCACGTTCAACCTCATCAGGAAACTTCCAGGTAAAACGTCCTCCGCCACCAAACTCTTGTTATCTTCGCCGGCCCACGGAGCGGAGGTGAAAACCATGTTCCGGGAAGGGGCAGACGCTGAAAAATAAATGGTCAGCACAAGAGTTATGGAAAAGAAAATCGTTATGAGCGGGATCCGGCCGACCGGGTTTTTGCACCTGGGCAACTATTTCGGCGCGCTCCGCAATTATGTGCGCATGCAGGATGAATTCGAATGCTATTTCATGGTAGCAGATCTTCATTCGCTTACCACGCATCCTGATACCCGGGAGTTGAAAGAGAATGTACATCGTGTACTGTCGGAAAATATCGCGTGCGGACTGGATCCGGATAAAGCGGCCCTGTTCTGCCAAAGCCATGTTCATGAAACTGCTGAATTGTACCTGTATCTGAATATGCTGGCATACACCGGGGAATTGGAACGAACGGTGACATTTAAAGATAAAGCCCGTCAGCACCCGGATAATATCAATGCCGGCTTGTTGACTTATCCTGTTTTGCAAGCGGCAGATATTATCCTTCACCGCGCGTCATTAGTGCCTGTTGGTAAGGACCAGGAACAGCATCTTGAGATGGCGCGTAATTTCTCAAATAGGTTTAATCACCGCTACGCGGAAATATTCCCGGAGCCGCATGCATTTAATTATGGGTCGGAACTGGTGAAAGTCCCCAGCCTCGACGGCAGCGGGAAAATGAGCAAAAGTGAAAATCAGAATGCGACTTTATACCTTTCAGATAGTGATGATGTCATTATCAAAAAAGTAAAGAAAGCTCAAACTGATAGTGGTCCAACAGAACCGAACTCAGTTAAGCCTGACTATATCGAGAATTTGTTCCTGTTGATGAAGCTTGTGAGCGATGCTGAGGTGATCGCGACATACGAAAAGGCTTTCAATGAATGCTCAATTCGCTATGGCGATATGAAAAAACAACTGGCGGAAGATATGGTGAAGTTCATAACCCCCATCCGCGAAAAAGCCACTGCCATCCGCGAAGACAAAGCCTACCTCAAAGAGGTGATGGAAAAAGGAGCCGCAAAAGCCCGTGCCAGCGCCCAGGCCACCATGTCACTCGTTCGTGAGGCAATGGGGCTCAATTATTACTAATATTTCTTTGCTTCAATGCAAAAACATCAGATAAATCAATATTTTTAGTAACGACGATTCGCGTTCATTCGCGCTAATTCGCGTCAACATTCGCGTTTATGGCAAAGACAAAGAAACCAAAGCATATAGCAATAGCAGGAAATATCGGTGCGGGAAAAACCACCCTTACAGAAATGCTGAGCAAGCATTATAAATGGATCCCTAACTTCGAGGACGTGGATCACAATCCATATCTCATGGATTTTTACGAAGACATGCCTCGCTGGAGCTTTAACCTGCAGATCTACTTCCTGAACAGCCGTCTTCAGCAACTTGTCGATATCCAAAGAGGAACCGAAACCGTGATACAGGATAGAACCATCTATGAAGATGCCAACATCTTTGCTCCCAACCTTCACGAAATGGGACTAATGAGCAAAAGAGATTTCGATAATTACTTCAATTTCTTTCAAACACTAAAAACCCTCGTTCAACCGCCAGACCTGCTCATCTACCTCAACGCTTCTGTTCCAACACTTGTTGGCCAGATACAGAAACGCGGCCGCGAGTATGAAGAAAATATCCGTCTCGATTACCTCAAGCGATTGAATGAATATTATAACAAATGGATCGGTGCGTACACAGAAGGCCCTTTACTCGTAATTGATGTAGATAAGAACAAGTTTGCCGAAAAAGAAGAAGACTTCGGCGATATCATTACGAAAGTGGATAGTCAACTGTACGGGTTGTTCTGAAAAGTTCAGAAGTGTAAGAGTTTAAAGGTTTAATAGTTTAAGGTTGAGCAGGTGCGATATCATCAACTATTAAATTTTCAATAGCAAACTTTCATTTATTTTCCAGCTGCCGTCTGGTAGTCGCTAAACTCGCTCAGCTTTTCCAACCCGGTATTTATTTTTTCCAGCCATTCAGCTTGTTTGTCTTTGTTGATCGAATGATTGGTTTCCCGGTCGTAAGTTTGCTGCATTGCTTCTTTTTCATCCATTGTGTGTTCGTAGATGTCCCGCAGATCTGTCTGGTATGTTTTTTTATCGAACACGTACGCTTTCAATCGCTGATGCAGTTTCCTGGCAAAGATCTCGGCGATATCGAAATGACCTTGCTCATGTGCAAGGATATGATCGTTCTTATGCATGCCCCATGATCTCGACCTGGAGAAACTGCAGGTGATGAGATAGCCAAGCTTTCCATTTTTGAAAGAATATTCCACGCCGAGATACGTAGCGGTGGATGCTGCCGCGGTAGCGTCTGGCCCGGGTTTGCCCTGGTAGTCGCTCCAGGAAAGCTGATGCCGTTCATTCCAGTGAATAAGGTCATCATTCTTTTGCGCCTGCGCCAGTACGGGTAGAAAAAAGATCAGGATAGATAAAAGGCATTTCATTACCGGTATTAACGGACGCCGGGTTAAATTGGTGAGCAGGTTTAGCTAAAATTTACTTAACGTTCGCACCTGACAGGGTAAATGCGGGCAGAAGCGGGCTATTTAAGTTTGGTAAAAGTGTACAGGTAGCTATCCGCCACGTTGAGCTGCAACACCAGGCTATCGTTGCGGTTTTTTACGACGATGAGTTGATCGGAGGCAAAAATCGGAACCGGTCTATCGAATTTGATCATGAAAGCATCGTCATATCCCGCCGGGGCTGCGTCTATTGAAAAGCTGCCGTTTGTTTGTGATCCCGAAGGCCTGCTCGTTGCGCTGAATCGGTAAAGGGCAAATGACAAAGTATGCTGCTGGTCGGCCGGCAGGTCTATATTTACGCCTGCAAGTCCTCCACTGTAATTCACCATTTTCCAGTCTGTATGTGCCAGTGGCGGAGGCGGTGGTTCGCATTCGCAATTATTTTTATTACAGCTGGTTATGGCAATGCAGGTGAGGATGACGATCAAAAGCAGGAAAGGTCTCATGATAGCAGGTTGATTTAACGGCTGACAGCGGTCCGGGTAGAAACGTTGCGTGAGACGGCGAGGGCAGCCGGCACACAGAACGGTCAGCGAAAAAATATCCCCCGCACGAACGAAACGTGCAGGGGATGCTACAGCAAGCAATCGCAGGATCTTAGGGTTTTGGCGCTGAAGCCAGTACTTCTGCGGATACTCCGTCTTTATATTTTTCAAAGTTCTTAATGAACAGGCTTGCGAGATAATTGGCTTTATTATCATAGGCAGCTTTATCCTGCCAGGTGCTGCGTGGATCGAGAATTGCTGAGGGCACGCCCGGGCAGCTTGCCGGGATGGCAACGCCAAAAACAGGGTGTATGCTGAAGGCGGCGTTATCCAGTTTTCCTTCGAGTGCTGCAGTGATCATTGCGCGGGTATAGGGGAGTTTGATACGGTTGCCCACACCATAGGCTCCGCCGGTCCAGCCGGTATTTACCATCCACACATTCACTTTATGTTCTTCCATTTTTTTACCAAGCATTTCCGCATATCTGCCCGGGTGAAGCGGCAGGAATGGGGCGCCAAAGCATGCACTGAATGTCGGTTTCGGTTCTGTAACACCTGCTTCTGTACCAGCCACCTTGGCGGTATAGCCCGAAATGAACTGATACATTGCCTGGCCCGGGCTAAGCTTTGAGATCGGCGGTAGTACGCCAAAAGCATCACATGTCAGGAAGAAAATATTCTTTGGTAACCCACCGATAGAAGGTTCAAGTGAGTTGCTGATAAAGTCAAGCGGATACGATACACGCGTATTTTCAGTAATGCCGGCGTCGTCAAAATTAATACGCCCGGTACCAGGAAAGAAGCGGACATTTTCCACCAGCGCACCGGGGCGGATAGCGTTAAAGATCTCCGGTTCTTTCTCTTCTGTCAGGTTGATCGTTTTCGCATAACAACCTCCTTCGAAATTAAAGATCCCATCATTACTCCACCCATGCTCATCGTCACCGATCAGCTTGCGTGCCGGATCTGCACTCAGGGTTGTTTTGCCCGTTCCGCTCAGACCAAAGAACACTGCTGTATCGCCGTCTTCACCCACATTTGCACTGCAATGCATGCTCAGTACATCATGATCATGTGGAAGGATATAATTTAGCACCGTGAAAATGCCTTTTTTCGTTTCACCGGTATAGCCGGTTCCCGCGATCAGGATCATGCGGTGAGCAAAGGAAACCACCGCTGCATTATGCTGGCGGACACCGCATTCTTCCGGGTTAAGTTTCAGCCCCGGCGCTGAAAGTATCGTCCATTCAGGATGGAAGCCTTCCAACTCATCTTCGTCAGGCCGCAGGAACATATTATAAGCAAAGAGGTTGTTCCAGGGCTTTTCATTCACCACACGAAGATTCATCCGGTAGCGCGGATCCGCGCAGGCCTGGCAATCACGCACCCATAACTCCTTGCGTTCATTCAGGTAATCGAGGATCTTCTTGTGGATGATATCGAAATAGCGGGTCTCAATAGGCTGGTTGAACTCGTTCCAGTGTACGGAACCAGCCGTGATCGCATCCTTTACAATGAATTTATCCCTGGGAGCGCGGCCGGTGAACTCACCGGTTTTGATTACGAGGGCACCTGTATCATTCAGCACTCCATCTCCGATACGAAGGGTATGCTGCACTAATTCCTGCGGGGCTGATTGATAATGAATGCGGTCTGTATGCTTCAGGCCCATTTTCGAAAGATCTTTTGGCAAAGCAGTCGTTACTGAAATAGACATATAGGCAATCGAGTTTAGTTAGGAAGCAAAAATACGCTCAAAAAAACAGTAAATACAAACAAGTGTTAGTGATACACAATGGAAATAAATCAGAAAAGAGCAGATAAAATTGATTTTTTCTAACAGAAAACGTTTTCGTTGGTCATAAATTAAAAAATACCGATTGCAGTTGGAGGCCCATTATTTCTGCGTGCGGGCGGAAAAAGAGAGAGGAAAGGGCGAAAAGCGGGTAAACGGGCCATATTCCTACGTGAGTTACAGACGCGCATTTCTAAGTGGTGAGAGCAGCACTTATCTTTGAAAAACATATGAAACATCTTCCTTTAAAGCAGGATATATTTATCCAGAACAGGAAACGATTTGTAAGCCAAATGTCTCCGAATTCCATTGCCCTTTTTGTTAGCAATGACGAAACGCCCACCAATGGCGATGCCACCTATAAATTCAAGCAAAATAGCGACCTGTACTGGCTCACCGGCATTACACAAGAGGATACGATGATGATCCTCTATCCGGATAATCCTGATCCGAGGTACAGGGAAGTACTGGTACTGGTGCGTCCGAATGAATTAAAGGAGAAATGGGACGGGAAGCGTTTACGCGCCTCGGAAGGTAAGAGCATCAGTGGTGTGGATGCGGTCATCTGGCTGGATAGCCTGGAGTCTGTACTGCAAACCTGGGTGCATCAGGCCGATGCAATTTACCTGGACACCAATGAAAATGACAGGAAATCGGTGCTGCTGCGTACCCGCGACTACCGTTTCGTGGACGAGATGCGGGAACGCTTTCCGCTACATCGTTTTGAAAGGGCAGCCAGGATCATGCGCGAGCTGAGGGGAATCAAAACTCCGCTGGAAGTTGAAGTTATACAGGAAGCGATCAACATCACGGATAAAACCTTCAGAAGAGTAATGCAGTTTGTGCGCCCCGGCGTAATGGAATATGAAATAGAAGCGGAGATCATGCATTCATTCCTGAGCCAGCGCGCGACCGGTGAGGCATATGGGTCGATCATCGCGAGTGGCGACAGGGCAAGGATTCTTCACTACGTTTCCAATAACCAGGAATGTAAGGATGGAGAACTGATCCTGATGGATTTCGGTGCCCAGTATGGTGGTTATAATGCCGACCTGACGCGTACCATCCCGGTGAACGGAAAGTTCACCAAACGGCAGAAAGAAGTCTATAATGCATGTCTGCATTTGCATAATTATGCAAAGAGCCTGCTGAAGCCCGGGATATCGCTGTCGCAATACACCGACAAGGTGGGAGAGGAAGCATCCAGGCAATTTGTAAAAATCGGGCTTCTGACAAAAGCCGATCTCAAGAATGATGATGCGGATAATAAATCATTCCGTAAATATCTCTATCATGGCATTTCTCATCACCTCGGCATTGATGTGCACGATCTTGGGCCGCGTTTTGAACCATTGAAGCCGGGCATGGTGCTTACGATCGAGCCGGGGATCTATATCGAGGAAGAGCAGATGGGAATCCGGATAGAGAACAATGTTTGGATCACACGGGGAGGGAATAAAGACCTGATGAAAAATATTCCGATCACCGTAGAGGAGATCGAAGCAGGAATGAAACGATAAGGAATAACCGGTGCCTGAAGGCCAGAGGGTTTTCGCGTCGCCGGCAAAACCCTTATGCACGGTCCGGATAAGAATTTTCCGGGCACTAATACAGTATATTGAATCTGCTATCTTTACAAAAAAACATCCCTATCTTGTTGAACATGAAGTCCGGCTAACGTAAAAGACGGGCAACTGTTATTAACCCATATCACCGATTACATGAAGCAAATTCCAAACATTTTTACACTGCTTAACCTGGTCTTTGGTTGTATCGCGATCGTATTTATTCTTCAAAATGGGCTGATTGCTGTGGAAAGTGCCAATGGTACGCAGTTGCTCGATATACCTGAAAAAGTATGGATCGCTTCGCTGTTCATTGCCCTGGCTGGTGTGGTTGATTTTTTAGATGGCTTCATGGCGCGCCTGTTCAAGGTTGATTCTCCCATGGGCAAACAACTGGATTCACTGGCTGACGTGGTAAGTTTCGGTGTTGCTCCGGGTATGATCCTTTACCAGATGCTGCGTTTGAGCTTTGCCCAGGGCGAAACCGGGTTGGATACACCGTTTATCTGGCCTGCACTGGCGTTTATTTTGCCGGCCGCGGCGGCTTATCGCCTCGCGAAATTCAACCTTGATAGCTCGCAATCGCATAATTTCAAAGGCGTACCAACCCCGGCAGTAGGCCTGGTGATCGCTTCTTTACCGATCCTTTACTGGAAAACAGACATGGAATGGGTAAGAGACCTGCTGTTAAGTAAAGTGTTTATTATCACACATATCATTGGCCTCAGTATCCTGATGGTGTCTTCATTGCCCATTATGAGCTTTAAATTCCGGGATTTTAGCGTGCAGAATAATATCCACCGCTACATTTTGCTGCTGATCGCCGTACTTAGCGTCATTTTTTTAGGCTGGTTAGCCGCTCCCGTTATTTTCATCTCCTACGTTCTTGTATCTTTGCTCTTCATAAAAAAATTATCATGACATATACAGTGCAGATCAAAGTAATGCCGCTAAAAGAGTTATTGGACCCCCAGGGTAAAGCCGTAATGGGCGGGTTGGAGAACCTGGGACTAAGTGGTGTTGAAGATGTGCGTGTTGGAAAAAATATCACCCTGCGTGTGAATGCTGATTCTCCTGAAAAAGCAAAAGCGGTAGCAGAAGAAGCCAGCAAAAAACTGCTTTCTAACCAGGTGATGGAATACTTTGAGATTACTGTTAACTAGAACAATACAATTCAAAAGTAAAAATTCAACAGTAAAAAGGATATCCGCTGAAGCGTCGCCCTTTTTACTCTTGAATTTTTACTTTTTACTTCTGATTTATGCTTTACCTGGTTCCCACTCCGATCGGTAATTTGAAAGATATTACCCTCCGCGCGCTGGAGATACTGAAAGAAGTGGACCTGATCCTGGCTGAGGACACCCGCAATACTTCCCATCTTCTGAATCATTACCAGATCACCAGGCCTCTTTCGCCGTATCATCAGCATAATGAACATAAAGTACTGCAGCATCTTGTAAGCCAGTTGCTGGAAGGCAAGAAAATGGCCGTGGTAACCGATGCCGGTACGCCGGGGATCTCTGATCCCGCTTTCCTGCTCGTGCGGGAATGTATAAAGAACGGTGTTAAAGTTGAATGTCTTCCGGGCGCAACAGCCTTTGTTCCGGCACTGGTGAACAGCGGCATACCTTCCAACCGTTTTGTATTTGAAGGATTTCTCCCGATAAAAAAAGGACGGCAGACTTTGCTGAAGCAACTTGCAACGGAAGAGCGGACAATGATCTTTTACGAATCCCCTATGCGGCTGGTGAAAACGCTGGAGGAGTTCGCGACGTATTTTGGTCCCGACAGGCTTTGCAGCGTAAGCCGTGAACTGACAAAAATGTTCGAAGAAAATAAGCGGGGTACGCTGGCTGACCTGGCGGCTTACTTCAGGGAAAAGCCCGTGAAGGGGGAGATCGTGATCGTCCTGGCAGGAGTGGAATAGTGACAGTGCGATGTCTGCCCGAAGTTGCGCCCTGCCTGATCTCTTCAAGCCATGCTATCAGGAGTTTTTTTAGCTCAGTCAAACGCTAAAGACTCAAAGCATTCGTATGGTCTACAACATCGACGATGTGAGGCTGAATGATTTCGGGTTTTAAGTTTTTGTAAAGTTAAAACCGCCCCCAAACCCTTTCTTTCCTGTTAATACTTCCGAAATTTGACACCTGTATCAACATCTGGTACAGTTTTTTAATTTTTTAAGAAAGGACAAGTTTTTATATCACCAACAGATTATCATCATGAAAAAGTTACTACTGACTGGCGTTGTTATTATTCTTTGTGCAAGCATTCCCGTTTTTTCACAGATCCGTAAGATACCCAAGGCAGTTGAAGAGACGTTTGCAAATCAATACCGCGAAGCGTCGAATATTGAGTTCAAAGATCAGATCGTGAGCGTGGATGTGCGTTTTGAAATGAATGGCGAGCCGATGACAGCCTCGTATACCAATAAAGGGATCTGGAAAGAGACGCTCAAGCCTTCCACATTTGATGCGCTTCCCCAGGAAGTAAAAGATGGTTTTGAAAAAAGCAAGTATGCCGACCGGGAAGTGGAAGACGTAACAGTTATGTATCTCCCGGGAAACCTTACGCAGTACCGCTTAAAGGCAAAGAAAAGCGGGGTGGAGAAAAAATATCTCGTGTTTAACCCTAAAGGGCGGTTGCTGCGCGAGTCTATCACCTTATAACGTGCTTTCCGGCAAAATGCAGGAAAAATATATCGCGGTACCGGCAGTTTCTTCTGCAGGTACCGCGATAGTATTTTTAAGAATAAAATTCTTTTTAATCTAAATTACAATCCCGAATTTTAACGCTTTAGCTCATATTTCATAAACTGATTAGTACATGAAAAAAATTGCGCTCACACTCTTTTACACTTCCATTGCGGCTATGGCATTCGCACAGCCCGATCGTTGGCAGCAGCGGGTGAAGTACCTGATGGACGTTGATATGAACGTTCAGAACAATCAATTCAAGGGCAAGCAAAAGCTTGAGTACACCAACAATTCGCCAGACACACTTACCCGGGTATTTTACCATCTTTATTTTAATGCATTCCAGCCGGGAAGCATGATGGACACACGAAGCCGCAGGCAGGGAACCATCCCTACCGGCAGAGGTGTTGATTGGGATGACCGTGTCAAAGACCGGATCGCTAATCTTAAACCCGATGAAATCGGATACCAGAAGATCCTGTCGTTAAAAATGAATGGTAAAGCACAGCAATACGAAGTATTGGAAACCATTCTTGAGGTAAAGCTGGACAAGCCGATCCTTCCTAAAGCTAAGGTTGTATTCGACATGGAGTTTGAAGGGCAGGTGCCGCTGCAGATCCGTCGGAGCGGCCGCGACAATCCGACCACCAAAGTCCGGTACTCAATGAGCCAGTGGTATCCTAAGCTTTGCGAATACGATTATGAAGGCTGGCATCCCACACCATATATTGCCCGGGAATTTTATGGAGTTTGGGGCGATTATGAAGTGAACATTACGATCGATAAAAACTATATACTGGGTGGCACAGGTTATATACAGAACCCAAACCAGGTTGGTCACGGATATGAAGCAGAAGGCGCACGCATCATGGCGCCGACAGGAGATAAGCTTACCTGGAAATTTCTCGCGCCAAATGTGCACGACTTTATGTGGGCAGCAGATCCTCAATTCAAACACGTAAGGAAAAAGATCAGGAATGATCTTGACCTTCACCTGCTGTATAAACAAGACGATGCTAAAGCAGCCGCATGGGAAAAAATTCTTGAAGATGCGGAAAAGGCCCTGCCATTTATTGAGAAAACATTCGGAGCGTATCCCTACAAACAATATTCGTTTATCCACGGCGGAGACGGAGGGATGGAATACCCGATGGCTACGTTGCTGGCAAGCCCCGGCGCATGGTTGCACGAATGGATGCACAACTGGTACCAGGGGCTGATGGGAACCAATGAGTCCTTATACGCATGGATGGACGAAGGGTTTACCACCTACGCATCCAGCCGCATTCAATCATTCCTTGCTCCAAAGCCTGGCTTTGCGCAGGAAGGAAGCTACAGGGGCTATTTCTCGCTGGTGAAAGGCGGTAAGGAAGAACCGCTGACCACACATGCAGACCACTTCAATACAAACAGTGCCTATTCAGCTGCGGCATACCAGAAAGGAGCAGTGTTCATGGAGCAGTTGGGTTATATCGTTGGCGCGGCCACGCGTGATAAGATCCTGCTCGAGTACTACAAACAATGGCGGTTCAAACATCCGAATGCTGCTGATTTTATCAGGCTTTCGGAAAAGCAGAGTGGCATTGAACTGGACTGGTACAAAGAGTACTGGGTTAATTCCACCAAAACTATCGATTACGCATTTGACAGTTTGTGGGAAGACAAAGGCAAAACAAAGATCAGAATGAAACGCGTTGGTATGATGCCGATGCCCATCGATCTTCAACTCACTTTCAAAGACGGAACCTCTGAAGTGCATTATATTCCCCTTGATCTGATGTATGGGGAGAAACCTGCCGAGGATAGTACTAAGCGAACAGTATATCCTGCATGGAAATGGACCAGTGAAACATATGTGATTGAAAGCGACAGAAAGCTTTCTGAACTTGCACTCGCTGAGATTGATCCTTCCCAGCGAATGGCGGATGTTGAGCGGCAGAATAACAGGATCAAGTTGTAGGAACTCGATCACCGCGCTACCGCGTTTCGCAAACTTATAAAAGCAAAGAAG
>JBEVKW010000002.1:0-21667 GCA_040509495.1 Chitinophagaceae bacterium | reverse complement strand
TTATTGATATCGCAAGTAATTAACTTTCAGTGCAGAAAGAACACTGAATGGTAGAAAGAAAAATCAATAGATTGAAGGTTGTGCTAGCTGAAAAAGATAAAACCAGTCGATGGTTGGCGGAAGAACTTGGCTATACCGAAAGCATGATCTCGAGATGGGTGTCAAATAAAAAGCAGACTACTTTAGAGGTGCTTTATGAAATATCACTTCTCTTAAAAGTGGATATAAGGAATTTAATTGAATCGAATGGAGAGCTATTCCGAAAATAAAACTGCGTTGATAAAGGGCTGCTTCTTTAGAAATATGCCAGCAGCTTGCTAATAAGGATACTTAAAAAAATAGTATTCTTTCTCTGTGAGCGGATTGGGATTAAACAAAATTAAAGATCGTAGTTCCGAACCTACCAAATTGAGGCCACTTTCTATTTGTTAAATTATCACTCAAAAATGTTAGACTATTCTGAAATCAACACTGCCCATCGGTGGGAACAATTCGCCGAAGCTTTTTTCTGTGAAAGAGGCGCAAGAATCATCCAACGTGCAGCAGTTGGGCAAGATGGAGGCGCCGATCTAATTATTGAGGATAAGGTCGAAAGCGAACAGGGCTTGATAACCTGCCGAATTTTAGTGAGTTGTAAATTCTATCTTTCTCAGTCAATAGGCATATCAATTGAAAAAGATATTTTGGATAGAATAATAGCGCACAACTGTAATGTATTCTATGGATTTTACTCCATAAACTATTCTTCCAAACTTCAAGAAAAGTTGGATGGGCTTATCAAAAATTCGAACGGGCTATTACTCGCATATCATCTATTTGATGACTTTGAGATAGAACGATTCTTAAAAGATAACCTTGATAATAATCTTTTTAAGAACAATTTTGAAACTTCTTTTAATACATTTATTGGGAATACAAAGAAACGTATTGAACTGAACACAAACTTCAAGAAACTTTCTTTGGAAGACTTGCGAGACAAGAAAAACCAATATTTTACTCAATACTATTCGGGCGAATCACCTGTATGGAGTATCATTAGAAAGTACACTTTCCAACGAGACGTGTTTCAGCAAATAGTACAAGCACTCGATAGTGAAAGAATCGCGTTAGTCACTGGGGCTGGTGGAGAAGGGAAAAGTACATTACTGATGCAACTGGGGATGTACTATTTTGATAAAAAAATAGAAGTATATTATTCTTTCGATGGAGTCTCTAATATTGATATTCTGGATATTCAATTTGACAAAAACAGAAATTACCTTTTGATAATTGATCAAGTTAATTATATCGATAATTTATTAGAGTTTATTCAAAAAATAAAATTAAGACACAATATCAAATTGTTGCTTGCTAGTCGCCGAAATGAATGGATCCGATATTTGGATGTGTCAAGGAATTTCAAAGACTTACAACTATTAATTGGTAAAAATGAATTTGTCTTAAAACCTTTAAGTCAGCAAGAAATTCTTTTGCTCGGAAACTTGCTGAAGAAAGAGGGCGTGCTGCACCCTGAAGTCAGAGATTCTTTTGAGAAAAAAATGAGGCAAGAATCTGACAGAGCTTTTTTACTTGCCACAATGATTTTTGCAACTAAAGGCCAAAAATTTGAATATTATGTATTGGATGTGATCAATAACATTAATAAATGGGAGAATGGATATAAAACATTGAGGGCAATTTGCTTTGTTGTAGGAGTAGAAATCTTAAATGGAAATAGAAGTAAGGCTATATACTGTTCTCAATATTTACTTCTCAAATTGATGGAAATAAATCCGCAAGAGTTTTATCAAATAAAGAAAAACTTAATGGGTGAGGCTTTTTTTCAACAGGACGCTAACAAGTTTATTCATACTAGAAATCCCCTGATAGCGGAAATCTATTTTAAGACTCTGATATTATCTGACTTTTCGATATTACCACTTCTAGATGTTTATGCGGCTGTTATACACGAAGCAACTTTAATTGGTGGGAAAATCTCACTAAATATAATTGAGCGTATTCCTCCTTTCGTGAGGAAACTAGGATTGTCTGATGTTGCGGTTGAGCTACTAAAAAGATCGTTAGCATATAGGCACTTTTTTAAATCTCATTTAGTGTTTATTGATGACTTAATCGCTACTGGCGAGCCTGGCGACTATCTAAATTATTCTGCTCGCTGGCTCTTAAAAAAAGCTTCAGAAATGCAGCCGAGAATACTTGGGATCTTTTCTAGGTGGCTTAATTTAGAACTCAAGCATGGCAGTGTTGGGGATTTTACAGAAGAAAATTCAATAAGATGGATTTGCAGGGAAACTTTTAGATTCCATAGCACAAACAATGTTTTTTTGTATAAATGGGCTCTTATCGAAGCTGAGCAAGAAAATATCGGAGACCTTAATTTTGAAGAAACTTTTTCAGCTAGATGGCTATTCTATCGCAGTTTTACTAGCTCACTTGACCCCAGAGTCTGTCTCGCATGGGCTAAGCTAGAAGGAAAATGCAAGAATATTGGTGATGTGGATTTTCAACCTGAGTTTTCGGTAAGGTGGCTTTTGAAAATTACAAGCGAAAAAGCTCCTAGTGTAGACGCTTATGCGTTTTGGGCTAATATTGAAATAATGCAGAAAAATTTCGGAGATTTAAGCTTTAACATGAAATACTCCGCTCGGTGGTTGTTACGCGAGCATTGGAGACATAAAAAAGATATAGTTGTTTCTCTTACTTGGGCCAAAGTAGAAGTTAAACTTAATAATTTGGGGGAAATAATTGAGCCTGTAATATATTCGGCACGATGGATATTGCGAGAAGCTTTCCCGTTAGATACAAGTGGTCATCTTGCAATATTCTTTGCAAAAATTGAAGTAGCAAATAATAATTTGGGCAGTGTTTTAGATCCGGAGCCATTTACTGCTAGATGGATTCTTGGGGAGACTGTAAGAAAAGTTTCTGATGAAGAAACAAAATCACGAATCATATATTACTGGGCTCGGTTAGAAGCAGGGCAAGAGAATTATGGTTCCGGAGATACACAAGGTTCTGCCTTGCATTTACTACAAGTGTTACAGACCCAAAAACCAATGGAAAAAGCTGCTCTAGTTTTGTGGTCTGCTATTCATTTTTATCTTGGCGTTGATGATGCAAACACTTACTCGCCTAAAGCATTATTTGAAGGCGCGAAGAAACATGACGGGAAAGTGTTTTATAGGAAAAAAAGATTCAATTCCTACGATGAGTGGGCTTCCTTCTTGAAAGAATCCACTTCAACACAGGTTTTCCAAAATGCTGCGTTGATGTAGCTAGGCATTATGAGGGTGAGTGTTTTTTGCATCAAGGTAGTTTCATTCAATTATAAAGGGCGGTCAGAGAACGGCTAAATGAATTGGCGTTTAACTAGACCTTGGTTATTAGCAATTCTTTACAGTTGTTCGTAGTCTTACCTATCTGTAACGAATCTAAAAACTCTCAAGTGCTGCGCTTTCCCCGAAAAATGCCAACACGTACCGCTAACCTCGAAAAAAGAGAAACAGGCTGGCCAAAAGTGCAACTGTCGAGCAACGAGTAATCTATAGCAAATGCGGAAAGAAAATTTTTTATCTGCAGGCGGAGTTACTGGATTTGAAAAGGTTTGCTGCGTTAAACTTGGATCATATAAAAAGTTTCGAAGAATATCCGCAGGCTGAATTTTGCAATGGAGCATTGCAAAAAAATATAAAATAGTATAAGCTTATTTTAAGATCAAAGCGCGGGCAATTTCAGGAGAACGGTACTGTCACCTTATAGAAAGTTTTAGTTTAATATCTCGAACAGTTACCTCCGTAATTTCGCCTTTGGTTATTTTAGAATGGCAGATGGGGCAGAGCAATATTAGATTTGTAAATATATTATTCGACGGGTCGTTATCGATATGATGCACTTCAAAATGAGCGACATCAATATTCTGGCAAAAAGGGCATTCTGAGCCATTCTCCTGTTGCAGTCTCGCAAGATCTGTTCTTTTAACCGGAATGCGCTTTTTCAACGGCTTAGTGGGCGAGGAAGATGACGAAAGTTGGTGAAGCTTAAGCTTCGTGATGCTTGTTTTAATCCAATGTTGAAAATCGGCAGTAATGTCAGGTGCAGAACCGGGCCAATTATCTTGAATCGTAAAACGATTCTCTAACAATTTCTCCAAATAAAGAATTTGCAAATTGATCGGGTAGCAGGAAATCTCGTTAGCAATCTTTGTTGTCTCATAATAGAGGCGTCCTCCTTCCCAGCGGACTGCCTGCCAATTATTCAATTGGCTGACCTTACTATTGACCAAATCCTCAATAATTCTCTCAATTTCCACGTACTGGCTATATTTTTATAGTTCAATTTATGAAACTTATCATAATCGTCCTTGTTCCTCTTTGGGCACTGGTAATTCCACGCTTGGTGCTAGTTTTATTTACCTGTAACGCTACAATTAACTATTAAGCGTTGCGGGAATGTCTCTGACTACGCAACGGTTTCGTATAAACCATCCGCGCAGAAGACGATACAAGCAAAAAGCCACCTGTTTGGCGGCTTTCTTACAATAGATAAATTCATTTCGCTTTGGATAAACGTGGCTTCGAAGGAATTGATGCCACTTTACCAGTTTTTTTTGCTTTGATATATTTCGCCGTCTCCTCCATATCCTTTTTTATCTGCGCCTTTGTTCTATCCTGGGTGCCGATAAAACCTATATCATCCAATCCATAATATTGTTTTTTATTTGCCATCCAGATAATTTTTATAATACAAATTTACTAATTTTTTCGCAGATCTGCCTGAAATACTCATGCGATTGCGAATGAGTACTTTCGCTCCAAGTTGTTCTTCATAATGCGGAATCAATTGGCTTTTCGCAGTAAAAGCCACAAATCCGTCAAAGCCAAGATCAAAACTTGACCGGCAAGCGAATGCTACCAGATTTCCTGCAACGCCGGCATACTTTTTTGTTTTACCAAAATTGTGCCTGGCAACTTCTATGAGATGCATTTCAATGTAATTATCCGAGGGTTGAATACTGATCATTCCCTGAATAGTTTTGCTGTTCTTTATTACCAATTTAAATAGATTATGACCCGCTTGTTTGAATTCAGTTCTCCAGTTAAAACGCCATCCATTTTTCTTGAGTAGCGTTTTTAAATCCTGTTGGGTAATCGATAACACTTCGGTTTCAAAGTTTTCTCCAGACTTTACTTCTTCAATACTATTGGTCAATTTGTCAATGATGAAATTATGTTGCGGCATCGTTAGTTGTTATTTTTTGGGCACTAAATTTATCTTATTCTTCAAAAAATATTACTTCTTTATCTATGTTTTTGAAACATTCTTTTATCTAATAACCAGTTAGACTTTTGTTTATGCCAGGTTGTCCGTAGTCTTGCTTACGTATAACGAACTAAACAACTTTCAATCATTGTGCATACACGGTTACCCGTAGTTTCTTCCCAACAAAAACGAACGCAACTACAATCAACGGTTATGCGTATGTCTCCGACTACACATCGGCTTCGAGGCCGGCCGGCTACTGTTGTCATCCAGTTGTTGGCCTATCTATCACCCACTGATTTTTCTTGCGGATTTTAAGAGGGTCTATAATGCTAAGGGACTCTTTCCACGCCAAATTAAACCGCTACAGCTTGAAATCTGCAAGCGGACGGTTTCTTCGAAACCGGTGCGTAGTCGGAGACATACGCACACCCCCCGACAATTGTAAGGTTCATTGCAGGAGGGAAGAGGGATGTGTAAATTGCATAATGCATTGAGCTTAGCGCGGCGGCGTGCCGCAGCAATCATTATATGATCTTGTGGAGTTATTAGAGCTGGTCTTTGTCGTTAGCGCATCAGGACGTATTACGCGTTGAAGCTTTTCAGCCTGGTTTGGTAATGCGCGAGGTATAATTCCTTCGCCCGGCTACTCAAAAAAGAACGGTTTACCAACTCATCTACCATTGGCTGATGTTGAGCGAAGAGCGCTATCAGTCGCTGGGTTCTCTGTTGATCCATTTCCAGCCGGCGGCTCAATTCCAAAAAATCTTCTTTTACAGCATGACCGTGTTCCTGGAAAGCGTCGGACTTATATTCGTCTTCAAACAGTCCTTTTCGCAATCCAAAATCAGCATCGTCAATGTGCAGCCGGGTATTCACGAGGTCGTATGCCGGACTCAACTGATGATCGCCGTACTCTGTTTCCAATAAGGCAAAATTCTTCAGATGCGCGTCGCCATTAGAGAAGAGGTAATTGAAAACAATCAGCGAGAAAAATTTCTCGACCTCGACCCTATAAGCTGGTACATATTTTTTGAGCAGTATGCCCATCGCCTCGTAAGATGATTCGTATTTAAAGTCAGCTCCGGCATTCATGGAGGTTTTTCCGGCTAACGAGGCGAAGTCCTCTTTTCCTTTTTTGGAGCCATCTTCCTTCAGGTCAAAGCGCCGGGTGATATAGGCCTGTTCGCCATTCTCGAAAAATATCAGACCTGAGGCTGCCGTCTGGATCTGATAGACCTGTGCAGCGATCTGCATGGTGAGTTGCTCGTTGGCCGGTACATCATTTGACCGTTTTAACTGCACAGGCATGGGTTTAAGTATATGTGTACCCTGTTCGCCTTCCTCCGTCAAGCGAAGCTTGTTTTTTACCTGTATCAATGAATACTTCTCCTGAACGCCGGATAAAGAGATCCGTTTGGCATTCGCCGCGAACGCGTCGGTGTCTGTGTCTGTTTTCCATGGGGCGTCATAGGGTAGTATATGGCTGACCGTCCTGCCCGCAAATAAACTCCGGCGGGCAGGTGGACTATAAGTATCGAAACCTTCTGTCAATAAAGATGGACAATATTGTAGTATGGGTGCTTGCTGTTTCATGATCATAGATTTACAGGTTTAGCGGTGATAGCTCCAATGGTATCTGCTCCGGCAGTTGCCATGAGGATACCGAAATGATCTTTTTCGTCGATCTGCAGTAAACGGCTTTGGAGTTTCCGGTTGGCACCTTCGGAAAGCATATTAAAGAAAAAGGGAAACAGGTAATCGCATGAATGCAGCTGCTGCGTTTTGGGCAGGGTTAGACTGACGGCCGGTCTGCCGGGATTTGAGAAGTACGCCTGATCATACTCAAACTGAAAATGACCTTGATCATCTTCCGTAAGCATACCTGCCAATTCTTGGTTTCTATAGACAGCAGCCTGCCTCATGTATGCTGTTGTTTGACTGTTATCAGTAACTCCATTCCAAGTACCTCAGCTATTTTTTCCAGCACATCCAGAGATGGATTTCCCAGGCCGCGTTCAAGCCGGTACACGGTATTGAGGCTAACCTGGGCAAGCTCTGCCAGGTCGTATTGCCGGATTTTCAGTGCCTCTCTTCGTTGGTTTATAGCAGTTCCTATGTCCTTTATTGACATTATAAGGTGATTTTAGGGTGAATTTAGTTAATTTTTGTGAATACATTTCCTAAATACGCCTTATAAGGTGATTTACAGAGGCAAATAGGGATGTTCTTGATATTTTCGCCTAAAATTGCGTTATAAGGTGATTTTGGACAGCTTTTTTCCTCCAGAACATAACGTTCTGCTATTGCGAGGATCGGCAAACTCCATTTTTCAACTCTTGAATAGAACTACCAGTCGCGTCGATAATTTCATGGACGTGGGTTTTTATTGGGATAAGATCAAACGTTATTCGGAGACAAGAGATTCGTACAATCAAGTTGCCATCGAAGTCTTTCTGACAGATGTCATCTGCTTTTTTTAATTAACCATCATTTTGGTACTGACTTCACAGCTACCTTCTTAAATCTGGAAGCGGACGGCTTCTACGAAGCCGGTACGTAGTCACAGACTACGCACATCTCTTGACTATTGTTGGGTTCCTTAGATGCGGGAAGGGAAGATTGATCGTATTGGATAATTTAATAAGTGGAACAACTTATATCAGGCATCTCTTTCACAAAAACTTTACGTATAGCTCCGGCAAATTCATATTTTATGTGCTGTTAATCTTCACGCCCAGAAAACGGATCACCCGCTACCCAACCGCCGTACTTCCACCTGTTTGATTTTTAGGGCAAAGTAAGCTCCCGGGAAAATTTATTTTTTAGGTGCTGTAATATTTTAGCTTTTTCCCAGACTAACATAGAGGTGAGTCTAGGTCTAAATCTGAGTTTGATATAACAGTCGATAAGCCAGGGAAATTCAGGCTGGCTGGAGCTAGTGCCGACGGGAATTATTTGTATTCGAAAAGACACTAATGACGGAAACGGAATTTTTAACGCTTATTGATCAGCACAAGAGGATCATCCACAAGTTGTGCACGTCTTACCGGTTCAGTCCGGAGGAGCGCAGAGATCTGTTCCAGGATATTCTGTTTGAGCTGTATAAGTCGCGTGATTCGTTTGAAGGGAGATCAAATATCAGCACCTGGATACATCGTATTGCATTCAATACGGCCGCAGATACGTTCAAGAAGAAAAAAGAGATTGTTCGCCTGTTTGACATACAGGAGTTGCCAGCAGACGAAGATGAATGGACGGAAAGGCGAAACGACTTGCTGGAGGCTATGCGATACCTGACCGATAAAGAGAAATCGATCTTCATGTTATATATGGAGCAACTGAGCTATGAGGAGATCGCAGAGGTTACGGAAATGACTGTAAGCCATACCGGCGTCGTCTTACACAGGATCAAAACAAAAATCAGGAACATTTTAAATAAAAAGTGATGGAAGATGCTGATCTGATAAAAATGTGGAATGATATTGAAGTGCCAGCAATCTCTCAAGCGGAGATGCGGGACATGATCCGTCCGCGCAATCAACCCGTGCTCAGGCGCATCCGAAAGCAATTGATATGGGAAACCAGCTTCTTTTTACTGTTTATCATCAGCTATTACACTTGGTTTGATAATGGCAGCAAGGGTTTTTATATGAACCTGTTGATGGTGACAGGATTTTCACTTTATGTTATTCATGATCTTTTGGTTTATCGATTTTTTAACCGTCCCCAGAAGGGTTTTAGTATTCCCAGTATGCTTCGTCATTACCGCAACAGGGTCAGAAACATGGCAGCCATCACCTTTGTATTCAGAGGCACGGCTACATTTTTGCTGATCTGCTTTTTTTCATCATCATGGAAATTTGATGCAGCAACGATCTGGGCGCTCAGGGTAATAGCCACAACGTTGGTGATGCAACTCGCTTTCAATTTAAGAACCTGGCTAAGAAGATGGAAGCATGTTATAAAAATAATTGTTGATTACCTCCCGGTCAATGCATTAATGGATGATGATGATGGTCCTTCCCAGGGACTTGATAAATTCGGCAGAAGATAAATGCTGTAGATGCCCAGTTAATGATACGAAATATCTTTCGTATGCTTTTTTATTCATTAAACAGTAAGATCTAAATTGTGTCTGTGAAAAAAACTATCAGTGCAAAAACCGGATAAGCCTAAATCTTAGTTCTTCAACGTTGTAAAAAAACTGTCTTATGATTACGAGTAAGCATATTGTTCTAGCCGTCATACTTGCCAGCCTGATAATGATGGCTCTTATTGTAGAAGACTGGCATGATGCAAAAGTGGTAGGGATAATGGTGGGAATTTTTGTATTGGGGAGAGTCATCAGAACCAGGCTTCGATAGGGACGACGCATGGTCACTATTTGCCAGAGGCGATCGGTGGGTTTCGGAATGAGTTTTGGAGGGATTTTTTTAATAATCTATCAGCTTATGGCTGTTTTTACCATCAAGTGGAATAGGCGTGATCGATACTACTTTATCATGGAATCGAAAAAGGGTGAAGTAATTCTTACTAGTGAAAGTTATGACAATCCCGGCTTGCTTACAGGAGTGTTCGCTCCATTCCCGATCATAAATTGGATGATGAAAAGTTCAAACGGATCAATACGTCTGATGGTAAATGGTATTTTGTATTTGAAGGAGATGATGGTATTATGATAGGAGTAAGTGAGTTGTTTGCAAATGTAGCGGAGATGGAAAAGGCCATTCAGGTTATTAAAAAATCAGGGAAGACCCAGAAGATTTTCATGGATTGTATCTAGCCTGCTATGCCTGATCCTAGTGACAATCATGAGCTTTCTTGGCTGTATCAGCTAAAAAAATCCCTCCATTACATCATCTATATTAGATACTGTGCCAGTTTATATTGTTAAGCCTTTGGCAACATTTTATTTCTTCGCTTTTCCTAGCAATAAAGGAAAAGTCATTTTAACGAGCTGCCTTTTCACCAGCCTTCCGGAGTGTCAATCGGCCATGGAGATAATGATGAAGAATAGCCAGGGCCCGTCAAATTTTGTTACCCAATTGCATTCTAGCGGCAGATCTACTTTTTCACTTGTATCGACGAAAGGTGAATGTCTTGGAAGCAGTAGAATATACAGGAATGAGAAAGAAAGGTTCGCGGGGATAGCGATGGTTCGAAAATATGCGTATAAGGCGAAGGTGAAGATGGATGCCGGAGGCGAGATTAGCCTGTATTGAAAATAGTGAGGGTAATGTTTCGATTCCAATTGATGGATGAAATTGGACATGTTCGTTTATTTTTCAAAAAAGATAAATCTCAGTTTTAATTGCTAAACATCATCTATGTGCAAGTTCGTTATAATACCCATCGCCAAAGGCGCTTATTATTTTGAGCTGGAGGGAGAGAGTCGGGAAATTCTTCTGACCAGCAGAGAATTTAAGAGTGTTGAAGATTGCGAAAAAAAGGCCGCGCTAGTTGTATCCAGTTGCCGAAATGATACCCATACAACAGGGAGCAGAGCAGTGACGGAAAATTGTATTTCACGTTAGAGGATGAAAAAGGAAAACTGCTGGGAACAAGCCAGATGTATCTGACGGAGAATGGGAGGGTTCGAGGTATTAGTTTGCTCAAAGAGACAGCAGATGTTGCGAGTATTGGGACAGAATAGGGGATAATTCTCAATATAGTCCTCCAAAGTAAATAACCAGAGCTCACTGCATAGAAATTTCTATGTCGTTAACCTCTAAATCTTTTAATAACTAAATCAGTTTTATGCTAAAACTTTCTCCTGTATACCTGGAGGATTGTGGCTACTATTTTTTAATTGTAGCTGGTAAGGGCGATGTCCTGTTTATCGGTGAACTCCTTCGCACAGTGGAAGATTGCGAAAAGGCTTCTGAAAGTTTAAAGGAATGTTGCGGTTATGAATACCTATTTGATTTGTATACTGAGCGTAGTAAGATCCCAAAAGCTGATAATATCTATTATTATACGGCCTGTGATAAGGCTGGAAGAATGCTTGGGCGGAGTTCTATTTATGGCAGTGAGGAGGAGCGCGATGAAAGGTTGAGATTTTTAAGAGCGCATTTACGGGGGACGAAATTTTTAAAAAAATGAAATTAATTTTCTTAGGGTCGGCATCGTTTTGCTTTGAATGACTACTTTTCATTAGCGCTAAGACGTGATCAGATAGAGATTGAATTTTATCGTATCCAGAACAGCCGAGTTAACAGAAGATAGAGGTTGCATATGGCAAAACTTAAGCCTCTGGAATAGGCACTTTAATATAACCACGTTTACAGCATTTGTAAATGTGCTGAAATCTCGCACCAATTTCTCTGTCCCGCTCAAACTTTGTATCAGGTGTGACATTGGAGGGCAAGTTTCCTTGATCGAGCTTTAAACCTATCTTGTTAGCCATAAAGAAGTTCATAGCTCTCCCATCATCAACACACTTCCACATACCATCTGAAGTTTCCCGCCAGTGAAGCTCATAATAATTTATCCAGTCTTCACCTTTTTGATAGGCCATTTCAAACGACACATGAATAACGTCTCCCATAAATCAATACATGAAAATAATTATTTATATTTGCATCCACCATTTTGAGATGCAATGTAGACAGAAAGATTTAATCGGCTTCGGAAGGAAGTTCTAACCAGCGTGTTTAGTAAAACCAGAATTACAGAGACGTGGCGTACAATAGTACGTCAGCAACTGCGAACTCTTGATCTGACAGATCTATTCGATCATTACGATTTTAATTATAACATCGAAGAAAGGTCAGCTTCAATAAGGAACGAAATACTTAATGGTTCATACAAAGTAGGGCAGCCTCTCATCTATAGAATTGAAAAAAAATTTGGTATTTGCAGGCATCTGGTCATTCCGCAACCATCAGACTCCCTTGTCTTACAAGTATTGGTCGAGTATGTTGCAAGCCAGATTCTGGCTAAGCAGCCGTCGAAAAATGCATTCTATAGCCGGGATAAACACAACATGGCATTCCCCCATGAAATCGAAGAATATGGCTTGACATTCCGGCAACAGTGGAAGAATCTTCAAAAAAAGATCTATAATTTCAACGAAGGGAAAAAATATATAGTCGTAACCGACCTCTCAAATTATTACGACAGCATAGACATTAAAGAGCTGAGGAAGGTTTTCACCAGTTACGCTCAAATTGACGAGGTGTTGATCGACTTACTCTTTAGATTAATTGAGGAAATTTCATGGAAGCCCGATTATCTTCCTTACTCCGGCAGAGGGCTTCCGACGACAAACATAGAAGGCATTAGGCTGTTAGCACACTCATTTCTGTTTGAGCTAGATGAGGTAGTTAAGCAGAAATCTAAAAATAATTTCACCCGGTGGATGGATGATATCGTTATAGGTGTTGACTCCCGATCAGATGCGACTAATACTATTAGTATTGTTTCCGATATGCTTAAATCTAGAGGGCTAGCTTTAAACTTATCCAAAACCAATATATACGATGATAAAGACGGATATTTCAACTTTCAAATTGAAGCAAACAGGTTCATTGATAGCATCGAAACGCTGAAAAAAGAGGATGTAGGCTTTAAGAAGGCTTCTTCAGATTTATATAAAAGTTTCAAAAAGCACTTCAAAGATCAGAGAGCAAAGTATTGGGATAAGATAGCAAAACGCCATATTACTACGCTATGGAAGTTTGGCAATATGCAGCTACTAAAGGATCTTTCTGACATATATTTGAAATACCCCGGATTGAGAACGAACCTGCTAATCTATCTCACAAAAGTCGGGTACAAAAGCAAGTCTGCAGAAAATGTCTTGTCGATATTACAAGACATTGAGGTTTTTGATGATATTTCTTTGTATCAACTTTGCAAACTTGTGACTGAGTGGGAAGTGCCCAATAACATCCAAGCAAAAGACTTTCTCGGCGAGTTTGAAAAGCACATTTTAAGAATTTCATTTACTGAGAAAATGCCGTCCCATTTTTATTCTGTACTTTGGTTCAAGGCTAAGTATAACCACCCTGAGGAGTTACTTAATTTCATCTCCAGATATGAAAACATTTGGCAAACCGATACTTTTCTCCGCCGACAAGTGACCGCAATTTTTGGAAGATTGTTTATTACTGATAAAGATCGTGTGAAAAAATATTTACGCAGTCAAGTTTCATCTGGGGTAATAAATACGGTTATGCTGGCAGCCCAATTAGGACAGTTTTCACGTCGAGAGAAACTTGACACTAAGTTGAACTCATATCTCTTCCCATTAAAAAAGCAATCTCCTTATCCTTTGCCCAAATTTCTGGTACTATGTTCAGTCTTAAACTCGGAAAAAATTAGAAAAGACGAAGGCGTTCAAAAAAAAATAAAGTCTCAAATATCAGATCCATACTACCTAAAATGGTTGGAAGCAAACTTTAGCCGCCATACCCCCACAACTTGTTATCTTTAGGTAAACCATCCTCACTATGCGTTTCCTCTTTTTGGTTCTTGTCACGGCTATATTAATCATCGTTCCTGTCAGCATCTCCTACAGTCAGGGTTCTGTAAATGACCTCAATAACCGGATCGCTGATGCTGCCCAGGATGAGCGGAATGAGATGATCCACGACAAGAATGAAAAGGAGTATTGGGGTAGGATCTCGTTGATTGCAAAGGCCTTTACTCAAAATATGGAGCGGGCAGCCGCGGAACGACAGCGACTGATCGATGCAAATTTTAAAAGTGTCGCTACTTATGCCCAGCAGTTTCTTTACAAAAACAGAACAACCAACCCGGAAGCAAAGTACCTGTTGGCATCACTGGTTCGGTATGAGCCAAGACTACTCAGGTATGCCGCCTTTCCTGGTTATACAGAAACGGATGCCATTTATGATTTGCATGCTCTGGCTTCCGAATTCAATCATCCCGGAGCGCAATATGACAATGGTGTTGCATTATTGAAAGATGACCCGGAACATCGCGAGGCATGGGTGCTGCTGAAAAAGGCAGCGGCCGGAGGTCACTTTATAGCTTTACAAAAAGTGGTGGCGCACCGCTCTGTTGAAGCGCTCGATATGGCGGCACTTAAAAAAGCTCTCCGCGCTTACCAGTATAAAGATCCTGGTGCAGAGGCGGCCCTTCAGGGGTTTTGTGATACACTGGTAAACGGCATCCTCAGCCGCTGGGATTACGCCACTCTTGGTTACCTCCTGGAAACGCAGCCGGAACTGAAGCGACTCATGGCGTCCCGCCTGACTACTCCCGTCAAAGGGAAAAATGGAATGGCCGTTCACCCCTTACTTAAAATAATGAAGGAACTCACCATGAACCTTCCCTACCGGAGATTAGAGTTTATCGCTGATGCAGCGGTGATCAAGCTACTGGAAGAAGAGATCGCCTTACAACAACAGCAATCCCTGCCTGCCACCATCCAGTACCGGATCCTCGGTGATATTTATCGCGGCATGTACTTGTCTGGAGAAACGGCTTATCGCCTGACTGTGCGCACCGGTCCCGACTATCCAAAGGCATTACTGTATTACCGCCAAAGTGCAACCGCCGGTGATCAGGAAGCCATATTCCGGATCGCGCAGTTGCATAGCTCCGGTCTACCACAATTAGCACTCCGTTATGACAGTGCGTTTCAGCTTTTCTCCAAGCTGGCGGCGCAGGGGTATGCGCCAGCCTATGGTGAGCTTGGCCGCTGTTATGAGTTGGGGAAAGGCACCGCACCAGATGCCGCTAAGGCTTTACAATATTATACGCAAGGGGTAAAAGAAATGGCCGATACGCTCTCTCTCCACGGCTTGTTCCGGTCGGGCGATCGTTCTGCACTGGCCTTGCCTTATCCTGTCAAGATACATACAGGCCTGACCGATATTCACCGCGACCTGGAAGCGCACCCTTCCCGGATCAGGATCATACATTTCTGGCACCAGGGTTTCAGCCCGGCCGAGTACGAAAAAACCATTTCGATTGCCAGTGCGTTCCCTCCTGATTCACCGGTCAAACTCGTATTCGCCAATATCAATCATGCTGTGGAGGATATACTCGGGTTGTCCAAAGCACTTGGCTATAAAGGCCCGGTCTATCAAATCGCTCTTGCGCCCAAGGATAGTTTTCGCCTCGCCCGGAAACGATATGCTGACCGGCTGTTTGGCGTTGGCAACCCACTCGCGGACCGGCTGGTAGCTAATTTTGGGGATATCAATCCGGAATTTGATCCACGTTGGATAGAGCAAGGATATCCTGCCACGTTCGTGTATATTAAGGGGGAGAAAAAGTCGTTTTATTTTCCTGCACATACCACCGCCGTGGAGATCATTGCCTTTGTGCGAACGACAATGAGTAGCAAATAATCTTTCAAAGCCATCGGCGGGGCTACGTCCCTTGGCAAATTCTGAAATAAAAAAGTCCCTTGATGATACCAAGAGTCTTTTCAACTGTCGGGACGACTAGATTCAAACTAGCGCCCCTCCCGACCTCAGTCGGGATACGCTACCTACTCCACATAAAAAAAAGAGCCTTCAAAACTGAAGACTCTTTTCTCTAAGTCGGGACGACTAGATTCGAACTAGCGACCCCTTGCACCCCATGCAAGTGCGCTACCGGGCTGCGCTACGTCCCGAAAAAGACTCCAAACAGCCGAAACTGCTCAGATGGGGAATCCCGTCTAACCACTTCGCTCTCAAAAGCTCAGCAATCATGCGGGGAGCAAAAGTAAGGCTTTTTAGCATTTTTCCGTACCAAAAACAACCTTTATCTTCGCACCTTAATGAAAATCCTCATTAAGCAAGCCCGGATAACTGACCCGGCTTCAAACTTCGACGGACAAACAGCAGACATCTTTATTGCAGACGGCGTGATCAAGGCGATCGGCACCCAGTTGAGCGAGCAGGCTGACCAGGTGATTGACCTCCCGGGCCTTCATGTGTCGCCAGGTTGGGCAGATATTTTTGCCAATTTCGGCGACCCTGGATACGAGTTCAAGGAAACCCTCGAATCGGGCTCAGCAGCAGCGGCGGCCGGCGGGTTCACCGATGTGCTCGTGATCCCCAATACCAATCCCTGCGTCCACAACAAAGCCAACGTAGAATATCTTGTACAAAAAAGCCATTCCCTGCCGGTGACGGTGCACCCGATCGGGGCGATCACCCGGAACACGGAAGGGAAGGAACTGGCGGAAATGTATGATATGAAGAACAGCGGCGCCGTGGCATTCAGTGATGGCACAAACCCGGTACAATCAGCCGGACTGCTCGTAAAAGCCCTCCAGTACATCAAAGCATTCAACGGGATCCTGATCCAGGTGCCGGATGATAAAAGCATCAATTCGCACGGACTGATGCATGAAGGCATTATGTCCACCAGGCTCGGTCTGCCCGGCAAACCAGCGTTGGCGGAAGAACTGATCCTGTCCCGTGATATCAAACTGACGGCTTATGCCGGTTCACGTTTGCATTTGACGGGTATAAGTGCTGCCGCTTCGGTGGACCAGATCCGCAAAGGCAAGAAAGAACAGACCGATATTACGTGCTCAGTGACTCCTGCGCATCTTTTCTTTACCGATGAAGATCTCAGCACGTATGATACAAATCTGAAAATAAATCCTGTGCTGCGTACAGCAACTGACCGCGATGCATTGCGTAAAGCAGTGGAAGACGGAACGGTTGATTGCATCGCATCCCATCACCTCCCGCATGAATACGACAGCAAGGTGCTGGAGTTTGAATATGCGAAGAATGGTATGATCAGCCTGGAAACGGCTTTTGCTGTGTTGACAACGGCGATGCCTTCTGTGCCGGTATCACGGTGGGTGGAATTATTGTCGATCAATCCACGCCGCATCTTCGGATTACCTGCGGTATCCATTCGTGAGGGAGAGAAAGCATCATTGTCATTGTTTGATCCGAAAGCGAGATGGACAGTGACAGAAAAAGATATTCAATCAAAATCAAAAAATTCGCCGTTCATCAATAAAGAACTGACAGGTAAAGTGCTTGGCATTGTTCATAAGGGGAAGGCAGTTCTTAACCAGTAATTATGAAGAAGATCAGTCCGCTTGTAAAAGGAGCGATCACTGGTGCCGTGATGGTGATTGTGGCATCGGTCTTGCATTACACGAACGCTTCGATGAATTCGGGGTTGCAGTATCTCAGCCTGCTGCTTTTCGCCGGCGGTATTGCATGGACGTTGATCGATTATTCAAGGTCACCAGAATACACCGGGAAATTTGGAGATATTTTCCAGCAGGGATTTAAGTGCTTTGTGATCATCGCGCTGGTGATGATCACTTACCTGAGCATTTTTATCAAAATGAACCCGGGCCTGAAAGAAGAACATCTTGCAGAATACCGGAAAGAACTGGTGAAGACCGAGACCAGCCGGACACCTGCGGAAATAGACACCATGATTGAAACAGCGAGAAGTGGCTATATCACTTCAATGGTATCGACATCCGTTTTTCAATACCTGTTGCTGGGATCAGCAGTAACCCTTGCAGGAGCCGGCATTTTATTAATCAGAAAGAAACAATAGCATGGATATATCCGTTGTCATCCCTTTACTGAACGAAGACGAATCCTTACCGGAACTGACGGCCTGGATCGAAAGGGTCATGCAGGAGCATCAATACTCTTACGAGGTGATCTATGTCGACGACGGAAGCACGGATAATTCATGGAATGTGATCGAGGAACTCCGTGCAAAGAACCATCACATCAAAGGGATCAAATTCCAGCGCAACTATGGGAAATCTGCAGGATTAAATGAAGGCTTCCGCGCTGCACAGGGTGATGTGATCATTACCATGGATGCAGATCTGCAGGACAGTCCCGATGAGATCCCTGAACTCCGCCGCATGATCATCGAAGATAAATTCGATCTCGTCAGCGGATGGAAAAAGAAGCGCTACGATAATAAGTTCACCAAGAACCTTCCCAGCAAATTGTTCAACGCAGCAGCAAGACAAATGAGCGGAATTATACTGCACGACTTCAATTGCGGCCTCAAATCCTATTCACGAAAAGTGGTGAAGAGTATTGAAGTGTATGGAGAGATGCATCGCTATGTACCCGTGCTGGCTAAATGGGCGGGCTTCCGGAAGATCGGAGAGAAAGTGGTGGAGCATCGTCCACGGAAATACGGCGTAAGCAAATTCGGCTGGGATCGTTTTATAAATGGATTCCTGGATCTGCTGACGATCTTCTTCATGGGTAAATTCGGCAAACGGCCAATGCACTTCTTTGGCTTCTGGGGAACGATGTCTTTCTTACTGGGAACCGGTGTATCTCTTTACCTGTTCATCTCCAAGCTCATTAATTACGAGTATCCCCTGACCAATAAACCGGGTTTCTATTTTGCAATTGCCGCAATGCTGATCGGTGTGCAGCTTTTCCTTGCAGGATTTCTGGGTGAACTGATCTCCAGAAATTCAGCAAGCCGCAATTCCTATCTCATAGAAACCAAAGCGGGTTTATAATGGCAAAGATCGTGATCATAGGTCCCGCACATCCCTTGCGCGGCGGGTTGGCTACATTCAACCAGCGGCTGGCAAAGGAGTTCAATGACCAGGGACATAACTGTTCCATTTACTCTTTTTCCTTACAATACCCGGGCTTTCTTTTTCCAGGAACAACGCAGTACAGCGATGAGCCGGCACCGGAAGGAATGGAGATCCATTCTGCGATCAATTCCATCAATCCGCTGAACTGGCTGCGTGTCGGGAACAAGCTGAAGAAGCTGAAGCCAGACGTGATCGTGGTACGTTACTGGTTACCCTTCATGGGGCCTGCACTCGGTACTATTCTGCGCAGGGTAAGAAAGAATAAACATACACGGGTCGTTTGTATTGCGGACAATATCATCCCGCATGAAAAGCGTCCGGGAGATAAGCCGTTCACCAGTTATTTTGTGAAGAGTGTTGATGCGTTTGTAACGATGAGTGAAAAGGTGATGGCCGACCTGCGTGTATTTGAAAAAACAAAGCCGGCGCAGCTGGTAGAGCATCCGTTGTATGATAATTTCGGGCCGATCATTTCAAAAGAAGCGGCGCGGAAGAAGCTCGATCTGCCGGTTGAGGCGAAGATCATTCTTTTCTTTGGATTCATCCGGAAATACAAAGGGCTTGATCTGTTGTTTGAAGCAATGGCGGAGCCGTCCATCAAAGCATCCGGCATTAAGTTATTAGTGGCAGGAGAGTTTTATGAGGATGATGCTCCCTATAAAGAACAGATCAGCAAATTGGGTATAGAAGATCAGTTGATCTTAAAAACGATATTTATCCCGGATAGTGAAGTGCAGACCTATCTCTGCGCGGGCGATGCGGTAATACAGCCCTATAAGAATGCCACCCAAAGTGGCGTAACCCCATTGGCGTATCATTTTGACAAACCGATGGTGGTGACGAATGTGGGAGGCTTGCCAAGACTGGTGCCGAATGAGGTCTCCGGGTTGGTGGTGGAGCCGGATGCGCCGTCGATCGCCGCGGGGATCCTGCGGTGCTATGAATTAGGCGAGGATTACTTTATTCCGCATCTTCGCAGGGAGAAGGAGAAGTATAGCTGGGCGAGGTTAACGGAGGTGATAATGAAGCTGGCTGGGAAATGACTTAGTGGAACGCGGCGAACGCAACGATACGCGGCGAGCGCGGCGAAATACAATACTTTCCTATGGCTGTTTCCGCCGCGTCCACTGCGTATCGCCGCGTTCGCCGCGTTACTATTACGCAAGTATCACAAAAAAAGCATTCATCAAAAATGATATTCAGAAGTAAAGCTCCATTACGAATAGGTCTAGCAGGTGGTGGTACAGATGTAAGTCCGTACAGCGACCTGCATGGAGGAGCTATTCTCAACGCTACGCTGTCTTTATACGCAAATGCAACGATAGAATTATTGCCCGAAAACAAGATCATCCTCCAGGCAATGGATCGTGATGAACAGGAAGAGCACGACTGGGCCACATCTTTACCCATCAACGGAAAGCTCGATCTGCTGAAAGGCGTTTACAACCGCATTCAGAAAGACTACGGCATTCCGGAGAAAGGATTCCGCCTGTCAACATTCGTGGATGCACCTGCCGGTTCCGGCCTGGGCACTTCATCCACCTTGGTTGTAGCCATCATCGGCGCCTTCACAGAGATGCTGAAACTTCCACTTGGAGAATACGATATGGCGCATTACGCCTACGATATAGAGCGGAATGACCTGAAGCTGGCCGGAGGAAAGCAGGATCAGTACGCGGCAACATTCGGCGGTGTGAACTTCATGGAGTTCTATGGTGATGATAAGGTGATCGTGAACCCGCTTCGCATCCGCCAGGAATATCTATTCGAGCTGGAGAATAACCTGTTGCTCTATTATACGTCCACAAGCCGCGAATCTGCTGAGATCATCAAAAAGCAAAGCAAGAACGTTGTCGACAAAAAAGGAAGCTCTATTGATGCGATGCACCAGTTAAAAGAGCAGGCGCAGCAAATGAAGGAAGCTCTACTGAAAGGAAAACTCGCACAGATAGGAGAGATCCTTGATTTCGGTTTCCAGCAGAAAAAGCAAATGGCTGAAGGCATCAGCAATCCGTTAATGGAAGACATCTACACCACGGCAAAAGCTGCCGGTGCAACGGGAGGGAAGATCTCCGGAGCCGGAGGCGGCGGGTTCATGATCTTCTACTGCCCGGCGAATACAAAATATAATGTGATCAAAAAGCTGGAGCGTTTTGGCGGAAAACACCGTAACTATCAGTTTGTAAAACATGGTCTGAAGACCTGGACGATCTGATCTTTAATATATATAACCTGTATCCTGATTCAATACTTCATTACAATGAGCAAAATAAAAAACCTTATTCAGGCTTCAATAGATGTAAAACAGCAGGTGCTGGCAAATGAAGATCTGCTTCACGCAATTCAGCAGTCGGTGGAAGTGATCACCGATGCATTTAGGCTGGGTAAACGTGTTTACTTCTGTGGAAATGGTGGAAGTGCTGCTGACGCGCAGCATCTCGCGGCGGAATTCTCCGGGCGTTTCTATACAGATAGAAAAGCACTGCCTGCGGAGGCATTGCACTGCAATACCTCTTATCTAACGGCAGTAGGGAATGATTATAGTTTCGACCTGATCTATGCAAGGCTGATCGATGGGATCGGCCAGTCCGGGGATGTGTTGCTGGGGCTTTCCACATCGGGCAATTCAACGAATATCGTTCGTGCGTTCGAAAAAGCGAAAGAGAAGGAAATGTATACGATCGGGTTTACGGGATTGACAGGTGGGCAACTGAAAGCAGTGAGTGATCTGCTGATCAATATTCCTTCTACTGATACACCGAGGATACAGGAGAGTCATATACTGGCGGGGCATATCATTTGCCAGCTTGTTGAGGAAAATATCTTTGGGTAAGGCGTAAGGCTCCCTCTAAATCTCCCCCTTCAGGCTACCGT
>JBEVKW010000001.1:0-4063 GCA_040509495.1 Chitinophagaceae bacterium | reverse complement strand
TTGCGCTCTTTGCGTTTACTTAGCTCTTTTTGCAATATTCTTTTACGCTATTCTAATCATCAAGTTTCAACACTGCCAAAAACGCTTCCTGCGGTACTTCCACGTTTCCGATCTGTCTCATACGTTTCTTACCTTCTTTCTGCTTTTCGAGAAGTTTACGTTTACGGCTGATATCACCACCCAAACATTTTGCACATACGTATTTAAGCATCACTTAAATGTTTTCCCGGGCAATAACCTTTGCACCCACGGCAGCTTGTATGGCAATCTGGAATTGCTGACGCGGCAACAACTCTTTCAGTTTTTCACAAAGTTTACGGCCAAAATCCTGGGCACGGCTACGGTGGATCAGCGCACTCAGTGCATCCACTTTATCTCCGTTCAACAGGATATCCATTTTGACGATATCACTATCGCGATAGCCAATAGGATGATAGTCGAATGATGCGTATCCGCGGGTTTGTGATTTCAGTTTATCATAAAAGTCAAACACGATCTCTGTCAAAGGCATCTCAAAGATCAACTCTACCCTTGTCGGAGTAAGATAGCTTTGATTGATCAGCAAGCCACGTTTACCAAGGCACAAGGTCATGATGTTACCGATATAATCAGGCTTGGTAATGATCTGTGCTTTGATGAAAGGCTCTTCGATCGATTCGGTTTTCACCGGATCAGGAAATTCCGTCGGGTTATTCACCTGGACGGTTTCGCCCTTGGTTGTATGTGCGATAAAGCTTACGTTCGGTACGGTAGTGATCACCGTCTGATCAAACTCACGTTCCAGGCGTTCCTGGATGATCTCCATGTGCAGCATTCCGAGAAATCCGCAGCGGAAACCAAAGCCGAGGGCCTGTGATGTTTCCAGCTCGTAAGTGAGTGAAGCGTCGTTCAATTGCAGTTTATCCATGCAATCACGCAACTCTTCAAACTCATCCGTATTTACCGGGTAGATGCCCGCGAATACCATTGGTTTTACTTCTTCAAAACCTTTGATCTGCTCAGGTGTCGGATTTGCGGCCAGTGTGATGGTATCACCCACTTTCACTTCTTTCGCATTTTTGATACCGGTGATGATATATCCCACGTCGCCGGCTTTTACTTCCTTGCGCTCAGTCATCTTCAGCTTCAGGATGCCGATCTCATCAGCACCATATTGCTGGTCGGTAGATACAAATTTTACGATATCATTTTTCCGGATCGTTCCGTTAAGGATCCTGTAGTAAACGATGATCCCTCTGAAAGAGTTGAATACGCTGTCAAAGATCAGTGCCTGCAGCGGAGCTTCTTCGTTTCCTTCGGGAGCCGGGATCCTGTTAACAATAGCGTCAAGCACTTTATCAACGCCAAGACCGGTACGGCCGCTGGCATGAAGGATATCTTCGCGTTTGCAGCCGATCAGATCGACGATCTGGTCTTCCACTTCTTCGATCATTGCGCCATCCATATCGATCTTGTTGATCACGGGAATGATCTCGAGGTCGTTCTCGATAGCCAGGTATAGATTACTGATCGTCTGGGCCTGGATACCTTGTGTAGCGTCCACCAGCAACAACGCACCTTCACAGGCAGCCAGCGCACGGCTCACCTCATAGCTGAAATCCACGTGACCGGGAGTATCGATCAGGTTCAAAACATACTCCTTATTATCAGCATGCTTGTAATTGATCTGAATCGCATGACTTTTAATCGTAATACCTTTTTCACGTTCCAGGTCCATATCATCCAGCACCTGATCCATCATATCCCTGTCGCTGATCGTATTTGTTTGTTGTAACAGCCTGTCTGCCAGGGTCGATTTACCGTGATCGATGTGAGCGATGATGCAAAAATTGCGAATATTCTTCATGTATTATTTCCCTGAAGTTCCGCTTTAACAGGCGGATTTCAAGGGTGCAAAGGTACTACAAATTCGTGAACGCTAATCGCGAATTAACGCGAATGGCGAATCAACGCCAATGGCCGCGAATTTGCGCGAATGCGTTGTTCAGGAATATCATCCTTTCAGGGTTTGTCCGGTGATTAGAGCTTCGCGAACCATTCATTCTCAGTTCATCCTCTACAAACCGCCTTTCCTCACCACCAGAAAAGGACGATAGATTATCCAAAAAACTCGTTCTATAGCTTGACCTGTCCGTTTTGGAGACTGGATCAATGAATATTTTAATGTTTGTGCGCATCAGAGAGAACCCGTCCAATGGAGAACTGCATTCGTGTTCATTAGCGGCCATTCGCAGCCATTCGCGTTAATTCGCGGCCATTTGCGTTCATTCGCGTATGGCATTATGTTTGGCTCTACTTCCCATCCATTCACCAAACAATCATTTACATGTCGAAAAAGTTCCTTTATTCCGCTTCATTTTTGGCCATCATCGCATTGATGGCTTTGCAAAAAAAAGAGGCGCGGTTTGAATCCATAAAACAGTCACCTGTTCCCGTTACGAAAAACGACACGCTCCCTGCTCCTTTCGCCACTCCATCTGTCAGAAGAAACAGTCGTGTTATCGGATGGCCGGAAGGTAAAACACCAATCGCTCCCGCAGGGTTTACCGTCACACGTTTTGCAGACAAACTCGAAAACCCTCGCTGGATCTATGTTGCTGACAACGGGAACATCTTCGTTTCTGAAGCAAGCACGGGCAGTAAAAGCGCTAACAGGATCACCTTGTTCCGCGATGCAAACAAAGACGGTATACCGGAAAGCCGTGATGTATTTCTCGCAGAACTGAACAAACCATTCGGCATGCTGGTCATTAACAATCATTTTTATGTTGCCAATACAGATGGCGTGGTAATGTTTGATTATACACCGGACATGAAATCACTAACACCCGGTAAAGGCAAAAAGATCATTGAACTTCCCGCCGGCGGATACAACAATCACTGGACACGTAATATCATTACCAACCAGGCAAAAAACAAACTGTATATCTCTGTAGGCTCTGGCAGTAATGTTGCCGAACACGGTATCGAACATGAAAGTCGCCGTGCTAACATTCTTGAAACAAATACCGATGGCTCTGGTGAACGCGTTTACGCAGCAGGTTTGCGCAACCCGGTAGGAATGGATTGGGCTCCCGGCACTAATGTATTATGGACGGCAGTGAACGAACGGGATGGTCTGGGAGATGATCTCGTTCCCGATTATATCACCAGCGTAAAAGAAAATGCTTTTTATGGCTGGCCTTATGCTTACTTCGGACAGCATGAAGATCCAAGAAGAAAAGGAGAGCGCCCCGACCTGGTCAGCAAAACACTGGTTCCCGACGTTCCGGTAGGATCGCATACAGCATCTCTTGGACTTGCTTTTTACACCGGTAAAAAGTTCCCTTCAAAATATCAGCATGGCGTATTCGTCGGTCAGCATGGGTCCTGGAACAGGTCTGAATTCTCCGGATATAAAGTGGTATTTGTGCCTTTCTCCAATGGAAAACCATCAGGAGCCCCGGAAGATTTTCTGACAGGGTTTATAGCTGATGAAAAGGAAAGCCAGGTATATGGAAGACCGGTCTGCATTGCAAACCTGGCAGATGGTTCGATACTGATTACGGATGATTCTGCGGGAACGATCTGGAGAGTGGCCGCCAAATAAGCTTTATACCAACGCTGAATTGGCCGGCGTGGAAATAACGAAGAACATGCTTAGGTGCTGCAAAGAGCGCAGCGGGTAAACCGTTACGCTCTTTGCGGCACCTAAGCTTTCTCTGCGATACTGCTACGCTAAAAAAAACGCAGCCCCATGATAGGGCCGCGTCAATATTTCAAATTTCCTGCTTCTTACTTTTCTTACTTCATCGTCTCACGCTTTTTCTGCGCTTCCATGATCTCGTCCTTATGCTGTCCCATCAATCCCTCCAGTTCCGCCGCTTTTATATCAAGTGAATGTGCATTGCCTGCCAGGCTCAACCATGGTTTCGGACCATCAAAGGGATAGTCGCCGAATACGATCACCGGAGTTCCTTTCAGCACCACGCTATCTGTTCCTTTCAACTTCCACTCATCTGCCCATTTGTATAAATACTGTGCATCATCTTCAAACAAACGCAAACAGGAGTGAGAAGCAGGA